>NZ_JBVIQR010000032.1:0-93532 GCF_055576875.1 Streptomyces sp. NPDC033229 | reverse complement strand
GACGGCAGCCGCATGAAAGCCACACCCAGCTCCCCTGGGTGCCACAACCCTACGAATGGCTGGGGCAGACCCAGGAAGAAGGTAGAGCCGCATGATGGGAGGGGAAGGAACCCCCAGCCCTCTCGTCCGGTTTCCGCCCGGCGGGACGCCGCAGTGATCCCGAGGAGATGGAGGCACTCGTCATGGACCCCGTCATCACCGTAGGACTCGACGGTTCTCCGGAGAGTCGCTCTGCCGCCCTGTGGGCGGCGCAGGAGGCGCGGCTGCGCGACTGCACGCTGCGGATGCTCCACGCGTGGGTCCTGCTCTCCGCCGCAGGACAGGAGACCACGGCCGAGAGCGACCGGGACTACTGGTCGAAAAAGATCGTCGACGACGCGCAACGGGAGATCCACCAGCTGTACCCGGAGCTTCCCGTCACCGAGGATCTGGTGGCGGAGGACCCCGGTCCGGCACTACTGGCCGCCGCCGCGGAGTCGGACCTGCTCGTCCTCGGCTCCCGGGGCATGGGGCCCATCGCCGCCTTCTTCCTCGGGGACATCGGCCTCCACGTGGTGGCGCACACCGACACGCCCGTGGTGCTCGTCCGCGCTCAGGAGGACACGGCGGCAGCCGCGGCAGGCACGGCAGTGCAGGCACCTCCGCAGGCCGCCGACGGTGACGTGGTCGTGGGCCTGAATCTGCAGGGCCCGTGCGACCGTCTCCTGGAGTTCGCCTTCACGAGCGCCGCCCGTCGCGGTGCGGCCCTGCACGCCGTCCACGCGGGAAAGCTGCCCGTGCAGGCATACGCTCCCTGGGGCATGGACCCCGATGTCGTGGAGGACCTGACCCGGGACGCGCGCAAGCTGCTCGGTGACGCGCTGCGTCCGTGGCGGGAGAAGTTCCCGGGGGTGGACGTGAAGGAGAGCGTGCACCTGGAGAGCCCCTCCCGGGTGATCGTCAGGGCGGCGGCCGGGGCCGGGCTCCTGGTCATGGGCCGCCGGCACAAGCACCGCACCGGCCTGGGGCCGCACATCGGCCCCGTACTGCAGTCCGCCCTCCATCACGCTCCCTGTCCCGTGGCGGTCGCCCCTCACGAGTGAGCGGCCCGGGTCAGGACTCGGAAGCGGCCTCCGCCCGGGCGAGCGCCCCGTTCGTGCGGTCGGTGACCGAGACGACGCCGTCGACCGCCCGGCACAGGCGCAGCACCAGCGGTACGAGTTCGGGCGGCTCGATCGTGCCGCTGAGCACCACCAGTCCCTGCTCCACCTCGACGCCCACGGCCGCGGGGCTGACCCCGGTCACGTCGTCGAGGACCTCCTCCACGATCTCCGTGCGGATGGCTTTGTCATCGCGGAGGAACACCCTCAGCAGATCGCCCCGGCTGACCATGCCGACCAGCCGTCCGTGGCCGTCCACCACTGGCAGCCGCTTGACCTGCCGGCCGGCCATCACGCGCGCGGCGGCCACCACACTCACGTCCGGCGTGGTGCATACCGCGGGGCTGGTCATCAGCTGCCCGGCCGTGACCGCCGCGGGGCCGGGCGGCAGGGCCGGCAGATCGGATTCCGTGTCGTCCTGCGCCACCTGAGTACGCAACAGGTCCGCCTCGGACACCACTCCTACGGGCCGTTCGTCGACGTCCACGACGGGGACGGCGGTGATGTCGAACTCGGTCAGCAGGGTCACGATCTCGCGGAAGCCCGTTTCCGGTACCACCCTGACGACCTCTTGGGTCATCACGTCCTTCACCGTCCGGTGTTGCATGCCGTCTCACTCCACGCGCTCGTGGCGGCCGGACGGCCGCCGGGATCAGTCTCCCTCCGCGCGGCCACGTCAGCCATGAAGCCACCGTTTCCCTGGTGCGCCGTCCCGGCACTCCCTCGCCGGGGGTCGGGCGCCCCGCGAAGCGGAAGGCCGGGAGCCGCACCACGGCGAAGGCCCCGACAAGACAAGGACCGCCGTCCCCACGAAGGCCCGCCGGCGGGCCCTGACGCTCCCCGTCCGATCGCGGCCGCATAGGGTTGCCCCTCATGTGGCCAGGACAAACAGCTGCCGGGGGCGAGCAGGACCCGCGGGACGCGCAAGCAAATCCGTACCGACAGCCGAACCCGCACGAGCAGCCCACCCAGACGAACCCGTACGCGGAGCCGCACCAGGCACCGCCGTGGATCGCCCCGACCACCCCGGCCGCGGCGCCCCGGCCGCCGCGCGGTGGCGGAAAGAGGACGACGGTCATCGCCGTCGCCGTGGCGACCGCCGTCGTCATCGCCGCCGGCGTCACCGGCTTCCTCGTCCTGGGCGGTGACAAGGACGACGCGGCGAGCCCCGAACCGACCGGGTCCGCGTCGACCGGGGCAACCGGCCCGACGCCCACGGGTGGTGACGACGGACGCCGCGGTGACGAGCCCAAGCCGGTGGTTCCCGGCTGGAAGGTCGTGGTGAACCCCAAGCGCGGCATCGCCTTCGACGTGCCCGCGCACTGGCAACGCAAGGATCCCGACTGGGCCAGTTACGTCTCCGACAACAAGGATCCGGACGACACGCCCCTCGTCGGCTTCTCGGCCCCGGCGATCCTCGAGGAGGAGTGGTGCACGTCCGACGAGGACAAGAACGGCACCACCGAGAGCACCCCGATCGCCGCCGCGGGCTCCCGCGGTGAGAACGGTGCCAAGAACACCGACGAGGCCGCCCGCCACAACGCGAGCCAGTGGGTCTACGGCGGTTACACCCAGCCGGACAGGTCCAAGGTCAAGCCCGGTGCCGTGGAGCCGTTCACCACGGCATCCGGCATCACCGGCAGCGTGGCGACGGCCACGTCCTCCGGTGTGGGGAAGAAGGGCAAGTGCGGCACCGACGGCAAGGCCACCGCGTTCGCCTTCAAGGACTCCAAGGGCGACTTCGTGTCCTGGACGTTCCACGGCGTGAAGGGCGTGAAGGAGGAGGTTCCGGACGCGACGGTACGGAAGATCCTCAGCACGGTGCGCCTGACCGGCGGTTCCTCGCGCCCGTGAGCGCGGGGCTCCCGTAGCCGCGGCCGACTCGCACCGCGTCACCGTGTGGACGCGGTAGCCGAACACTCACCACTGATGGCCGACTGGCTCCCGGTGCCGGCCCGGCCTTCGGCGGGGGAGGCCGGACGCGTCGGCGCCGGGGGCTTCACCTCAAGCCACGGCTTCCTCAGCCGCGGCCCCTGAAGGTGTCACGGCTCAGAAAGACCAGCCGTGCCCGCTTCCCGGGAAGGTCGATCTCGGGGCCGGGTACGAAGCCCGCCCTCGTGAGACGGGCGATGGCCTTGGCGTTGCGGGCGTCCGGTTCGGCGACGATTCGTTGCCTGCCGGGGTCCGCCAGGACGAAGGTGAGGAACACGGAGAGGAGCGTGTCGGTGAAGCCCCGCTCCGGCTCCCCTTCGGCGGGTCCGATCAGGAGGTGGATTCCGAAGTCACCGGGCTGTACGTCGTAGCACGCGCCGACCGGGTCCGACTTCGGTTCGTATGTCTGGAAGAGCGCGACGGGCCGGCCGTCCCGGTGGAGGAGATAGGCGTGGTGGGTGGGGAGGGAGTCCAGGTATTCGTAGATTCCCAGGACCCGCTCACGGTCCGCCTCCCGCATGCCCCAGAAGCGTGCCCGCTCCTGGCCGACCCAGGTGTGGATCACATCGAGGTCGTCCCGGGGACGCACGGGGACGACACGTACCGTGCCGAAACCCTCGACCACCTGCTCATGCACGGCCGTCCGGTGGGTGGGGGTCTCAGAAGTCATTTCGCTCCTCTGTCAGAAGGTTCCAGTCGGTGACCACGGGGAGGAGTTCTCCCCGCAGCCACAGGGACAGTTGGTCCCGGTGGTGGGCGTCGCCGGGTACACCACTGGCGCCGAGGGGCACCACCCACAGGCTGTTCTCACGCCGTGCGAGGTCCCAGACGTAGCGCGCAGCGGGTCCGCGCGCGCTGAGGTCGGTGACGCCGGGGACGCTGGAGGTGGACAGCACACAGTCGTGGTCGCCGGAGAGCCCCGGCCACCCGCCGGGTTCCTCGCCGGGCAGCGACTGCCACGGCGCGAGCCGATGCGTCGTGCCCCATGGCGCCGGTGCGTCCGCCGCACAGGCCACCTCCTCGACGGCCGCGCGCACGAGCTCAGCCCTGTCGACGCCGGGCAGCACGTCATCCTCCAGCAGGTGCTCCAGCGCGAACGCGACCCGTGGGACGAGGGCGAGCCACGGCAGGAACAGGTCCGGGTACGGGGCGGGCCCGGACAGTTCGGCCAGTGCCGGGTGAGCGGCCAGCCGTCGTACCACCGCCGCCCGGACGGCGGCGTACGCTCCGGCGTCCGTACTGGCGGCCTCCATCCTGCGGTCCCAGTGCAGCAACCGCTGCCGCAGCCGCAGGGCTTCGTCACTCAGCCCGTCCAGTTGGGCCAGCAGGTCCAGCAGCGGCCGGGCCGAAGCCAGCAGGGTGTCGGTGTGGACGGCCGCCATGTCCTCGGCGGACCAGGACGTCGAGGCCTCCAGCAGCTGACGTATCCGGTCGGCCCGGTGCGGTGGGGCGAACTCGGTGCCCAGCGGTGCGGCCAGACCCCGCTCGTTCGCCATGACCGCGATGCCGTCGACCGCCGCGCGCGGCATCGGCTCGTGCCATCCCCGCCATTCGTGACCGGGCACCCAGGCCGGCACGACGCGCAGCCGGTTGTCCGGGTGCCGCAGCGGCACCCGGCCCGCGACCCGGTGCAGCACTCCGCCTTCGGTGTCCGCGGCCTGTACGACGTTGACCGGCTCCGCCCACTGTTCGAAGGCCCGGTCCACGTCGGCGACGGTGGTGGCCCGCAGCAGCGCGGGCAGCGCGCCGAAGCCGAGGTCACCGCGGACCCGTGGCGGGCAGCGGAGGCTGATGGCGCGGGCGTCGTCCGGGCCGCCGATCACGACCGGGCCGCGCTGGGTCTCGATCACCTCCACCTCGACGGAGTCTCCCCCGGCCACGTCGATGGTCTCGGTGTGCACCGCGGCGGGCCGCCAGCCGCGCGGCCCGAGCGCCTCGACGACGTCCGTTCCGCGGCGGCGCAGCCGTTCCTCGTAGAGGTCCTGGTAGTCGGCCATGGCGTTGGTGATGGCCCAGGCCACACCGCCGGTGTGCCCGAAGTGGGCGATACCGGGGACGCCCGGGACGGCCAGTCCGACCACGTCGTACTCCGGGCACGCCAGGTGGACCTGCTGGTAGATGCCGGGGTCCTCGATGAAACGGTGCGGGTCGCCGCCGATGAGCGGGGCCCCGGTGAGCGTGCGGTCGCCGGTGACCAGCCAGCCGTTGCTTCCCGAGGTCGCGGGGCCGTCGGTGGCGAACAGGCCGGTCATCCCGGGACCGAGCAGGCGGGCGACCTCCTCGCGCCAGAGCTTGGCGGGGAAACCGGCGAAGAGGATGTGGTGCGACAGCCAGACCGCCAGCGGCGTCCACGGCTCCCACCTTCCGGGGGCGAGTCCGGTCGCCGTGAACTCCCCCGCCCGCTGCGCCCCTTCCGCGAGGCCGGTGTTGACTCCGTCGACGTATGCCGTGACCCAGGCGGCGGTGTCCGCGTCGAGGCCCTGGAAGCAGCGCCGGGCGGTGTCGTCCAGCCGGGCCTGCCGGGCGAACCGGTCCCAGCCGATGGCGCCCGCGCCCAGAAAGGCGGCCGTGCCGCCTTGTGACCGGTGCCGTTCGACCTCGATCTGCCAGGCCCGGTCGACCGCGGTGGTGCGGCCCTGGGCGAAGGCGAGTTCGGTCGCGTTGTCGGCCCGCAGATGCGGGATCCCCCAAGCGTCCCGGTAGACCTTGATGCTCACATTGTCTCCTTGGCGCCATGCGCCGGTACGGCCACGCCGGTGTCGGCGGGCGGCGGGTACGGCCGGACTGTCGGCTACCCACGGGACTGCGTCCGGTCACCGAACTGCCGTGAATCCGCGGCTTCTTGAGCGCGGATGCGCGGGGCCGGGATGCGGTCGGCGAGTGGCGCGGCCGCACCCGCTCAGGACGAAACTTAGGTTAGGTTAACCTAAGTCAGCTCCTCGGGTTCCGCGCCCCGTCGCCACCCCGGAGCCCACACCTCTCGCGCGTTCGGCGCTCGCCGAAGCCACATAAGACGCTCGCCGAAGCCGCCCAAAAGACCAGCTCATCCCCAGTGACCGGCACTTCGCGACGCCCAAGTAAGTTAGGTTAGCCTTACCTAAGTCGATCACGTTCGTGACCGGAAGGACAGATCATGAGTTTCCAGGGGCACATCGCCGAAGCCCCTTCGGCAGGAGCCGTGCCACAGACCCCGGGGGCCACGGCGCCGGGCGCCAGTCCACATCTCTTCAACCACCGCACAGTGGAGAACTACCGGCGCTCACTCGCCGACGGCATCGACCGGGTGGCCACCCGCGTCGCCGGCACCGAGCAGCCGTTCACCGGGATATCCCCCGCCCGACTCGCGCCCGAAATCGACCGGATCGACCTGGAACAACCCCTGAACGACCCCACGGCCGCCCTCGACGAACTCGAAAACGTCTATCTGCGCGACGCCGTCTACTTCCACCACCCGCGCTATCTCGCGCACCTCAACTGCCCGGTGGTGATTCCGGCCCTGCTCGGCGAGGCGGTACTCACCGCCGTCAACTCCTCGCTCGACACCTGGGACCAGAGCGCGGGCGGCACCCTCATCGAACGCCGCCTGATCGACTGGACGGCCGAGCGCATCGGCCTCGGCCAGGACGCCGACGGCATCTTCACCAGCGGCGGCACCCAGTCCAACTTCCAGGCGCTGCTGCTCGCCCGCGACGAGGCCTGCGCGCTCGCCGCGAAGAACTCCCCGGCCCCGCTCCCCCGGCACGACATCCTGCCGCGCCTGCGCATTCTCACCTCCGAGGCCAGTCACTTCAGCGTGCAGAAGTCGGCGAAGCTGCTCGGCCTCGGCCAGGACGCCGTCATCGCCGTCGGCACCGGCCCCGAGCGGCGCATGCGCCCGGCCGCCCTCGCCCGTGAGATCGAGCGCTGCCACGCCGACGACCTCATCATCATGGCCGTCGTCGCCACGGCGGGCACCACCGACTTCGGCTCCATCGACCCCCTCCCCAAGATCGCCGACCTGTGCGAGTGGGCCGGGCTGTGGCTGCACGTGGACGCGGCCTACGGCTGCGGACTGCTGGTCTCCCCCACCCGCCGCCATCTGCTCGACGGCATCGAGCGCGCGGACTCCGTCACCGTCGACTACCACAAGTCCTTCTTCCAGCCGGTCAGCTCCAGCGCTGTCCTCGTGCGCGACCGGGCCGTGCTGCGGCACGCGACCTACTACGCCGACTACCTCAACCCGGCCCGCATGGCCGAGCAGCGCATCCCCAACCAGGTCGACAAGAGCATCCAGACCACCCGCCGCTTCGACGCGCTCAAGCTGTGGCTGACGCTGCGCATCATGGGCGCCGACGCGGTCGGCGCGCTCTTCGACGAGGTCATCGACCGCGCGGCCGAGGCCTGGGAACTGCTCACCGACGACCCGCGCTTCGAGGTCGTCACCAAATCCCAGCTGAGCACCGTCGTCTTCCGCTATCTGCCGCCGGAGGGCCCGGCCCGGGACCTGGCCGACGGGGCCAACCTGTTCGCCCGCGAGGCACTGGCCGCCTCCGGCGAGGCCGTCGTGGCCGGCACCAAGGTCGACGGCCGCCATTACCTCAAATTCACTCTGCTCAATCCGGAGACCTCGCTGGACGACATCGCCCACGTCCTCGACCTCCTCGCCGAGCACGCCGGCCGGTACGTGAACGAGCGGCTCGCCCCCGAGCTCCGCCATCGCGCCGGCTGACCGCCCCCTCCCCCGCCTGTCTGCCTGCTATTTCCCCCCGCACGGAGATCCCCATGTCCACGCATGACTTCATCGCCATCGGGCTGGGCCCCTACAATCTGGGCCTCGCCTGTCTGACCGAACCGCTCGACGAACTCGACGGCCTCTTCCTGGAGAGCAAGCCCGACTTCGACTGGCACCCGGGGATGCTGCTGGACTCCGCCACGCTGCAGACCCCCTTCATGGCCGACCTCGTCACGCTGGCCGACCCCACCTCCCCGTACTCCTTCCTCAGTTACCTCAAGGAATCCGGGCGGCTGTACTCCTTCTACATACGCGAGATCTTCTATCCCGTGCGCAGCGAGTACAACGACTACTGCCGTTGGGCCGCCGCCAAGCTCCGCAGCGTCCGGTTCGGTCATGAGGTGACCTCCGTCGAGTACACCGAGGGCGACGGTCTCTACACCGTCCACGCGGTCGAGGCGGCCACCGGCGAGAGGACGACACACCGCGCACGGCACCTCGTGCTCGGCACGGGCACCCCTCCGTACATCCCCGACGCCTGCCAGGGCCTGGGCGGGGACTTCCTGCACAACTCCCGCTATCTGGAGAGCAAGGCGGAGCTGCAGCGCAAGGAGAGCATCACCGTCGTCGGCAGCGGCCAGAGCGCGGCCGAGATCTACTACGACCTGCTCGGCGACGCGGACACGCACGGCTACCGGCTGAACTGGGTCACCCGCTCACCACGCTTCTTCCCCCTGGAATACACCAAGCTCACGCTGGAGATGACGTCACCGGAGTACGTGGACTACTTCCACGCCCTCCCCGAAGACACCCGGTACCGGATCGAAGCCGAACAGAAGAGCCTGTTCAAGGGCATCGACGCGGAGCTGATCAACAACATCTTCGATCTGCTGTACCAGAAGAGCGTCACGGGCCCGGTCCCCACCCGGCTGATGACCAACACCGCGCTGGAGAGCGCCTCCTACGACGAGGCGGCCGGTGCGTACACGCTCGGTCTGCGCCATGTGGAGCAGGAGCGGGACTTCTCGCTCACCACCGAGGGCCTCGTTCTGTCCACCGGTTACCGCTACCGCCCGCCGGCGTTCCTCGAGCCGTTGCACGACCGGATCCGCTGGGACGGACACGGGCGCTTCGACGTCGCCCGCAACTACAGCATCGACGTCACCGGGCGCGGTGTCTTCCTGCAGAACGCCGGGACTCATACGCACAGCATCACCTCCCCCGACCTGGGCATGGGCCCGTACCGCAACTCCTGGATCATCCGGGAACTGCTGGGCCGCGAGCACTACCCCGTGGAGAAGGCCATCGCCTTCCAGGAGTTCGGGGCGCCGGAGGGCGTCGTCCGATGAACGAGACCGTCTTCACCCGTACCGACGAGCGGCTCGGTGCGTTCACCCTGCGCCCGCTCGACCCGGCCGCCGACGCCGCGCTGGTGCACGGATGGGTGACCCACCCCAAGGCGTCGTTCTGGATGATGCAGGACGCCGACGTGGCCGAGGTCACCCGGGCATACCGCGAGATCGCCGAACATCCGCACCACGATGCCTTCATCGGGCTCCGGGACGGCCGCCCCGCCTTCCTGGCCGAACGCTACGACCCCGCCCGGGTCGAGCTGGTGGGCCTGTACGCACCGCGACGCGGCGACGTGGGCATGCACTTCCTGTGCGCGCCGGCCGACACCCCGGTGCACGGGTTCACCCGTGCCGTGCTCACCACGGTCATGGCGTGGCTCTTCGCCGACCCGGCGACCCTGCGCGTCGTGGTCGAACCCGATGTACGCAACACCGCCGTCCACACGCTCAACGCCGCCGTCGGCTTCGAGGCCGTGCGCACGATCGCGAAGCCCGAGAAGGACGCGCTGCTGAGCATCTGCACCCGTGACCGGTTCCTGAATGCCACCGAGCCGGCCGCCACCCGAGGAGTGACCGCGTGAACCCCCGTGATGCCGTCTCGCATCTGACCCCGGACGCCTGGGACCGCGCCAACCGGCAGCTGATCCGCAAGGCGCTCGCCGAGTTCTCCCACGAACGGCTGCTCGCGCCGGAACGGACCCCGGACGGGCGGTATGCCGTACGCGGCGACGACGGGTCGGTCGAGTACCGCTTCGCCGCCCGTCTGCTGGCCCTCGATCACTGGCACATCGACGCCGACAGCATCACCCGGCACCGCGGTGAGACCGAACTCCCGCTGGACGCCCTCGATTTCCACATCGAGCTGCGCGAGGCGCTCGGTCTGACCGAGCGGATCCTCCCCGTCTATCTGGAGGAGATCAGCTCCACCCTGGCCGGCACGGCCTACAAGCTCGGCAAGCCGCGGATCACGGCCGCCGAACTGGCCGGGGCGGACTTCCAGGCGATCGAGACGGGGATGACCGAGGGTCACCCCGGCTTCGTCGCCAACAACGGCAGGCTCGGCTTCGGCGTGCACGAGTACCACGCGTACGCCCCCGAGACCGCGAACCCCGTCCGGCTGATCTGGCTGGCCGCCCACCGCGACCACTCCACCTTCACCTCCGGTGCGGGCCTCGACTACGACGCCCTGATGCGGGAGGAGCTGGGCGAGCCGGCCCTCGCCCGCTTCGCGGACACCATGACGGGCCACGGCCTGGACCTCGCCGACTACCACCTCATCCCCGTGCACCCCTGGCAGTGGTGGAACAAGCTGTCGGTGACCTTCGCCGCCGAGCTCGCCCGGCAGCGCCTGGTCTGTCTCGGCCCCGGCGACGACGACTATCTCGCCCAGCAGTCGGTCCGTACCTTCTTCAACACGAGCGCCCCGTCCAAGCACTACGTCAAGACGGCCCTTTCCGTGCTGAACATGGGCTTCATGCGGGGCCTGTCGGCGGCGTACATGGAGGCGACCCCGGCCATCAACGACTGGCTCGCCCACCTCGTCGACCACGACGACGTCCTGCGCCGGGCGCGCCTGTCGGTCATCCGCGAGCGGGCGGCCGTCGGCTACCACCACCGCCAGTACGAAGCCGCCACCGACCGCTACTCCCCCTATCGCAAGATGCTCGCCGCACTGTGGCGCGAGAGCCCCGTCGCCGGTCTCGAACCGGGCCGGCGCCTGGCCACCATGGCCGCTCTGCTCCACACCGACCACGAGGGGCGTTCCTTTACGGCCGCGCTGATCGAGCAGTCGGGGCTCGCGCCCGAGGTGTGGCTGCGGCGCTACCTCGACGCGTATCTGACGCCGCTGCTGCACAGCTTCTACGCCTATGACCTGGCCTTCATGCCGCACGGCGAGAACGTCATCCTGGTCCTGGACGGCGGCACGGTCGAGCGGGTGATCTTCAAGGACATCGCCGAGGAGATCGTGGTGATGGACCCGGACGCCGCCCTGCCGCCGGAGGTCCGGCGCGTCCGGGCCGACGTGCCCGAGGACATGAAGCTCCTGTCGATCTTCACCGATGTCTTCGACTGCTTCTTCCGCTACCTCAACGGCATCCTGGCCACCGAGGGCGTCCTGGAGGAGGAGACCTTCTGGCGGACCGTCGCCGAGTGCGTCCGCGACTACCAGGCGTCCGTCCCGCACCTGGCCGAGAAGTTCCAGCAGTACGACCTGTTCGCCGAGCGGTTCGCGCTGTCCTGCCTGAACCGGCTGCAGCTGCGCGACAACCAGCAGATGGTCGACCTGGCGGACCCCTCGGCCGCCCTGCAGCTGGCGGGTGACCTGAGCAATCCTCTTGCCCGCTACGCCCCGCGGTCCCGGCCGTGACGGTGACCACGGAAGCCACTGGGACCACGACCGGGGCCCGGCTCCCCACCCGGTGGCTGGTCCTCGGGGTGATCTGCCTGGTACAGCTCACCGTGCTGCTGGACAACACCGCCTTGAACGTGGCGGTCCCCTCCCTCACCAGGGACCTGCGCGCGAGCACCGCGGACGTCCAGTGGGTGATCAACGCCTACTCGCTCGTGCAGGCCGGGCTGCTGCTCGCCGGGGGCAGCGCCGCCGACCGCTACGGCCGCAAGAAGATGCTGCTCGTCGGCCTCGCGCTGTTCGGTGTGGGCTCGCTGGCCGCCGGGCTGGCCGATTCCACCGGGGAGTTGATCGCGGCCCGGGCGGGCATGGGTGTCGGCGGCGCCTTGCTGCTGACCACCACCCTCGCCGTCGTCATGCAGATATTCGACGCCGAGGAGCGTCTGCGCGCGATCGGCGTGTGGGCCGCGGTGAACGCCCTCGGCTTCGCCACCGGCCCCCTGCTCGGTGGTGTGCTGCTCGCCCGCTTCTGGTGGGGGGCGATCTTCCTGGTCAACATCCCGGTGGTGCTGGTCGGTCTCGTCGCGGCCCGGGCGCTGGTGCCCGAGTCGAAGAGCGCGGCCGGACAGCGGCCCGACCTGCTCGGCGCGCTGCTGTCGACCGTCGGCATGGCCGCGGTGGTCCTCGCGGTCGTCTCGGGGCCCGAGCACGGCTGGGGCACGGGCCGGGTGCTGCTGCCGGCCCTGGGCGGGGCGCTCGTCCTCGGTGCCTTCGCACTCTGGGAGAGCCGTGTCCCGCACCCCATGCTGGACCTGGGTTTCTTCCGCGACCGCCGGTTCGTGGGGGCCGTCGTGGGCGTCGTCCTCATCACCTTCGGCAGCGCCGGTGCGCTCTTCCTGCTCACCCAGCAGCTCCAGTTCGTCCGCGGCTGCACACCGCTGGAGGCGGGCCTGCGGACGGCGCCGTTCGCGCTCACGGTCGTCGCCCTGAACTTCACCGGGCTCTCGACCCGGCTGCTGCGCCGCCTCGGGCTGTCGCTCGCCATCGCCCTCGGCGTGGGGACGCTGGCGGGCGGGTTCGCGGTCGTCGGGGCCTTCCCGGCGGCGGGCTACGGGGTGCTGCTGGCCGGCCTCGTGCTCATGGGCGCGGGGTGCGCACTCGCCAACCCGGCCATCGCCGAGGCGGTCATGGGAGCGATTCCGCCGGAGAAGGCCGGGGCCGGTGCCGGGGTCGACGGCACCATGTCCGAACTCGGCGGCAGCCTCGGTGTGGCCGTCCTGGGGGCCGTCATGAACTCCCGTTTCACCGCCCTGCTCCCCGTCGGCCTCGCCGGCGCGGGCTCCCTTCCGGCCGCCCTGGCGGACGCCCGCACGGAAGGGGAGCGGGTGTACGTGCTGGAGGCGTTCGCCTCGGGGCTGCGGACCAGTCAGTTGGCGGGCGCGGCGGTGGTGCTCCTCGGCGGCGCTCTCGCGGCGCTGCTGCTGCACAGGGCCGAGCGGCGGAAGGGGGACATCGGGGAGACGTAGGCGCGTCACCGTCGGACGATCTTCGGTCAGCCGGAATGCCCCGTGACCTGTCGCCACCACTCGAAAAAATGCGCACGCGCGTTCGATTTCAAGCGGCTTCCGCCTTCCCGGCCTCGCGCATATCGTTCGCGTCGCGGAAGGGGGCGGGGTAGACATGGGGTATGGCCCGAATCCGGGGCCGGTCCTGGGGGCTCTCGGGCCGCTGGTTCGCTGGTCGGCGCCCAGGTAGCCGGCGTGAGCGGCGCACGCGCCACGGCTCGCGGGCGCCGTCGGCGCGGCGTCTGTGGGCCGTGGCGGGTTCGCGCAGCGTCGCCGGGCAGATGTTCGTGCTCCAGGTCCTCATCGTGCTGCTGCTCGTGGTGGCCGCGGTGGTCACCCTGCTGCTCCAGGCCCGCAGTGACAGATTCCAGGCGGCTCGTGACCGTTCGCTGGCGGCCGCCCAGACGTTCGCCCACTCGCCCGGGCTGGTGGAGACGCTGCGCGGCCCCGACCCCAGCGCGGTGCTCCAGCCGCTGACCGAGGCCGCCCGGATGGAGGGCGGGGTCGACTTCGTCGTCGTGACCGACCGGGACGGCATCCGCTACACCCACCCCAGACCGGAGCTGATCGGCAAGCAGTTCATCGGCACGATCGGACCGTCGCAGGAGGGCCGTGTCACCGTCGAGAGCGTCGACGGGCCGCTCGGCGAAGAGGTACAGGCGGTGGTCCCGGTGAAGGACTCCCGCGGCACGGTCGTGGGCCTGGTGTCGTCCGGGATCAAGGTCAGCGCGGTGAGCAGCGCGTTCGACCGGCAGCTGCCGGTCGTCCTCGGCGCCGGCGCCGCCGGGCTGGCCCTGGCCACGGCCGGCACCGCGCTGGTGAGCAGACGGCTGCGGCGCCAGACCCACGGCCTCGGACCGTCCGAGATGACCCGGATGTACGAGCACCACGACGCGGTGCTGCACGCGGTGCGCGAAGGAGTGGTCATCGTCGGCGGCGACGGCGGCGTCCTGCTCGCCAACGACGAGGCCCGGCGACTGCTCGATCTGCCCCCCGACGCGGAAGGACGGCACGTCACCTCACTCGGCCTCGACCCCCGGATGGCCGAACTGCTGGTGTCCCGCCGCGTCGCCACCGATGAGGTGCTGCCCGTCGGGGACCGGCTGCTGGCGGTGAACAACCGGCCGACGGACCGCCGCGGGGGCCCGCCCGGCAGCGTGGCCACCCTGCGGGACTCCACCGAGCTGCGCGCGCTCGCGGGGAAGGCCGAGGCCGCGCGCGGCCGGCTGCGGCTGCTGTACGACGCGAGCGTGAGCGTCGGCACGACCCTGGACGTCAAGCGCACCGCGGAGGAACTCGCCCAGGTGGCCGCTCCCCGGTTCACCGACTACGCCACCGTCGACCTCGCCGAGCCCGTGCTGCGCGGCGAGGAGCCCCGCGCGGGGGTCGGGGGTGAGGCACCGCAGTTGCGCCGCGTCGCGCTCACCGGCACACCGGACGACCACCCGCTGTACCGCGCCGGCGAGCTGATCACGTTCGCCGCGCCGACCCCGCAGGCCACGGGCTTCGTCGGCGGCCATCCCGTGCTCGTGCCCGATCTGGCGGCCTCCCCCGACTGGCGCACCCAGGACGCGGAGCGCACCCAGGCGGTCCTGGACTACGGCTTCCACTCGCTCATCACCGTCCCGTTGAAGGCACGGGGCGTGCTGATGGGGATCGTCAACTTCTGGCGCACGCGGGAGAGCGAGCCCTTCGAGGAGGACGACCTGTCGCTGGCCGAGGAACTGGCGGCCCGTGCGGCGGTCTGTATCGACAACGCACGCCGCTTCACCCGCGAGCACGACATGGCGGTGACGCTTCAGCACAGCCTGCTGCCGCGCGGGCTGCCCGAGCAGAACGCCCTCGACATCGCCTATCGCTATCTGCCCGCCCAGGCGGGGGTCGGTGGTGACTGGTTCGACGTCATCCCGCTGTCCGGCACCCGCGTCGCCCTGGTCGTCGGTGATGTGGTCGGGCACGGTCTGCACGCTGCCGCCACGATGGGCCGGCTGCGCACCGCCGTACAGAATTTCTCGACCCTCGACCTGCCGCCGGACGAACTCCTCGGGCACCTCGATGAACTCGTCGGCCGCATCGACCAGGAAGCGGAGGCCGCCTCGGCGGGCGAGGAGGCCACGATCGCGGGCGCCACCTGTCTGTACGCGATCTACGATCCGGCTTCGGGCACCTGCCAGTTGGCCAGGGCCGGCCATCCCCTGCCCGCGGTCGTCGCTCCCGACGGCACGGTGGACTTCCCCGAGATCCCCGCCGGTCCGCCGCTCGGCCTGGGCGGCCTGCCCTTCGAGGCCGCGGAACTGCGGCTGCCGGAAGGCAGCAGCCTGGTCCTGTACACCGACGGACTCATCGAGGACCGCAAGCGGGACATCGACGTCGGCCTGGAGATCCTGCGCACCACGCTGGCGCATTCCGGCCGGGCGCCCCAGGAGGTCTGCGACGCGGTGATCGACGCCCTGCTGCCCGCCCGCCAGAGCGACGACATCGCCCTCCTCGTGGCCCGTACCCGGGTCCTGGAGCCCGACCGGGTCGCCGACTGGGAGCTGCCTTCCGACCCCGCGGCCGTCGCCGGCGCCCGCGCCGACGTCACCCGGCAGCTGACGCGGTGGGACCTGGAAGAGACGGTGTTCACCACCGAACTGATCCTCAGCGAACTGATCACCAATGCCATCCGCTACGCCTCCGGCCCGATCGGCGTACGGCTGCTCCACGACCGCACCCTGATCTGCGAGGTCTCCGACACCAGCAGCACCTCGCCGCACCTGCGCTACGCGGCCGCCGAGGACGAGGGAGGCCGCGGGCTCTTCCTCGTCGCCCAGCTCGCCGAACGCTGGGGCACCCGGTACACCCCCGAGGGCAAGGTCATCTGGGCGGAACAACTCCTGCCCTGAGGCCCGCCGCCCGAAGCCCCGGGAGGTGACCGCCGCCCGGTGCTTCAGGAGGCGGGCAGCAGGCCGGGGCCGCGTACGAGCCCATTGCCGCGTACGAGCCCGTGGGCTTCACGCGAGCGGGAAGACGAGCTCCGGCCGGTCCCACATCACGGCGGGCGGGTTCGCGGCCCGGGTGCCGACCCACCGCGCCCCCACGCTGCGGTAGAAGCCCTCGGCGGGCGGGTGCGAGACCACCAGGACGTCGGCGAGGCCCGCGCCGCGTGCTTCGCCCAGCATGTGCTCGACCAGCAGCCGTCCGATGCCCCGCCCCTGCGCGGCGTCGGCGACGAACATCAGGTCCAGCTCCGGCGGGTCGAGTACGAGGGCATAGAAGCCCAGCAGCCGGCCGTCGGCGTCCTCGGCCAGGAAGACCCGGTGGGTCTCGATGTAGTCGGGACCCACCCGGTATCCGGCGACCATCGGGGCGTACCGGCCGTCGTAGGCCTTCGAGGCGCGTATGAGCCGGGTGAGACGCTTCGCGTCCCGTGCGGTGGCCCGCACCACTCGTACGGCCGTGCCACGGGCCCCGGGACCCCCACCCGTAATGCGTGAAGTCATTGGGAGAGTATTACTCACCTCGCGCGCGCGTCCCTCATCCGCGCAGCCTCACGCGCTCCGCCCCCACACGGCGGTGGCCTCCACGACCCTGCTCGCCGCGCTCAACGCCCCGGCGCTCGCTCAGCCCCGCCCCGGCCGGCCGGCCGGCCGGCCCCGCACGATGACCGCGTCGATGGCGAAGAGGCGGCTGCCGTCCCTTCATGGCCGCGCGGCCGGGATCCGGGGGCGCCGGTTCATCCGGTCGCCTCGGTGAGCAGCTCGGCGGCCGCCCGCCAGGCGTCGTCGGCGAGCCGGGCGGCCTGCGGATGCGCGCCGTGCGAGGGGTAGGCCAGGTGCGTGCGGACCGTCGGGGCGCCGCTGAGCGGGACGAACTGCACGGCGGGGTGGGTGAAGCGCCGGGCGGCCGAGACCGGGGCAGTGCCCACACCATGGCCGGCCGCCACCTTCTCCAGCCATTCGTCGTAGTTGCGGCACTCGGCACCGACCTCCGGGCGCCCACCCTCGGGCCACATGTGGGGGTAGGTGGTGCCGCTGACCGTATTGACCACCAGGGGCCAGTGGGCCAGTTCCGCCCAGCTCAGCGCGGTGCGGTCGGCCAGCGGCCCGGGGCGGGGCACGGCGGCGACGCGCGGCTCCTCGAAGAGGAACACACCGCGCACCCCCGGCGGCAGCGTCTCGCCGCGCAACAGCCCGAGGTCGACCATGCCGGTGTCCAGCCCGGCCAGCGGGGTGTCGCAGCGTACGAACTCGACCTCGACGCCCGTCTCGCTCTCGAAGCGCGCGGCCACGGCCGACAACCCGTCGGGCAGTCCCCAGCTGAACCCCAGGCGCAGCGTCTCCTCCTCGCGGATGTCGGCGAGCGCGGTGTCGAGCTGCTGCAGGAGCGGGACGAGCGCGTCCCGCAACTCGCGCCCCTTCGCGGTGAGGTCGGTCCTGCGGGTGTTGCGGTCGAAGAGGCGGACGCCCAGGAGGTCCTCCAGCGCGCGGATGTTCCGGGTCAGCGTCGGCTGCGCAAGGTGCAGCCGTCTGCTGGCAGCCGTGAAACCGCCTTCCTCTGCGACGACCAAGAAGTTGCGGAGATGACGTAGTTCAACACCCATACGGCCAGAGCATAGGCGATACGGCAAACGCATTTCTCCGATCGATGCGGTCTGCCTAGTCTTATCGATGCACCGGGCGGACGGATTCCCGCGCGAAGCGCGTCGATGACGCGTCGCCACCCGTTCCGTCAGGTGTTCGCCAAGAAAGTTGACGGGGGTTGACAGTGCGAGTTCCGCCTTGCCCTGCCCATAGGAAATCAATGCGGCAGCCAAGAGTCATTAAAGAAAAGGCCAACCGGGTCGACCGAAAGCCGTCCGGATGCCATCGGAGACAGCTCCGACCAGCGAAGTAGCGGACAGGGCACGCCGATCCAGGGCGTTTGCCCCAGGCACCCGATCTCTTGAGCCCCTGTCGGACGTCACGTCAAAGATGTCCGACATGTCATGAGGCGGACCCGCGACACCATAATCGGAAGCAATCCTCCGATTCCTGCCGCAGACACATGGTTTCCTGATGCATCCGTCTGCCGCGGCTCCCCGTATCCCCTTTTGCGTATCCCCTCCCGCATGCGTGCGCACCGCCGTTCAGAAGACCGGGCGCACGGGACGAACAGACCACCGAGAAGGGTATTGATGTGCCGGTAGTCGACACACAAAGCGGCCCCGTCGAGCATGTATTCCTCGACGGCGACCCGGAATTGCCGCCCCTGGTCTTCCTGCACGGCGGGCTCGGCTGCGTGGCGTCTTGGGGGCGGTTCCCCGCCCGTCTCGCCGCGGCCACCGGCCGTCGCGCGCTGGTGTACTCCCGGCACGGCAGCGGCGGTTCCGGGCCGGCCCGCGGGCCGCGGACCCCGCGCTACATGCACGAGCACGCCCACGAGGTCCTGCCCGAACTGCTGGACCTGCTCGGGGTGCGCAGCCCGGTTCTCGTCGGGCACAGCGACGGCGGCTCCATCGCGCTGCTGTACGCCTCCGTACGGCCGGTCGAGGCGGTCGTCGCCATGGGGCCGCACATGTACTTCGAGGACCAGAACCGGCTGGGCATCGAGGCGGCCCGGGCTTCCTACGAGGCCGGTCCGCTGGCCCGGAAGCTGGCGCTGGTGCACGACGACCCGCGTTCGGTCTTCGAGAGCTGGAGCGGGGTGTGGCTCTCCCCGGAGTTCCGTGACTGGAGCATCGAGGACGACCTCGACGTGACCGCGCCCGTCCTCATGATCCAGGGCGACCGGGACGAGTACGGCACCCTCGACCAGCTCGACGCCGTCGAGCGCTCGGTCTCCGGCGTGGTACGGCGGCTGGTGCCCGAGGGGTGTGACCACTACCCCCACCTCGTCTGCCCCGACCTCGTCGCCGACGCCACCCGTTCCTTCCTCGCCGAGTACGGACTCGGCGCACGACCCGTGGAGACGCTCTCGTGACCACCGCGATCGACACCCCACGGCTGGACGCCCTCCTGGCCCGGTCCGCGGCGGCGCACCCCGACCGACCCGCGCTCGTCGCGGGCACCGAGAGCTGGACGTACGCCGAACTGGAGCACGCCGTCGGGGAGTTGGCGGGCGCGCTCGCCGCCGTCGGGGCGGGGCCGGGCGTACGGATCGGGGTGTACGCCGCCAAGACCCCGGCGACGGTGATCGCCCTCTACGCCGCGCTGCGCGCGGGCGCCGTCGTCGCCCCGCTCGATGTCGCCGATCCCCCGGCCCGTACCGCGCGGATGGCACGCAACGCCGGCCTGTCCCTGCTGCTCACCACGGACCGGTCCCTCACCGCGTGCCGGCGGGCCGTCGAGGAGGCGGGCGAGGGGAGCGGCACACCTGCCGAGGGGCCGCTGGCGCACGGGCTGAACTGGCTGCGCGTCGACGCCCCGGCAGACCCCGAACCGCTGCCCCCGCCCACGGACCGGGGCGGCTACATCCTCTTCACCTCCGGCAGCACCGGCTGGCCCAAGGGTGTGCTGCTCTCGCACACCAACGTCGCGCACTACGCACTCTGGGCCGCCGGGGAGTTCGGCCTCACCGAGACCGACCGCATCGGCTCACAGGCCGCGCTCACCTTCGACCTCACCACCTTCGACCTCTTCAGCGCGGCGGCGGTGGGCGCCTGCACCGTCCTCATGCCGGACCTGCTGCGCGCCTTCCCGCGCGACGTGGTCGGCTGGCTCCACGAACAGCGCGTCACCGCCTTCGTCGCCGTGCCCTCGCTGTACCACGGCATGCTCCAGCAGGGCGGCTTCGCCGAAGCCGTACCGCCGTCGCTGCGGGTGGCCGCCTTCGGCGGCGAACCCTTCGCCCCGCATTTGCTGGAGCGCTACCTGGAACTCCTGGGCGACGTGCCCTTCTACAACCTCTACGGGCCCACCGAGACCAACGCGTGCACCTACTTCCGCATGCCGGCCGACTGGACCGCGGACCAGGAGCTGACCATCGGCCGCGGCATCGGCGGCGTCACCATCGAGGTGCTCGACGCCGAGGGGCGGCCCACCGACGGCGAAGGCGAGATCCACATCGCCGGGCCCACCGTCTTCCAGGGCTATCTGCAAGGCGGCGCGCTCCGGGACCCCACGGTCACCGCGGTCTTCCGCGACGGCACCACCCGGCGCGCGTACGCCAGCGGCGACATCGGCCGGATCACCGAGGACGGCCGTGTCTTCCTGCGCGGCCGCCGCGACTCCCAGGTCAAGCGGCGCGGCCACCGCATCGATCTGCTCGACGTCGAGAGCGCCGTACTGGACCTGCCCCAGGTCGCCACCGCCGCCGTCGTCGCCAAGGACGCCCCGCACACCGGTGAGATCTGGGCGTACGCCCAGACCGGTGCGACCGAGCGGGACGTGCTGGCGGAGCTGCGCGCGGTCCTGCCCAAGCGGATGCTGCCCGACCGGGTGATCCCCGTCGCGGCACTGCCCACCCTCACCAGCGGCAAGGTCGACCGCCGCGCCCTCAGCGGCGATGTCGCCGCACCGTCCGTCACACCCGCCACCACCGAGGAGAGCCTGATATGACCACCGCGAACCCCACCGTGTCGCCTGTCCCGCCCGCGTCCCGGGTGATGAACAGCGTCGAAGACCTCTGCGCCCTCATCAGCAGCAAGATCACTTGGGGCCGGGGCGAGACGCCCGCCCGGCTCGCCCCCGACACCCCGCTCCTCGAACAGGGCCTGCTGGACTCGCTGGCCATCATGGAGATCGTCGCCGCGCTGGACAAGGAGGCCGGGATCGCGCTGCCCGACACCGAGATCGTGGCGGCCAACTTCCGTACCCCCCAGGCCCTCTGGTCCGCGGTCGAGGACCACCGGGCCACCGGTGGGGCGACCGCGTGAGCGCCCCCGTCGACCTGTTGCTGCGCACCGGCCCGAAGGCGGCCGAGGAGGTCGTCGACACCTACCGGGAACTGGCCGGGCCGGTCGTGGAGAAGGTGCGCGAGGAGGACTTCCGTACGCAGTGGCAGGCGATGGCCGACCTCGGTGTGCTCCGCCTGGCACCAGCCGATGACACCGACCCCGGGCCGGTCACCCGCTCCCTGGCCATGATCGAGGGCATCGGGCTGGCCGGCGCCGACCCGGGCATCTGCTACGCCCTGGCCTCGCAGGTGTTCGGCATGCAGTTCCCGCTGCGCGCCGCCCTGCCCGAGGACGCCTGGCGGGCGGTCTCTGCCGTGCAGGACGGCGGCACGCTCCTGTGCCACGCGCTGACCGAGCGCTCGGGCGGCAGCGACCCCTTCTCGATGCGGACGCGGGCCCGGCGCGAGGGCGATGTCTTCGTCCTCGACGGCGCCAAGACGTTCATCACGGCCGCGCCGGTCGCCGACCGGGCCATCGTCTTCGCCCGCACCGGCGAGGGCCGCTCGCCGTTCGCCCTGTCGGCCTTCCTCTTGCCGCTCGACATCCCGGGCGTGGTGCGGGGTGAGTCCTTCACCAAGACGGCACTGCCGAGCGTGCCCATGGGCGAGCTGGTCTTCGAGGGCGCCCGGCTGTCCGCGAGCTGTCTGATCGGCGACGAGGGATCCGGGCTGGCGGTGATGTCCTCGACCACCGCCTGGGAGCGGGCCGTCATCCTCGGCTACGCCCTCGGCCCCATGCGCCGCACCCTGCGGGGCATTGTCGAGTGGGCGGCCGGCCGCGACCACTTCGGGCGGCGGATGGGGGCGAGCCACCAAGTGGCCTCCCGGGTCAGCGAGATGGCACTCGCCCTGCACCGCTCCCGTGTGCAGCTGTACGCGATGGCCGCCCGGCTGGACGCGGGCACCCCCGCACGGCAGCTGACGGCGGAGGCGGCGCTGACCAAGATCTCGGTCTCCGAGGACTATGTGCGTCTCACCGAGCACGCCACCGCGTTGTCGGGCGTACGTGCCTTCATCGCCGACTCCGAACTCCCCGCCGACCTGCACAGCCCGATGGCCGCGCTGACCTACGCGGGCCCCAACGATCTGCTGCGGGTGGGTATCGCCCGTCAATTCGGCCTCCCGGTCGAGAACTGACCCGAAGGACATCGATGACGCTGCCGACACACATGGACGACATCCTCAAGCTCGCCGAGGAGACCGGCGCGGCCCTCGCGCCACTGGCCGCCGGGGTGGACGCCGGACTGACCGACGGCCAGGAGACCTACCGCATCCTGCGCGAAGCCGGGCTGCTCGGGCTGCTGCTGCCCCGTGAGGCCGGCGGCGCGGGCCTCGGCTACGGCGGGTACTCCCGCGTACTGGCCGTACTGGGCGCCCACAACGGCGCCGCCGCGCTCGGTTTCAACATGCACAACGTCGTGATGGGGGCGCTCGCGGACGCGGCGGCCACACCGCTGCCGCCCGCCGCCGACCGGTTCCGGTCCTGGATGAACGACGAGGTGGTGCGCGGCCGCAAGCTGTTCGCGTCCGCCACCTCGGAGGCCGGTCGTGGCGCCAAACTCCGGGAGGTGCGGACCAGTTACACCCTGAGCCAGGACCGCGAGACCTACGTCATCACCGGGGAGAAGTCCTTCGTCTCCCTGGCGCGCATCGCCGACTACTACGTCGTGGCGGCCCGCGCCGAGGGCACCGAGGGCAGCAGCGAGGTCTCGCACTTCGTCGTCGCCGCCGACGACCCGGGCATCACCTTCGGCCCCGTGCACAGCATGTCCGCGATGAACGGCACCAGCACGGCCACGATGACCCTGGACCACGTGCCCGTGCCGCGCTCCCGGCTCTACCTCGGCGTCGAGGGCATGTCGCTGTTCAAGCTCGTCCGCGAACCGCACTGGATGATCGCCGGGTACACCGGCGCCTATCTGGGCATCGCCGAGGCCGTCTACCGCTACACCGCCGACTACGTGGCCGCCTCCGACGCGCGCGCCACGTCCCCGGTGCTCCAGCAGGACCTGGGGCGGATGTCCGCCCGGCTGCGGGCCGCCCGGGCGCTGGTGCACGAGGCGGGCGATCTCGTCGACGCCGAACGCGGCAGCATGGAGGCCAACGCCATGGTGCACGCCGCCAAGTACATCGTCGGCGAGGTGGGCCCCGAGCTCGCCCACGACGCCCTGCGGATCTGCGGCTCGGCGGCGGTCAGCCGCTCCCAGCCGCTGGAACGGCTCATCCGCGAGGTGTCGTTCTCCTCCGTCATGCCCGCCAAGCCGCACGAGTGCCTGGAGTACCTCGGCAAGGCGGCGGTCGGGATCAACCTCTACGACGCGCGGGCCTTCGCGTGGTGAGCCCCCTCGCGGACACCGCCGCCCCTGTGACCCCGGACGCCTTCCGCGCCCTGATGGGCGCCCACCCCGGCGGTGTCTCCGTCGTCACCTCGGCGGACGAATCCGGGCAGCCCTACGGGTTCGCGTGCACGGCCGTGTGCTCGGTGTCCCTCGATCCCCCACTGCTGCTGGTGTGCGCGTCGAACACCGGCAGCACCCTGCCCGTCCTCGCCGCGCGCGGCGCCTTCGTCGTCAACTTCCTGCACGGGCCCGGGCGGCGGGCGGCGGAGGCCTTCGCGAGCCGCACCGCCGGCCGTTTCTCCCGCGTCCCCTGGGAGGCCGCCCCCGCGACGGGGCTGCCGGCCCTGCGCGAGGACTCCCACGCCCTCGCCGAGTGCCGCGTCGAACGGCTCGTACCGGCCGGTGACCACACCATCGTGATCGGCGAAGTGCTGCGGGCAGAGGTCCTGCAGGACCCGGCCGCACCCGGCGCGAGCACCACGGCACCGCTGTTGTACGGCATGCGCCGGTACGTCACCTGGCCCCTCTGAACGGCCTTCGGTACCCCATCACCCTCCCGACAAGGAAAGTCGAGTTCCCCATGGACCGCACCCTCATGAAGTCGAAGATCCACCGCGCCACCGTGACCCAGGCCGACCTGCACTACGTCGGTTCGCTGACGATCGCGTCCGATCTCATGGCGGCCGCCGATCTGCTGCCGGGCGAGAAGGTCGACATCGTCGACATCGACAACGGCTCCCGGCTGTCCACTTATGTCATCGAGGGGCCGAGCGGCTCCGGCGTCATCGGCATCAACGGCGCCGCGGCACGGCTGATCAGCCCCGGTGACCGCGTCATCATCATCGCCTACGCCGCCATGAAGGACGAGGAGGCCCGCTCCTTCGTGCCCAGCGTCGTCTTCGTCGACGAACACAACGCCGTCGTCGAACTCGGCGGCGACCCGGCCGCCGTTCCCGCGGACTCCGGGCTCAAGCGCGGCGACCTCGTCGCCGGCTGACCCGCGGCGCGACTCCCCTACGAAACCCGCGACGAACCGAGGAGAACCATGCGTCTGCATCAGCGACAGGTGGACCAGTACCACAGGGACGGCTTCCTGATGATGGAGTCCCTGCTGGACCAGCGGGAAGTGGAGCGGCTGCGCGAGTCCTTCGCGCGTGACTGCGAGGTGCCCGGCCCCCACCTGGTCGTCGAGGACGACAGCGCGGAGGTCCGCGCGGTCTACGCCTCGCACCACCGGCAGCCGGAGTTCGCCGGGCTCATCCGCGACGCCCGGGTGCTCGGCCCCGTCCAACAGCTGCTCACCGACGACGTGTATGTCTACCAGTTCAAAATCAACGCCAAGCCCGCCTTCGGCGGCGAGCGATGGGCGTGGCACCAGGACTATCTGGCGTGGCGGATCGCCGACGGGCTGCCCGCGCCGCGGCAGGTCAACATCGGGGTGTTCCTCGATGACGTCACCGAGTTCAACGGCCCGGTCATCTTCGTGCCCGGCTCCCACCGGGGCGGCCTGGTGCGCGAGAGCCGCAAGGCCGACGCCAAGTCCGAGCAGCACCTCGACCCGGACGACATCTCACTGACACCCCGACAGCTCGCCGAGCACGTCGACCGGCACGGCATGACCAGCCCCAAGGGGCCCGCGGGATCCGTGGTCTTCTTCTCGCCCGAGATCGTGCACGGGTCGGCGCCCAACATGTCGCCCTTCGCCCGTCGGCTGCTCATCGCGACCTACAACGACGTCGCCAACCTGCCCGAGGCGCCGGGCGGGCAGCGGCCGGAGTACGTGGTGTGCCGCGACACCGAGCCGCTGCGTTCCCTGTCGGCGCCGTTCCTCGACACCCTCCGGACGGTGACCGCGTGACCGGCGCGCGGACCGGTCGCGCCGTCGTCCTGGAGGAGTTCGGCCGGCCCCTCTCGCTCCGCGAGTTCGCCATCCCGCCGGCCCCCGACGGCGGCATGATCGTCGCCTGTGGTCACGGCGGGGTCTGCGGCACCGATCTGCATCTGTGCCAGGGCCATCTCGCCATCCCCACCCCGCTGGTGCTGGGTCATGAGGGGCTCGGTGTGGTGCGGGAGCTGGGTCCGGGCACCCACAAGGACGCCACGGGCGCGGCACTCGCCCCCGGCGACGCGGTGATGTGGGCCTCCTCCATCGCCTGCGGCGTCTGTCCGCCGTGCCGGTTGCACCGCGAACCGACGCTGTGCGAGAACCGCCGCACGTACGGTGTCAACCGGTCGCTGGACGACGGCCCGGAGCTGGCCGGCTCCTGGGCCGACCACATCGTGCTGCACCCCGGCACGACCGTGGTCAAGGCGGCCGAGGGCGTCGATCCGCTCGCCGCCATGTCACTGGCCTGCGCGGGCCCCACCGTCGTGCACGCCCTGTACGAGCGCCGGCCCGTACGGCTCGGCGAGGTCGTGGTGGTCCAAGGCAGCGGGCCCGTCGGGCTGGCCGCGGCGGCCTTCGCCCAGCTCGCCGGGGCGGCGAAGGTCATCCTCGTCGGCGGCCCCGCCGAACGGCTGCAGAGCGCGGCCAGGGCGGGCATCGGCGACGTCCACTTGGACATCGCCGGCGCCGACGACCCCGAACGCGTCCTCGCCGAGGTGCGGGCCGCCACCGGCGGGGCGGGGGCGGACCTCGTCATCGAGTGCGCCGGTGTTCCGGCGGCCGTGGCGCAGGGCCTCACCCTGGCCCGCCGGGGCGGGTCCTATCTGGTCATCGGCCAGTACACGGACGCGGGTGACACCTTGATCAACCCGCATCAGATCGTCTACCGCCAGCTCGACGTCATCGGCTCCTGGGCGTTCACCGGAGCCCACCTCGTCGAGTACGTACGACTGCTGCCGGCGCTCGCGGCCCGCTTCGACCTCGCGAGCCTGGTGACGTCGTTCCCGCTGGAGCGGCACGCGGACGCACTGGCCGCCGTCGCCGACGGGTCGGTGATGAAGGCCGTCCTGACGAGCTGACCCGCGATCTGTGAGGTGAGAGCCGCCCGGCGACGGGCGGCTCTCACGCCTGCCCGGTGAGCGTGCGCAACCCGTCCCCGGTGGACCGGTCGTCGGGCAGGTAGGCGAGGAAGTGATGGCCCGGTTCCTCGACCGCCGCGAGCTTGACGTAGCGCAGCCGGAGATCCCCCGCGGTGGGGTGACGGAAATGCCGCACGGCGGGTTGGAATTCGGCGATCGCCCGCTCCGCGTACCAGCGGGCCGCGTCGGGATCGGCCATGAGTTCGTCGACGATTTCCGCGTACCGCCGGTCGTCGGGGTGCCGGGCGGCGTGCGCGCGGAACTGTCCGAGCAGGCTCCGCGCCTCCGGCTCCCACTGGGCGAGCAACCGCCGGCTCGGTGGCCACCGGAACACCAGCCACAGGAGATTTCGCTGCTTGGGCGCCAGCCGTGCCGGATCGGTGAGCAGCGCCGCGTAACCGGCGTTCCACGCCAGCAGGTCCCAGTGCGGGTCGATCACCACGGCCGGGTTCGGCGCCATCGCCTCCACCAGCGACAGCAGATTCCGTGACACCCACCCCGGTGCGGGCTCCTCCGTCGCTGTGTCCTCGACGAACGAGAGCACGTGCGCGGTCTCCGCCTCGTCCAGGCGCAGGGCGCGTGCCACCGAGCGCAGGACCTGTTCCGAGGTGCGGACCCTGCCTTGTTCCAGCCAGGCGTACCAGGAGTCGCTGATGCCGGCCAGTTCGGCCACTTCGCCGCGGCGCAGCCCGGGGGTGCGGCGGCGCGGTGATCCCGGCAGGCCCATCTGCGCGGGGGTGAGGCGTTCCCGGCGGGAGCGCAGGAAGGCGCCGAGCTCCTTGCGCGGGGTGCTGCGGTCCGTGCCGTAGCCGTTCCCGTTCCCCGGCATCTCCCGCCCGCTCCCCCACCCGTGACGTCACCCGGCCCGCCGCCCGGCAGGCTGTGAGTGATGGTAATCGGCTGAGCGGGGAAAGACGTCCGGCCGGGTGATGGGCTTGGGGTGTCCGGTTGAAGAGTTGAAGGAAGGACACCGTCTCCGTGACCACGACGACCGCACCCACCGCCCCGCCGCCGACGGGCCTGCCGCCGGCTTCGTTACGACTGCTGCGCGCGGCCGGGTTCATCAGCAACTTCGACCGCTTCTGCATCGCCCCGATGCTGGTGGTGATCGGTGCCCGGCTCGGTGTCCCGCTGCCGACCATGGTGCTCGCGGCCAGCGGCTACTACCTCTGCTACGGGCTGATGCAGCCGGTGTGGGGGCTCGCCAGCGACCGGGTGGGCCGGGTCGCGGTGATGCGGTTCTCGCTGATGGGCGCGGCCCTGGCGGCGTTCGTGTCGGCGGCCGCCACGAACGCCACGATGCTGATCGTGGCCCGCGCCGTGGCCGGTGCCTTCTTCGCCGCGTCCATCGCGGCCTCGCTCACCTACGTGGGCGACACGGTGCCCGCCGAGGTGCGGCAACGCCCGCTCAGCGAGCTGATGACGGCGTTCGCCCTGGGCACGGCGGTGGCCACCGTGGTGGCGGGAGCGCTGGCGCACTACGTCAGCTGGCGGCTGGTGTTCGCACTGCCGGGTGTGTTCGCCGCGTACCTCGCGGTGGCCCTGCGGCGGCTGGCCGAGCCCGAGCGTGAGCCCACACCTTCGCTGCTCGCCCCGATCCGGGTGGTGATGCGCTCGCGCTGGCAGTGGTACGTAATGGCCGTCGCCCTGCTCGAAGGGGCGGTGCTGCTGGGATTCCTGACCTATCTGGCCCCGGCCCTGGAGTCCCGGGGGGTGCCGACCGCGGTGGCGGGTGCGGTGTCCGCGCTGTACGGGGTGGGGTCCATGGCAGCGGCTCAGCTGGTCAAGCGGCTGGTCGGCCGGTGGAGCCCGGCCATGATCATCCTCATCGGCGGGGTACAGATGGCCGTGGCCTACACGATCGCGGCGGTGAGCCTGTCGGTGCCCGCGCTGGTGGTGACGGCGCTGCTCCTGGGGGGCGGCTGGTCGTTCATGCACTCCACGGTCCAGTCCTGGGCGACGGTGCTCGCCCCGACGGCCCGGGCGACCGGGGTGGCGATGTTCGGCGTGGCCCTGTACGTCGGCAGCGCGCTCGCCAGCGGTCTCGCCGCGGGCGCGGCCGACCACCACGCGTACCGCGCCCTCTTCCTGATCGCCGCCGTGCTGACGGTCCCGCTGACCATCGCCGCCGGCGTCGGGCGCGCCCGCTACCGCTGAGCCGCCGGGCGGCGGATACGGCCGAGGAGGCCGCGGACCCTGGTGGGCCGCGGCCTCCTCGTCGCGCGTTTATGCCGCTTTTTCACCGTGATGAATGCCCCACACCTACCCAAGAGGGCGTGTCTTGCGTCACTGGCGCGCCTGCGTACAGCGCGGTAACCGCCGGGTAGAAAGCCGCTGACCAGGGGGGTCCTACCGTGAGTAGCCGGTAAAAACAAGTTTTCGTAAACTCTTGACGATTACCTAGCGCGCCTCACACCATTCACCGCATGGACTTGTCAGACAGCCGGCGGAGCACCGGGGCGCGTCAGCGCCACGGAAGCGGTGCTCGGCCACGCTCCGGGGCGCAAGCTTCCCGCGGCGACGCTGTCTGTCACCGGGGAGGCACGACACACCCCGCAGGTGTTCGGCCTCCGCGCCCCTCGGGGCGCCGACGGCGCTTAGCCCACGGCGAGCGTCCTCACCACAAGAACTGATCAAGACAGGGAAGAGAAGTCCGAATCCATCCCCCGGGGTGCTCGGCGCCTTCTTCCACGTCCGGATCATTCGGGCCTCGGGCAACCGGCACCCCCAAGATCATCGATGAGATATCGAAGAGCACCGGGACGCCTCGGGCCCACCGGTCCATCCCTTCCGAAGCCCTCGGGAAGCGGCGTCGCCAGCCGTGTCCCGGGCACCGGGCCATCCGTCGAGGCTGCCGCTCAGCGGTGCCGGGTGGTCGGCCGCTCAGGCCGCCCGTCCCCGCACACGGAGATCACCCTCGACGGAGTCGTACGGCCCGATCCTGCTCCCCCCTCCAATGAAGGCGAAGACATACATGAGTGACCGCACCCTCACTGCGGCCGGCACCGAGCCCGATGTATCCGCCCCGGCGACGACGTCCACGCACGTCGACGCCGGAGACGCGGGCTACAGCAAGGACCTCAAGTCCCGCCACGTCAACATGATCGCGATCGGCGGAGCGATCGGCACCGGCCTCTTCCTCGGCGCCGGCGGCCGCCTCGCCAACGCGGGCCCTTCCCTCTTCATCGCGTACGCCGTCTGCGGCGTCTTCGCCTTCTTCGTCGTCCGGGCGCTCGGCGAGCTCGTGCTCTACCGTCCGTCCTCCGGCGCGTTCGTCTCCTACGCCCGTGAGTTCATGGGCGAGAAGGGCGCGTTCACCGCCGGCTGGCTGTACTTCCTCAACTGGGCGACCACCGGCATCGCCGACATCACCGCCGTCGCCACCTACACCCACTACTGGGGAATGTTCAGCGACATTCCGCAGTGGGTGCTCGCGCTGATCGCCCTCGCGATCGTCCTCACCGTGAACCTGATCTCGGTGAAGTACTTCGGCGAGATGGAGTTCTGGTTCGCGATCATCAAGGTCGGCGCGCTGGTCCTCTTCATGTTCATCGGCATCTTCCTGCTGGTCACCCAGCACGACGTCGGCGGCAGCACCCCGGGCCTGGCCAACATCACCGACAACGGCGGTGTCTTCCCGACCGGTGTGATGCCCATGCTGATGGTCATCCAGGGTGTCGTCTTCGCCTACGCCTCGGTCGAGCTGTGCGGTGTCGCGGCGGGTGAGACCAAGAACCCCGAGAAGATCATGCCGAAGGCGATCAACTCGATCATGTGGCGTGTCGGTCTCTTCTACGTCGGCTCGGTCATCCTGCTGGCCCTGCTCCTGCCCTACACCGCCTTCACCGGCGACGAGAGCCCCTTCGTCACCGTCCTGGGCAAGATCGGCGTCCCGTACGCGGCCGGCGTGATGAACCTCGTCGTTCTCACCGCGGCGCTCTCCAGCCTCAACTCGGGTCTCTACTCGACCGGCCGGATCCTGCGTTCGATGGCCATGTCGGGCTCGGCCCCGAAGTTCACCGGCCTGATGAACAAGGGCCAGGTCCCCTACGGCGGCATCCTGCTCACCGCGTTCTTCTGTGTCCTCGGCGTCGGCCTCAACTTCGTCGTCCCCGAGAACGCCTTCGAGATCGTGCTGAACTTCGCCGCGATCGGCATCATCGGCACCTGGGGCATGATCATGCTCTGCTCGCTGCTCTTCTGGCACCGCTCCAAGGACGGCCGCGTCACCCGCCCCGGGTACCGGCTGCCCTGGGCCCCGTACACCCAGATCATCACGCTGGTCTTCCTGGCGAGCGTGCTGGGTCTGATGGCGGCCGACGAGGGCGCCAGCCGCACCACCGTGCTGTGCCTGCCGCTCATCGCGGCAGCGCTGGTCGGCGGCTGGTTCGTCGTCCGCGGCCGGGTCGCCCGCGTCAAGCAGGAGACCGAGCTGCAGCAGGCCGGGGCCGAGAAGGCCTAGCCCCGACCGGCCACCGGACCCGCGCCCTCGCGCGTGGGCCCCACGGCCCGTGACAGCCACGAAGGCGCCCACCCCCGGCTCAGGCCGCGGGTGGGCGCCTTCGTCGTCGGCGGGGCCATGGTCCGCCTCCGGGCGACCTGGACGCGGTCAGGGGGCTCAGGACGGCCTACGCGGCCGTGTGGCACAGAGCGGGCCGTCGCCGGCCGGGGGGAGCCGGCCGACGAAGAGACGGAGGCCGCGGCACGCGGGTGCCCGGAAGCGACGGCGCCGGGCGCGCGGTAAGCGGTGAGCCCGTCCGGCCCTCGCGCCCGCGCCCCGAGCCTCCGGCCCGGTGGCCAACGCGCCGACAAGCCGTCACGGCCGGGGATGCCGTGGCCACGGGACGGGGAGCCAGAGGGGGTGCCGAGGGGCGGGTCGGCCACGCCGGGGGCCCGGTCCACGGGGCCCGGCGGGGCAGGTCGCACGGCACGTTCCGGATCCACCGACACCGCGACAGACAGGAACCGCCATGGCCATCATCGTCACGTTCAACGCCCCCGGCGCGGCTCAGGACCTCTACGACATGTGCGTCGAACGCGTCACCGACGGACGCGGCTTCACCAGCACGGACGATCTGCCGGTTCCCGGGTTGCTCGCGCACGCCTCCGGACCGGTCGAGGGGGGATGGCGGGTCACCGAGGTCTGGGAATCCCCCGAGGCCTTCGAAATCTTCGCCACCGCGCTCGGGCCGATCCTGGCCGACCTCGGATACGGCGACCTGCGCCCGGAGGTCACTCCCGCCCACAACGTCGTCATCAAGTGACGCGGGCGCCGACCGGAATTCCCCCGGTCGAGCGCGAGCACCGTGGGACGTCGCACGCCCCGGCCCCGACTCCGCCCCCGGCCGTACCGTCACATGGGCGGAACGAGGGTGAAGTACCGGTCGAGCACAGCCTGGTCCCCGTTCACCTCCAGCCGGTCCACGGGGATCCGGTTCCAGAGGAACAACATCAGGTCCGACGCCGTACCGGCCAGCTCGACGTCACCAGGGCCGGTACGGTCGTCGAGCCGGACGTCGTCGCCGTCGAAGCGCACCGTCCATGCCCGGATGCCGTCGGTGCGCCGGAACCGGAACCGTTCGCCCGACCCGGGCGGGGCGGCTGCCGCGGCCCGCCGGGCCGGCACCATGACCTCGAAGGTCTGGCCCACCGCGTCCGCCGCGAGCTCGGACGCGACCGGCCGGGCCGTCCCGAGCGCGTTCTCGGCGTCCCAGCGGTGCACGGCCGCCTCGATCGCCTGGACCCGCAGCCAGAAGCCGGTGGTCTGCTCCCGCGACCAGGTCCACACCGGCTCGTCCGTGCCGCTGTCCCTGAACTGTCTCTCCAGGGCCGAGGCCCCGTCACCGAACCAGTCGATCAGGCTCACCGGAACCGGTCCTCGGTCGGCAGGCGCGAGCTCCAGTGCCGTCGGCCAGCCCGCGCGGTCGGCGGGGAGTTCGAGGGTGCTGAGGTCCGTGCCGTCCAGCGGCTCGCGGCGGCGTTCCCTGATGACGCGGGCCACGGTCCTGTGCACCGCGCCCAGATGTCCGACCAGCTCGGAGACCGACCAGCCCGGGCAGGAGGGCACCAGAGGAGCGACGTCGGCTTCGGCCGCCCGGCGGGCCGCGGCCTCGAACGCCAGGACCTCGCGCCGGAAATGAGGGATGTAGTCCATGGCCCCACTCTGCCCTTCGCCTGGCGTGCCCGGGGGGTGCCGACACGATCGGGCCCCGAGGGGCCCCGCTCCGGAGCGGGGCCCTTCGGGCGCAGGTGTTCAGCAGCTCGCCGCCCAGGTGTGGGAGGCGCCGTCGTCGTTGGCCGCTCCGTTGTAATAGACCTCTTCCCCCGGGCTCAGGCAGATCGTCATGCGGCCGCCCAGGTATGCCCCCGAATACACCTTCACGTGGTCCTTGATGCCCGGCCCCGAGATGCCGTGGTTCGCCCACGAGGAGTCCTCGTCGGCGATGTAGCTCTCCCACCAGCCTTCGTCACCACTCCAGTTGGCCCGCTGTCCGCCGTAATAGCGGTTCCACCGGGCCAGGGCGGCGCGGAAGCGCGGGTCGGCCACCATCCGGGCGCCCGCCTCGGAGCGCAGGTCGTTGACGGTGGCCTGGGCCCGGAACCAACGTCGTTGGTCTCCGTAGAGGACGCGCTACGCGGCGGCCTGGCAGCCGTCCGTGTGGGCGGTGACGGTGTACCCGGTGGCGGGGACTCACCCCGCCGACCGCGCGGACGACGAGGGCGCGGACGCCGGTGTCCACGACCGGCGGCGGGTTCGGCCGGTGGCACAGCGCAGCTCGCCATCACGAGTGCGGTGAGGGCGAGGCACACGGCGCGGAGAAGTCGCACGTTCAGCCGATCCGGCAGCCCACCGGATCGCCGCGGACTCCGTCGGGGCGCGTCCCCAGGACCGGTGGCGGGCCGGAACGAGGGCCGCGAGGAGGACGGCCGACTCCGGGTGCGGCTCCGGGCTCCGCCCGCTCGTCGAAGTCCCTTCCTACGTCCGGTCGTTCCAGAAAGCGAGCAGTCCGGCCGCCACCTCGCCGGGGCGGTGCACGTTCGGCGAATGCCCGGCACCGGGGATCGGGAGCAGCACCGCGGACAGGCGCTCGGCCATGTCCGACAGCTGGGAGGGTTCCCAGGTGGTGTCCGGGGATCCGGAGATGACCATCTTGGGGACGGGCACGCGCGCCAACTCCTCGACGCGGTCGGGCTCTTCGATCATCTGCGTCCCCGCGGCGCGCAGGTGGTCGGGGACGTTGTTGAGCCAACGCCGCCGCATGAACTCGGCGGCCTTCGGGGGAACACCGTCGGCTTCGGACCGGCCGATGAACTCCCAGATGTCTTCCATGCTCACGCTGCCGAGTGCCGTGACCAGCATGCCCAGTCGTTCCCGCTGCTGCTCGGACACGGCGGCGGGGCCGCTGTTCATGACCGTCAACGAGGCCCAGGGAACCGCCCCGCGCGCAGCCGCCTCGATGACCGCGGCGCGCGCCACGAGCCCCCCGTAGGAGTGCCCCACCAGGTGGGTGGGGCCTTCGCCCAGGGCTTCGGTGACGGCGATGACGTCCCGGGCCACCTCCGTCTGTCCGTAACGGGCCGGTTCCTCGGGCCCCCCGGTTTCGTGCTGACCGCGTCCGTCCATGGCCACCACGCGCACCCCCGCCGCGGCCAGCGGCTCCAGCAGGGGGATGAAGTCCTCCTTGCTGCCGGTGAATCCGGGCACCAACAGGGCGGTGGCCCGTGAAGCGCCTCCGTGCGGAGGCGCTTCGAGGACCGCGAAGCTTCCGCGGCTGGTCCGGAGTCTGTGCGCGCGCACTGCCACGGGCAGGTCGACCGTCAGGAGCTGGCTCATGGCGGGGATGGTACGACGCGGCGCGAGGGCGTCCCGACGCGAACCCGGGCAACGTTGCCGGGACGACGGAAAGACGCTACGGCGGCGGAGGCAGGTGACGGGCGGGGTCCTTCAAATGCCATCCGCCGGCGCTGCCGCCCAGCTTCCAGACCTTCTTCTCCCGGTCACGCTGCCGCTGCCTGCGGGTCTCCCAGCTCAGGGCCCGGCGGCCGTAGATCTCTTGGGACAGTTGATTGACGTCGTCCTCGATGTGCTGAAGGTGTACCCCGATCCGCTGAATCGCCTGGTTGCTGTCCCGCAGCCAGAGGACGGCGAGCCCCATGATCATCACTGCGAGGTACAGCTTCCAGCTGCCGAGGGCGAATCCGCTGCCCGTGGACAGCAGAGCCGAGATCACACCGGCGAAGCCCGCGATCTGCTGCCGGGCGTTGACGCGTTGGGTCACCTCGGCCCGCAGTGATTCGTACTCCTTCATGCGCAGCGCGATGATTTCTTCCTTCGGATGACGCGAGCTTCCCTCCGTCACGCTGCCCCCTTCCGCTCACCCCCTCCTTGCCCCGCCCGCGGCGGCTTCGAAACCGCGGGGCAGGGCTGGGGGGGGAGGCGGGCCGGGCGTGCGTCCGTTGAACTCCCGGCGTCAGATCCGTACGCCGCCGAGGCCGTCCGGGGTGCCGCGCTCGCCCATCCTGTCCATGGCGAGGCGCATCATCGCCGCGACGAGGTCCTGCGGCTTCAGCTCCTGCGCGCCGGACGGTGCCATGACACCACCGGCGCCACCGCCGAGGCCGATGACCAGCGGCAGCTTCCCCTTGACCTTCTCGTCCAGCTGGGATACGTCGAGGGTCAGGGTGGAGACCATGCCGTTCTTGATGGCCACGTCGACGGTGACGTCCTTCTTCGGGGTGTCGCCCGGCCCGGACGGCTTACCGCCCTTGCCCAGCTTCTTCCGCAGCGGCTCGAGGGCCTTGACGAGGTCCTCGGAGACCTTCTTCGCCGGCACGGTGACCTTCACGTGGTCCGCACCACCCTTCTTGCCGGCGGCCTTGAATTCGGCGTTGTCACCGAGCGCCTTCCGCAGGGCGTCGAAGATCTGCTGTTGGCTCTTCGGGTCGAGCTGCTCCTCCTCGCCCAGGGCTCCGCTCCCGCTCTTGCCGCGTTTTTCGGCCAGTTCCTTGAAGGCATCGGCGTCGAGCACGACCCATTCGCCCTTGACCGCGCTCTTGACCGCGCCCATGGAAGAGGGGAGTTCGTCCGCCTTCCTCATGAGTTCGTCGATTCCCGCCCTGCCGTCGCGGTCCTTCGAGGTAGGCAGTTCCGAGAGTGCCTTGAGGTCACCGCGCACGTAGTACTTCTTGCCGATGCAGCGGACCTCCAACAGGGCCTTGCCGTCGTTCTTCGCCAGCTTGAAGGCGCCCGAGCCGTTCTCGTCGCCGCTCTTGACGTCCTTGAGCGGCTTGTCGAACGCGGAGGCGGAGGTGAGCTTGAGGCCTTCGAGCAGGTCGGCGTCGCGGCGCTCGAAGTCCTCGGTGTCCTTCAGCGCGGCGTAGATCTCGTCCGCGTTCGCGTCAAGGCTGATGTCCGCGGAAAGGGACTTCTGCTGTCCCAGCTTGTCGAAGGCGCGCTGCACCTTCGCTTCCGCACTGAGCTGTTCGGCGGGTCCGCAGGAAACGGACGCTGCCGTTATCAGGGCGACGAATCCCGCGGCCGTCAGTCCTTTGCGCTTCGTAAGTATGACGTGCTCCCCAACTGAAATGGTCCTAGTAAATAGAACTAAATGCCACTCAGAGCGTGCATGTCAAAGTGATTTTCGGACTAACGGCGCTTATGCTGTTCGCCACCGACCGCTGAGCGGGCAGCAACCACCGGCCCCTCCGACTCGTTGGTCCTGCCATGACAATGCCTCCGTCGCCATGGAGCCGGATCCGCGCCGCGCTCGCGGCCGCGGCCGGGTCGCGGGTGCCCCGTGCGCTGTTGCTCGCGGCCCTCACCGCCACCTGCGCGTTCCTGCCACCCGCCCCGCAGCCCGCCACGACTGTGCCCCGGGTGGCCGGGGTGCGCCCGCTCCACGCGCTGAACGACGCCTTCACCGGGTACGCCGAACGCGGCCGCTCACCGCACCACTGGACCGGCGGGGACAGCACCTACTCCGTACCGACGCCCGCCGGTCAACTCTGGATCTTCTCCGACACCTTTCTCGGCACCGTACGGCCCGACGGCTCCCGGCCACCCACCACCCATGACGGCGGGCCGACGCCCTTCGTCCACAACAGCTTCGTGCTGTGGAGCGCCGACGGTCCCCGCACCATCACCGGGCGGGACGCCTCCGGCCGTGCCGCGTCCCTGGTGTCCGGCCCCGGCCACTGGTACTGGGCCCGGGCCGGTGTTCCCGACGGTCACGGTGTCGCGGTCGTCTACGCGCGCTACGCCCGCACCGGGCCCGGTCCACTCGACGTGGCCTGGCGGGGAAACGTCCTGGCCAGGTTCGGCCAGGGCCGGCTCGCCCGGCCGCGGTCGGTCACCCCGCTGCCGTCCGCGACCCGCACGGCCTGGGGGGCGTGGCTGGACCGGCAGCGGAACCACACCTACATCTACGGCACCGAGAAAGCCCCTTCCGGCGGCCACTACCTCCGCTTGGCCCGAGTCGCCGGGTCCGATCTGCGCCGCCCCTGGCAGTACCGGACCGCCCACGGCACCTGGTCCCCCGACGAGTCCCGTGCCGCCCGGCTGTCCGGTCCGGACGGGACGCCGCTGCGCACCGCGGACGAAGTCAGCGTGGTCCGCCACGGCCGTTGGTACGCCCTGCTCACGCAGCGGGCGGACCTGCCGTTCAGCGCGGAACTCCAACTCGCCTGGTCCCGCTCCCCCGGCGGTCCCTTCAGCACACCCCGCACGGTCTACACCGCACCCGAGTCAGGACCGCACGGCACCTACCGCAACCAGAACGTCTACGCCTACAACGCCCACGAACACCCGGAACTCGCCTCCCACGGCGAGCTCGTCGTCTCGTACAACGTCAACAGTCTCCGACCGCGTGACGTCATCGACCGCGCGAGCATCTACCGACCCCGCTTCCTCCGCATCACTCTGACACCGGCTTCCGGCCAGGGCCCATCCGACGGATCTTCGCGGACTCCCGACGCCTACCGCCGGGGACACCTCCCAGCGGTGGCCGGGGGAACTCGCCGCGTTGTCGGGCTCGCCCGAGTGCGACCGGTACGAGGTCTGCCCTCCGCCTCGCGAACGCACGCACCGGACGCCGCCCGCTGATCCACGACGGTCCACCGGACAGTCGGACGCTGGGCCGCTTCCGGCCGATAGGGTGTCATCGCGTCCTACCATCCGTAAATGTCCCGGTCGCAGAAACCGACGGGCTCCCCGCGACGTCTCCCAGACTGTCCCCGCTCATGCCCCGGCGGGGGCGGACGCGCGAGGTTCTCGAGGGCCGACGGGCGGCCCGTACGAGGCCGTGGGGCACGTCGGCACGGACAAGGGGCGGCAGTGGGCGATACAGGCAGGCCGGACACGGTGGACGTACGGGCCGTTCCGTACGGGGACCGAGGGCCGGGTGTGCGTCCGCGCGGGTTGGTGGACTTCCGGGACCGGGCAGGCGCCCCGGCCGTGTTGTGCTATCCCGCAGGTGCCGTGGTGGTCGTTTCCGGCCTGCCCGGCAGCGGCAAGAGCACCCTGCTGCGCCGGTGGTCCGAGGCCGCGGCGGCCGTCGATCCCCGGGATGTCCACGTCGCCTGCCAGGCGCTGATGCCGGAGCGTCTGCCGTACGCGGTGTACCGGCCCTGGGCACGGTTGGAGCACGTCCGCCGGCTGCGCGCCGCGGTGCGCGCGGGCGGGCCGCTGCTGGTGCACGACTGCGGCAGTCGGCCGTGGTTGCGCCGCTGGCTGGCCCGGTCCGCCGGGCGCCAGGGCCGCGAACTGCATCTGGTGCTGCTGGACGTCGGCGCCGCCGAAGCCCTCGCGGGGCAGCGGGCCCGAGGCCGCTGGGCGCCGGGCCGGGTGTTCGCCCGCCACCGGCGAAGGCTCGACCGGCTGCTGCTCGCGCTGTCCGCACAAGCCGAGAAGGACTCGGGCGCGGTTCCCGGAGTGGTGGCCGAGGCGGCCTCGGTGGTGCTCCTCGACCGGACCTCGCGCGAACGGATGACGGCGGTGGAGTTCGGCGCGGAGAGCCACCGCCCGGAAGGCCCCGAGCAGGCACGCACGGCGGCGTGAGAGACACCTTCCGGCACCGGCCGGGAAACTGATCCGCGCACGCGACAATCCCGTGGCCGACCACTGCGCCTCCGGCCTACTGTGACGCCCGTGGCGGGCTCGGAGGCCCGCCTCCGGCGCGGAAGGATGAACTCATGTCACCACGGCTGCCGTTCGGCGAAGCGCTGCGGGACGAGCTGGGCCGGCCCCGGCAGGCTCGCCTGCTGGAGAGCAGCCCACGCTCACACGTGTGGCGCGTCGAGCTGGGCGGGGCGCGGGCCGTGGTCAAACAGGCCGTGGCGGGCCCGGACGCCGCGGAGCGCCACGACCGCGAAGTGACCGCGCTGCGGCTCGCCGCCCGCGCCGACCCTCCCGTGGTGCCCGCGCTCCTCGGCACCGATCCCCCGCAGCGCGTCCTGGTCCTGGAGCACATGGACCACCACCGCCCGCCCGGCGACTGGATCATCGGTTACGCCGCGACCCTGGCGCGGCTGCACGCGACGACCGGACCGGGCGACGTCGGCGCGCTCCCCGCGTGGTCGGGCCCGGGACACCACGACGCGGCCGCCTTCCTCAGGCTGGCCGAGACCCTCGGGGTCCCCGTGCCGGCCCCCGCGCCCGGCCAGCTCGACGACCTCGTGCACCGCCTCGGCGAGGCGCCGGGGTACGCGTTGCTGCACGGTGACCCGTGTCCGGGCAACGATCTGCACACCGCCGACGGGATCCGGTTCATCGACTTCGAACAGGCCTCTCTCGGCAACGGCCTGATGGAACTCGCCTACCTGCGCATCGGCTTCCCGACGTGCTGGTGCGCCACCTCCGCCCCCGAACCGCTCCTCGGCCGCGCCGAAGCCGCCTACCGCTCGGCGTGGCGCACCGCGACCGGCACCGAACCGCGCGGTGATCTCACCGACGCGTGCGCCGGCTGGCTGCTCCGCGGCGACGCGCTCGTCCCGCGGGCCGAGCGCGGGACCACCGACCAGTTGGCACGTGTCACCGGCCAGGACTGGGCATGGGGCACCGCGACCGCCCGGCAACGCCTGGCCCACCGGCTCGGTGTCGTCGGCCGGATGACCGCCGACCGGGCCGATCTGAGCTGTCTGAGCCGACTCTGCGCGGACATGCGCCGACGCGTCCTCGCCCGCTGGCCGAAGCTCACGCCCTTGCCGACACACCGCCCGTAGCGGGGACTGGCCGGGCGGAAGCGGATGCGGGGCTGGACGAGCACACCGCCGTATTCCAGGGTGTCCAGCGCCGGTCTTGGGGGACGATCTCCAGGCCTATGGAGTCCGCGCCGAGCTTCGGCTTGACCACGTACTCGTCCACCCCGGGCGGCCGGTCGATGTCCTCGTGCCGGTCGAAGCCAATCCAACTTCGGTCGATTCCGCATCAGGGCGTGGGACGCGGCAGCACCGATGGGGGACTGCGACGGGCCGTCGGCGGTGGGGACGAGTGCCCGCGACGGAAGGATGTCCCTTCCGCCCCGAAAGACAATTTCTCGGCGAGGCCGATCATGGACAAGCGCGGACGGGGCAGGCAGCGGCAGGCGTGCAGGCACGAGCCCGCACCGTCTCCCCCATTACACCAGTATGCGATGTTATGACCGGCCAATGCAAGGTGTGCTCAAAAATTGTGGAGTTGGGTGGTATTCACCCAAATGTCGGTCAACTGCGTCGGCCTCTCGTTCGTTGGGGCAGCGTGATGTCATCCGAACCGCAGCAGCCCGTACCCGACGGCCACGACCGTCCCGGCGCCACCAGGGTCCTACGGGCCTCTTCTTTTCCCGCCCGGTGGGCGGCAGCCTTGTCCGTCCGGTCCGGTCACCGCACGGTGAACGCCGGGATGCAACGGCCGGACGGGCCGGCAGACTCGGATTTGCTGGAGGGGTATCTGGCCACGCTCGCCCGCCTCCAGGCCGATTTCCACAAGTCCTGGGAGGCGCTGCGGTGACAGCGGAAGAGTCGGCACATGGTGCGCACAGCACCGACGAGCACTCCCGACGGTGCGGGCCGCCCTGCCATGCATGACCACAAGCCGCACGTTCCCCAACCGAGAGCGGCAAACGAGCAGCCCGTGCGAACCGCCGGATCCCTCCTGGGGGAACCACTCCATGCCTCCGTGGGAACAGAGGCCTGCTCCTTCGCCCCCGCACCCGATTACCCCCATGTATGGCACGGAACAGAACCAGGCCAGGCGCCTCGTCAGGCCGGGCGCACGGCTGCCACACCACGGGCCGGGGGTGTGCACAGCCATCCCCGGCATCGCCGACGCCGCGGCTGGCAGCCCGGGACGTTGCAGTGGACACGGCTGCTCAGTTCCACCCTGGCCGCGCTGACCGCACTGATCGTGGCGGCGGCCAGCATGCTCGGCGGAGTGATCTCCTATCCGCTCCTGGAGAACCTGGCTGCCCCGTACGTGCCGCGCGGTCTGTGCCCCTGGTGGCCGCCCCTGGTCTACGGCCCCTGGCTGGCAGCCGCCTTGTCCATCCTGCGTGCCGCCGTACACCAGCGCCGCGCCGCACACTCCTGGGGCGTGCTCCTGCTCTTCTCCGGCCTCGCGGTAGCCCTGTGCGTCAGCCACGCCCCCATGTCACTGCCGTCCCTGGGCGTCGCCGCCCTGCCACCGGTCACCGCGCTCACCTGCTTCCACCAGGTGACCCGTCAGATCACCCTTACCCGGCCGCCTCGCCGGGCCCGCCCCGCACACACCCGCAACCACTGAGTATTTTCGGAGCAGTCACCGCCCGGGTGACGTGGCGTTGCGGCAGAACGACCGAGGCCCCAGGGGGGCCGGTTCCGTCGCGAGGCCGGACGGACCGGCAGCCAGGAACCCCGGGCCGGGCTCAGGCGACACCGTGGGCGAGCTCCGCCAGTGCCGAGACCAGCGGGGCGCGCCGGTAGGGACCCATGTGCGGGGCCTTCACGGTGCGTACCGTGAAGCGGTTGCGCGGGGTCAGGGCGTCCGCCTCGGCGATCATCCGGTCCTGGAGTGCCGGGGGGATCATCCGGTCCTCGCTGAAGCGGATGTACGTCCGGGGGATCCGACCCCAGGTCGCGGCGTCGACGCGGGCGTCCGTCACGGCGATGCTCGCCGTCTCGTCCGGTTCGAGGGTATTGATCAGCGCCCGGAACACCGCGTCCGGGTAATCGGCGGCCGTCGCCGCCTTGAGCTTGGCCAGGAAGTTCGGGTCGCCCGAACGCCAGTTGGCCCGGGTGATGCCGAGTTCGGGCGCCGCCGCGACGCCGGGGATCGTGAACGCCAGGCTGTCCTTGGCTTCCGGTGCCTTGAGGTAGTCCAGCAGAGTCGCCAGCTTCACCGGGCAGAAGGCCGCGACATAGGCGATGCGGTCGAGCAGTTCGGGAACGGCGTTGCCCACCCGGTTGACGGTGAGTCCGCCCTGACTCTGCCCGACCAGGATCACGGGGCCGTTTCTCCGCACCCGCCGGACGACCTCCACCACATGGTCGGTGTAGTCGTCGAGGGTCACCTTGCCGAGCGGGGACGGCTCCGTCTTGAGCGCTTCGAGGTCCTGCGGCGCCTGGTAGGCGACCGGGAAGTAGGCGTCCGGGCCGTGGCCGGGCAGGTCGACCGCGAGGGCGCGATGGCCCAGCAGCGTGAGCTCCCGCAGGTAGGGCGCCCAACCACCGGCCGAGCTGTTCGCACCGTGGACGAATACGTAGGTCGGCAGCCGATGCCCACCGTGTCCGCCGCCGTGGGGCGCCGCGTTCGCGCCGGGTGCGGCGGAGAGCGTTCCCGCCGCCAGGGCGCCGGTCGCGGCAGCTGTTCGTAGGACGGTGCGGCGTGTGTGGTCCGTCATGCCACGTTCCCTCTCATGGTCCTGAAATCATGTGAGTTACTGCCGAGATCGTCGCACGGGCTCCTCGCGACGGGACGTCAGGGGGCCTTGGAGAGTGAATCGTCGCACGTCCCCGGCACCTCTCACATGGCCGGGCCCGCCATGTGGCCGAGTCGCCGGGCGCAGGGGTGACAGACGCCGCCCCGGGACGCCGGGGTGTGCAACAGCCCTTCCGCGGCCGGACTTCCGCACACCACGCACGCGTGTTGCCGCTCATGGCCATGGGCGGCTTCGGCGGCGCCGCCGCCCGCAGAAAACGCGGTGACGCTCAGAGCGGAACCCGCGGCGAGCGTCGCGCCCGCGCCCACCAGACCGCGTCGGTTGAGCATGAGGTCCATTCCCGTGAATTCGGTGAGGACCGCGGCCGTCCGCTCGGGCGCCCAGGGCAGCCCGTCGGCGGACTGCCCCTTGGTCGCGCGCCCACGCCGGCCGAACCCGAGATCCTCAATGGTCACGACACGACCGAGACGCTCGGTGAACAGGGCGGCCAGCACCTTGGGCACCGGATCACGCGGGGACTCCCCCATGTCGATCCAGCGCCGAACCCGCGAGGTGTCCACCGCCGGCTGCGGATGTCCCATGACAGCCGCCTGCCGGTTCACGAGTCTCGCCAGCTCGCCCTTGGACCAGCCGCTCAGACCGAACAGATCCGCCAGGCGGGTGTTGGCCTCCCGGGACTGCGGGCGCGGAGCCTCGTCCAGGTACGACACGGTCCAGACCGGGGTCGCCGAGGCCGCGGCCGGCTGGACCTCCTCGGTCCAGGCCTCCTCCCACTGCCGGTACACCTCGTCGAGCAACCTTTCCGCATCGACTCCACGGACCCGTCGCACCAACACCTCGGCCACCGCGACGACTTGATCCCGCTGCTGGATCACCGGGCTCGCGAGCACACCGTGTACGACGGACCGGGAATACCGCTCGGGCATTTCCCGGCGAATCGTCGCGATCGACGGCGCTCCCGCCTTCAGATGCAGCTCGTGCAGCTTGCGCTTGAGCCGACGGCGCGCGCCGGACGGCAGTTCCGGCATCGTTAAGTGGCCCGCTCGTCCCACGACTCGCTCTCCCATCGACCCGTTCGCAACCGTTCGCAGCCGTTCGCAACCATTCGTGGCTGTCCCGGATCATCCCAGTCCGGCCGCCGCCGCGCCGGAGATGTTCACAACCGATCGCAGCCGACCGCCGGCCCGGGGAGGGCCCGGAGCCTGAGCCGTATGCATCGACTGCCCGACTTCCTCCTGCACGATGTCCTCGGCGATTACCTCGCGGCGCTGCTCGGCGCTCTGACCGTCTGGGGGCTGCGCCGCATCCGCTCGTGGCGACGGGGCATCGGCGAGGACCGCGCCGAAGGCGAAGAGGGCGGACACGGGCACGGAGGTGATCGGTGATGTTGAATGCCGGGATGACCGACATCCAGGTGCTCAGTGTCTTCGGCGGCCCCGACGGCCGGGGCGGCAACACGCTCGGCGTCGTACGCGACGGCGCCGCCGTACGCGGCGACGGGAGCCGACAGGAGCTCGCGGCCGAACTCGGTTACAGCGAGACCGTGTTCATCGACGATGTCGAGCGCGGGCTGGTCGACATCTGGACGCCGTCCGCCCGGCTCGCGTTCGCCGGGCATCCACTCGTCGGCGTCGCGTGGCTGCTGGGCGCCGACGTGCTCCGCCCGCCCGCCGGTGAGGTCCCCGTCCGCCGGGACGGCGACCTCACCTGGGTGCGCGGGCGTGCCGAGTGGGCGTCGGGCCGGCGCACCGAACGCTTCGCCTCGCCGGCCGAGGTCGAGGCGCTGCCCGCCCCGCCCGAGGGTGAGGGGTGGCTGTACGCGTGGGCGTGGCAGGACGAGGGCGCGGGGCGGGTGCGCGCCCGCGCGTTCCCCCGGCGCGATGACGGTGTCGTCGAGGACGAGGCTACGGGCGCGGCGGCGATCGTGCTCACCCACGAGCAGGGCCGCGCCCTGGACATCCGTCAGGGCAGCGGCTCACAGATCCTGACCCTCCCCCACCCCGATGGCACCATCGAGGTCGGGGGCCGGGCCGGACAGGTGGTTTCCCGGTCAGGCGGCGCGCTCGACTGACGGAGCACCGAACCACTGCGGCAGTCGGCTGAGCAGCTCCTGCTGGTCCTCACCGACCCAGGCCACGTGGCCGTCCGGCCGCAGCAGCACCGCGGGCACATCCAGTTCCGCGCCGGCGTCGACGACGTGGTCGACCCGGTCCGCCCAGCCCTCCACGGAGAGCCGGCCCGTCCGGTCGAGCAGCAGACCACGGCCGCCGCGCATCAGCTCGTAGAGGCGCCCCTGCTCCGTCTTCAGATCCCGCATGCGCCGGCCGAGCAGTTCGTGGCCCTCGCCGAAGTCGTAACGGACCCCGACCGCGGTGATCATCTCGGTCACGTACCGGTTCACGACCTCGAATTCCAACAGCTCCGAGAACATCTCCTTCAACGCGACCGCACCCGCGTCGGTCCCCAACAGCACGCTCTGGGCACGGGTGTTGCTCACCACGCGGGCGCCCACCGGGTGCCGTTCGGTGTGGTAACTGTCCAACAGGCCCTCCGGCGCCCAACCGTTGACCGCAGCGCCCAGCTTCCAGCCCAGGTTGAACGCGTCCTGCACGCCGGTGTTGAGCCCCTGCCCACCGACCGGCGGGTGGATGTGCGCCGCGTCACCGGCCAGCAGCACCCGGCCGACACGGTAGCGCTCGGCCTGCCGGGTGGCGTCGCCGAACCGGGACAGCCAGCGCGGCGAGTGCACGCCGAAGTCGGTGCCCGCGACCTCCCGCAGCCGCTGCTTGAACTCCTCGAGGGTCGGCGCGGCACGCTCCTCGGCCACTCCGTCGGCGGGCACGATGACGCGGTACGTCGTCCCGTCCGGGTTGGGGATGACGCCGAACCGTGCGTAGGTCTTACCGATCTCGGCTGTCACGGCGGCCACCGTCGCCGGATCCTCGGTCACCTCCAGGTCGCCCAGCAGCGTCTCGACCGTGGGAGGCTCACCGGGGAAACCGACGCCGAGCAGCTTGCGCACCGCGCTGCGGCCGCCGTCGCAGCCGACGACGTAGCGCGAGCGCAGGCGCGTACCTCCCCCACCGGCTACGCCCTCATGGGCGGGGGCGCCGCCCCCGCTCGCCAGCTCGACGGTCACCCCGTCCTCGTCCTGGCTCAGCCCGACCACCTCGCAGCCGCGCCGTATCTCGGCACCGAGCTCGACGGCACGCTCGGCCAGCACCCGCTCGGTGACCGGCTGCGGCATGGCGAGGCCGTACGGGTGGGCGGTGTCCATCTGCTCCGGCCACGGTGTGGGGAAGGCGGCGAAGGGGCCGCCGACCGAGAACGGCTCGCTGACCTCGCGGAACCGCTCCAACAGACCACGCTGGTCCATCACCTCGACGCTGCGTACGTGCAGACCGCGCCCGCGGGACTCCGCGGTCGGCTCGGCCAGCTTCTCGAGCACGACCGTCCGCACCCCCGCCAGTCGCAGCTCGCCGGCCAGCATCAGGCCGGTCGGTCCGCTGCCGACCACGATCACGTCAATCACAAAGCCCCCAGGTGACAAGGTTGAGTTTCGGCCGGTCGCTCCGCGTAGTCCCGCGGCGCGCGCACCCCTGCGTCGACAGCGGCACACACCTCGCGTGTCTGCCGTTTCCGCAGGTCCCCGGCCTTGATCAACTATTCTGCGGCACGCCCCGGGCCTTGCCGCAAGCCCCCTGGTGCGCTATACATTGAGAGTGGCAAGGAGCGAATATTCTCCTTGCCTTTTGTTGTCTGCCGTGGATGGAAAACCTCCTGCCCGACATGCCACCGGGCCACCTGACGCATCCGCCGTCACCACGTCACCTCATGAGGTTCGGGCAGCACGAAGACGGTGGTCGCCCCGACCGTGAACATGTCCTCACCGGCGCGCAGCGGGGAGCCGTCGAAGGCCTTGTCGAAGGCGGCGTAACCGTCCTCGGCCAGTACGGTCCGGACATCCCTGGCGGCCACCCTCCGGGCGCCGACCGAGAAGTGTTCCAGGTCCACCGCGTACCGCAGGAAGGTGATCTGTTTCTTCTCCGTGCCGTTGACCGATGCCTTCGCCGTGGTGCGCGGGTTTCCCAAGTGTCCGAAGAGTGCGCCGAGTTCGACTTTCTTGTCGTCGCGTACGAAGGCCATGCCGCCGTCGAGCATCGCCCCGCCGTCCTCCAGGGGGAGCGAGACCCTGCCGTGGGTGATCGGGAAGCGTACGCAGGTGGGTACCGCGGGGTCGATGGATGCCGGGGCCGTCGCGGTCATGGTGATGTCCGCGTCTTCCAGGGCCGCCGCGGCGGGGCCGGTCAGGCACAGTCCGGCCGAGCCGCGCACGGGCACCGTGGGGCCGACGGCGGCGACCGCCACCGAGGTACCCAGTACCGCCACCACGAGGGCGACGGGAGTCCACGCCAGCGCACGTCTCATTGCAGAACCTCCCACCGGGCCGAGCCCGGGATCGTCACGATGGCCGTGCCCGGCCGGCGGACGGGCCTCGCACGTTCGCACCCGTCCTATAAGTAACACCGGCCCAGGCGGGCGTCCGCGCACGGACGGCTCCGGTCGACGGCGGTTCAGTCGTATGGAGGGGATGGAGGAACGGAGGGGATGGAAGGGGGAATCCCGGGGGGGAGGTGTCACAGACGGCATTCCTCGCGGCACCAGGCGAAGAGTTCGCGGGCCTCGGTGACCCACCGATCTGCGGCTGTATGGAAGTCGGCCCGTGGGATCGCGCAGGTCAGGGGCAGGGTGCGGATCCCGGCCAGGTAGGGGTGGGCAGTGGTCAGGTTGAAGACGGTCAGCATGGGGACCAGCCTGTCGGTGTTCCAGGCGTTGGCGGCGGCCGCCGCCAGGGCGAGCTGATCCCCCTTCAGGAAGCGGTCGTCGGTCATCAGGACGATCAGCAGGCCGTTTCCCGTCGTGGTCACCGTCAGACGGATCGTCCACTCCGCTTCGGGGGCGTCGCGCTCGATGGTCACGTAGGAGGCGTCGGCCTCGTACGGCCACCGGTGGCCTGATGCCCAGGAGCAGACCAACTGTCGCCAGTGGGCGGCCAGCGGCATCGGCGCTTCCGGCGTGGTGTCAGGTGCGGGCACGGCGCACCGCCTCGATCACCATGCGGTCGGTCAGTCCGGCGTCAAGCAGGGCCGCGATCCGGGGCGGCAGCGGACGGGAACGGGGCGCGGGCGACGGGAGTGCCGTCGAGTTCGTCACGCGTACGGGGGCGGTCCCGCGGGCCAGCCACGCGGCGCCGGTGGCCACCGCGAGTTCCGGCTCGGAGACATCGAGCACCGGTCGTCGCGCGTGCCGCACGAGGTGGTCGCCGACCATGGGCAGGCGGGAGCTCCCGCCCACGGGGACGATCAGGTCGAGGTCGCCCCAGTCGAGGCCGTGGGCGGCGAGTACCCGCTCGCACTCGGCGACGGTGTCCGACAGCAGCGGGCGGATGGCGTCCCGCAGGTCGGCCTGGGTGAGGGTGATCTCGACGGGCGGGTCCAGCATGGTCAGCAGGTCGGAGTGCTCGGAGGAGACCGACAGTTGGTGCTTGAAAGCGGTGCACGCCTCGTGGAGCAGGGTCGCGCGGCGCAGCACCGCGGCATCGTCCGTGCCGGTGGCCGCCCGTCGCAGGTCGTCCACGGCCTGCGGGCAGCGCTCGCGGACCAGGGCGAGCACGGCCTGGTCGATGGCGATGCCGCCGGAGTCGGGCAGGCCACCGGGCGAGCCGAGGACGGTGAGACCCTCCGTGGTCCCCCGCGCGATGGCCAGGTCGAAGGTGCCGCCGCCGAGGTCGTAGACGAGGAGGGTGCGTTCCCTGCCCGGGTCGTGGTCGTGCAGGGCGTACACGGCCGCGGCCACGGGCTCGCTGTACACCTCGATGGTCTCCGGGGCGAGGCCCGCGGCCCGGGCCGCTGTCTTCATCAGCTCGCGCCGGCCGTTCTCCCAGGTGGCGGGCACGGTGATCACCACGCGGGCGGGGGCGGGGGTGACGGCACGCCGGGCCTGCCGGACGAGGAAGCCGAGGACCTCCGTCGTCAGCTGTGCGGTGCTGAAGCGTCGGTCGCCGAGCAGGTGCGGGGACGGCTGGCCGAACTCCTGCTTGAATCCCGACCGGAAGCGTTCCGGGTGCCGCAGCCTTGAGTTCTGCGCTGCCTGCCCGACCACCATGGACCGGTCGGGCAGCAGACAGACGGCGGTGCGCACGGATGTCGTGCCGTACGGGCTCACGGGGTCGCGCACCGGCAGCGGCGGGTGGCCCCGGCGCAGCACGACCAGTGCCGAGGACCAGGTGCCGAAGTCGATTCCGTAGACCGGTCCGGGCCGGTCGGCATCGGTGGTCATGGCGCGTCGAACTGGCCGGGGTCGAAGAGACCGAGCGGAACCGGGGAATCCGGGGACTCCGGAGAGGAGTCCGAGGAGTCCGGGGCGGAGCCCTGGGAGTCGGCGGGGGCACGGCGTCGGTCCGCAGGGCCCGTCGGCTGCCGGGCAGGAGGTCGGGGCGGTGGTGCGGCCGACCGCTCGATCCGGGAGCGCAGCCGGTCGAGTTCGCCTTGCAGGAGGCGATGGCGCTGTTGCCGGGCGAGCAGCTCGCCGCGCCGCCCGGCCAGCTGTTCCTCGGTCCGCGAGGTCGCTTCCTGGAGCCTGCGGCCGGACTCGGCGAGCGACTCCCGCTGAGCCGCGAGCTGCGCGCCCAGCTCCTGCGTGAGCGTCTGGGCGGTGTCCCCGTACGCCTGGTGGAACGCCTCCGTGGCATGCCGCCGGTTCGCGGTGATCTCCTGGTTGACCAACTGGAACAGACGGGCGGCCCGCTCCCGTTCGGCGCGCTCGCGCAGGTCCTCCCGGTGGTTTCGGATGCCCTGGACGACTCCGGTGACGCCCAGGCACGCGGCCACCGTGAAGCCGGTGACCGGTTCGACGAACCCCAGCAAGCCCCCGGCGCCGAGCCCCGCCATGCCGGTCGACCAGCCGCTGCGCAGCAGGTCGAAGGCGCGGGCGGGACGGACGTCGAGCGGTACGGTGGGTATGGCCACGGCGGGTGTGAAGGGCGGCGGGGGCACTTCGGGCGGGGTGAGGCGCAGGCTGGTGCGCTCGGTGAACTCGCGCATCAGCGTCACGGCCACCGTGGCCAGCCGCTCGTGGGCCTCGGTCAGCGCGTGGAGCATGCCCGCGGCCACCTCGCCGACCCGTTCCTCCGATCCGGGGTCGCAGCCGCCGGCGACCGCCTCCTGATAGCGGCGCGACACCGCGTCGAAGGCCTCCTGAAGGCCGGTGCGCGTACGGCGGTTGTCGAGTTCGAAGCGCTGGCGCAGCTCGGTGCGCCATTCGGCGCCGCCCGCGGTCAGCCGCTCGATCCGCGCGGTGGTGCCCGCGATGTCGTGCCGGAGGCGCCGCAGGGACTCGTCCGACTCAAGGGCGGCGAGTTCGTTGGCTGTCGGGGAGCCTGCCGTGGCGAGCGCGTCGCCGAGTCCGTCCAGGGCCCGGCGCAGTTGCACGGCTCCGGCGGTGGTGGCCAGCCCGTCCCACAGGGCCTGGTCCAGCTCGGGGAAGCCGGAGTCGGCGAGCAGCCGGTCGTCGGTGCGGTCACCTTCCCGGTCCGCTGCCCGTTCCCTGTGCCGCAGCCAGGTGAGCTTACGGAAGGCGGAGACGGGGACCACCACCAGGCTGCCGACCGGGCGGCCGGTCCGCGCGGCGATCTTCTCGCGGGCGTCGGCGACCAGCGGGGCGGCGTCACGGACCTTGTCGGTCTTGGTGACGGCGACGATCACCACGTCGCAGGCCTTGAGCGCTTCGTCGAGGAAGTCGAGTTCGTAGGTGGTGAGCGGGTCGAGGGCGTCACAGGCGAAGACCAGGCCGTCGGCCCGGTCCAGGAAGGAGCGGGTGGCCGCGGTGTGTTCGGGGTTGACGCTGCCGACGCCGGGGGTGTCGACGAGCACGAGCCCGGACTCCAGCCGCGGGACCGGAGCCCGGACCTCGACCAGCCGTACGCGTTTGTGGTTGCGGGGGTTGCCCTGCTCGGTGACGTACGCGCCCAGGTCCGCGAGGGCGATCTCCGTGTGCCGCCCGGTGCCGTCGGCGGAGGCCGGGTCGCCGAGGTGGACCCGGGCTCGCTCCCGGGGTCCCCAGGCGAGGGTGGAGACCACGTTCGTGGCCACGTCGACGTCGACGGGGAACAGCCCGGGCCGCTCCACGAGGGCGTTCAGCAGGGTGGACTTCCCGTGTTTGAACTCGCCGCCGACGACCACGTGGCAGGTGCCCCGCTCCAGGCGGGCCCGGGACTGCTCCAGCCGCTCCCGTCGGCGGGGGCCCAGTTCGCCGGAGAGTTCCTCGGTGAGCCGGGGGAAGGCGGCCAGTACGTCGGCGCGCAGCCGGCCGAAGGCGTTGTCGCGCACGCTGTGGTTCACCTTTCCTCGGGCAGGTGCCGACCGAGGAACCTGGGGGCCAGTCGCCGGTAGTAGGGGGCCAGGGAGGGTTCGAGCAGCCGTCCCAGCAGCTCGCCGAACGGCCTCGCCCATGTGCCCGCGGGCGGCCTTCCGTGCGCGAGACCGTCGAAGAGCTCGTCGTACAGGCCGAACAGCCGGGCGCGCTCCGCCAGGTACGCGGCGGTCGACAGCCCTTGGACGGCCGGGTGCGGAAAGCGCCCCACGGGCCGTATCCACTCCCGCCGCGATCGGCCCGGCTCCTTGAAACGCAGGTCGGTGTACTCGACCAGGCGCCCGGTGGACCAGTCGAGCGTCGCCGTGGCGAACGGCGGGAAGAGGTCGGCGCCCCCGGCCGGGTCGGGGCGCATGACGAACAACGGCATCCGGAGGTAGACGCGCGGCACACCGTCCTGGAGGACCGGCACGGGCAGCGGCCAGCCGATGCCCGCTTCCATCGGGGCGAGTTCGCGGAACGTCCGGGAGCGGCGCAGGGCCCCCCACAGGGCCTCGGACCTCGGGCGGTCGCCGTCGGTGGCGGTCATCGCGCTTCCTCCCTTCCACGCTCGGCTTCGGGTTGCGGGGTCCGGGGGCCCACGTACGGCACGTAGGAGACGACTTCCTGGGGCCGCAGCAGCACCTCTCGCCAGAGGTAGCCGGGGCGGACCGTTTCGGCGATGCGGTCGCTCAGCAGGCCGGAGGGGTCGTCGCGGGTGGCCACCACATGGTGGCGGGCGGGGTCCACGGGGCCGGTGTCCTCGACGGGGGTGACACCGGAGGCGGTCAGCGCGGCCACGACACCCCGGCGCACCCGGTCCAGCACCGGCTCGTCGGCGGGCGGCGGGTCGCCGGCCAGTCCGGCCAAGCGGTCCAGCAGCTCGATGAGCGGCGCCGCCGCGGGGGGCACGGCATCCGGGACCGGGCGCGGCTCGGTGACCGCCGCTCCCGGCGGCTTCCCGTACGCGGCGCGCAGTTCGCCCTCGATCCGGTCCCGTTCCGCGCCGAGCCACGCGGCGCACCTGGCGGAGAGCCCCGCCAGGGATTCGTGGGCCACGGTCGGCGGCCGGTGGGGAAGGAGAGGTGTCGGCGGTCGCACGGGCCCGGTCCTCTGCTCGTGTGTCATTTCACGCCTCCGGGCGTTCGGCGGTGACCAGGAGATTGCCGGAGTCCTGCCAGGCATCCACGAACTCGTCCAGCGGAACCTCAGGCCCTGGCCGTCGGGGTGCCCGGAGTCGTTGAGCACCACCATCGGATGTGCGGGGTCGCTGTGGTCGAACCCGGTGACCCAGACCGCGTGGTGGGCGTCCTGACCGGGGATGCCCGGCAGGTCGCCCAGGGTGTCGTCGGCCAGGTCGTGGCCCGGTGCCCAGATCTCGTCCGCGTCGAGGCCGACGATGGCGGCGTCGCCCCGGCTCAGTACCTCCTGGAGCTGGGCCAGGGACGCGCCCTCGATGTGGTCCACCCGGACGCCGTGCAGCTCCAGCAGGTTTCCCACCGCGTCCGGCGAGGTGCCCGCGCCGTCGAACCACCCTCTGGCCGTGGCCTCCGCCGTCAGTTGCTCCTCGCTGACCCGCTCCCCCGTGAGGTATTCGAGGACCATGCCCTGGGCGCCGATCGCGCAGCCGCCCTCGCCGGTGTGCTGATGCCAGACGCCCATGGCGCCGTCCGGGTCGCCGACGACGGCATGGGGGTCGCTGTGGGCAGGGGCGTAGTTCGGCAGGTCGGCGACGCCCGCGAGGGCCGGGGCAGCACCGTGGTCGATCTCCGCGCCGTCGTGCGGATCCAGGAAATCCGTCCACTCCATGGGGTCCGGGGTGTCCGCGAGGTCCGTCGGGTCGAAGAGCTCCCCGCCGGACGCGGGGTCCAGCGGTGGCTCGAAACCCTCCCCGTCGTACGCGCTCACGCCCCAGTCGTACGCGCTCGCACCCCCGTCGTACGCGTTCCAGCTCACCGCCCGCTCCCTCCGTCCGTTTCGTCCTCGGCGGACCCGCCCGGCCCTTCATGGCCGTCCCCGTACAGCAGCTCCTCCGCCCGGCCGACCAGGTCCGCGACCCGCTCGTACGACCGCAGCACCACGCGGGCGACGGCGAGCGCGGGCCGGTCGAGCAGCGGGTCGCAGCAGCGCGCGGCCCAGTGGGCGGCGTGGCGGCGGGCCGTCCGCAGCAGAGTGGCCACCGGGGTGCCCGCCGGAAGGCCCAGTCGGGCGGCGCAGCTCGGACCCGACTCGCCGGTCACCGCCAACAGCTGGGACTCCTCCGCCGCCGTCAGGTCCAGCCCGCCCCGGTAGTAGGCGGCCAGGGCGGCCAGTTCGGAGGGGCCGGCGTCGGTGACTCTCATGTCCTCCAGCAGTCCGGCCACCCGTCCCGCCACGGCCGGCGGCGGCCGGTCGGCAAGCTGCGCCGCCGTGCGCAGCCGGGTCACCTCCTCGGCGATCTCCCGCTGGCCGTGCTCGAGCTTGATCAGTGCGGCGCGGTTGCCGAAGTGCCGCAGGATCTGTTCCCGCAGCGCGACGACGCCGCTGCGTTCCAGCAGCAACCGGCGGGTGGCGCCCTCGTCCAGACCCTCGCGCAGGGCGCCGCACGCGAGGAAGGCACCCCAGGCCCCCATCCGGTCCACCAGGGCGCCCCGGGTCCCGGCGGGTACGGGCAGCTGCGCGTAGTCGCGGACGCAGAAGAGGTTGACGTCCTCCATCAGCTCCGCGAGCCGCTGCGGTGGAGTCCTCGCCAGGTCCGCGAGCGGCTCGAACGCGGCGGACGGCATGCACTGGGCCGCCACTCCCAGCAGCCCCGAGACGGGCAGGACGGTGTGGAACACGCGGCGCACGGCGGGCCGTTCACAACAGGAGTCGGCGATGCGCCGGGCCGTCGCCATGGGGTCGTGGGCCATGGGGTCCACCGGCAGTCCGTCCGGGCCCGTCTCACCGGCGGGCGGCCAGTACTGGTCGGCGCGGGTGAGCACACCGAAGGCCTTCAGCGGGCTCACCAGCGTGCCGTACGCCCCGGCGAAGGAGTCGACGGCCTGTTGGTCGGCTCGACCGAGGCCCCGGCTGAAGGCGAAGACGACGGCGTCGGCACGGTCCATCTCGGCGGCGCTCTCGGCGTGCACCGACCGGACGTCACGCCCCAGCCGCCGCAGCGCTCCGGCGGCGTCCTCCCGCTGCTCGGGGTCGTCGATGCCCAGGAAGGCCAGGGTGTTCTCGGCGTCGGTGCCGTGCACGCTGCCCAGTCCCGGCGTGTCCACCAGCCGGAAGCGGCGCAACAACGGGCTGGGGCGGCCCACCTCCACCTTGCGTACGGCGCTCAGCAGCCGCGTCCCGGCGGGGTCGCGCGCGGTCAGCCGTGACAGCGCGCCGGGCGGCAACTCCCTGGCGGGCCTGCCGTCCTTGAAGTGGACGAGCAGCCGCGGGCGCTCGGCGTGATGGAACTCGCATACGTTGAAGGTCAGTTCGAGTCGTCCGGTGTCGGCGATCTCCTCGCCGAGCAGCGCATTGACCAGTGTGGTCTTCCCGCGTTTGATCTGTCCGGCCACGGCCACCCGCATCGGTGTGGTCATCCGGGCCCGCGCGGAGCCGACGAGGGCCAGCAGATCGGCGGACGCCGGGTCGGTGGGATCGACGGCCCGGGCGATCCGGTCGAAGACATGGTCGTGCGCGCCCGTGGGATCGGGGAACGGCCGCATCGCCTCACCTCACCGAGGCGAGCAGCATGATGACGAGGAGGATGGCTGACGCCACTGCCGCGAACTTGAGCCACTCCGGCGGGAACACGGGGTCGTCGGGCTGGGGGTCGGGGGCGGGCGGGGCCGTCGGAGGGTTGAAGGCATCGTGGCCGGTCAGCCGGGCCCGGTCGCACCACGGGCAGCGGGCCAGGTGCGTGCTGTGCGTGTGACGCGGGCGAGTGGGGCACGTCGTCACCGCGCCCTCGGCCCTCGCCTGCTCCAGGGCCTCCAGCCAATGCCGGGCCGAGGGGCGTGACGCCACCTCCCGCAATCCCGGCCCGAACGCCTGCCGGGACAGCTCCAGTACCGCGGGGGGCAGGACCGTCGGGTCGATCACACCACGCGGCAGGTACACCGACTCCGGCCGTACGACGAAGCTGCGGCTGGCGGTGATGTTGTCCGAGATCTGTACGTCGTCCTCGCTGTCGCGGGGCACCCCGCCGAAGGGGTGGTATCCGGCACTGAGCAACTGGTAGACCAGCACCGCCAAGGCGAAGTCGTCGCTGTGCGCGCTGCCGGGGGCACCGGCCAGCCGTTCCGGGGACGCGTAGTCGGGGGTGTGCAGGAAGGCCGGGAACACCTCGCGCGTCACGGGGTCGGTGAAGCCGATCGAGTCACAGTCGAGGAACGTCGCGAAGCCCCGCTGGTCGACGACCACGTTCTTGGCGGAGAAGTCACCGATGACCAGCCCCTCGTGGTGCAGCCGGGCCGTCATGAAGGCCAGGTTCCAGCAGACGCCGAGCAGGAACCGCCAGTCGGTCTGCTCGGGAAACCGGCGCAGCCGCTGGTCGCGGCTGAACAACCCGGTGAGCTGCACGTGCTCGGGGCCGGCGTAGCGGCCCATGCCGTAGCCGAGGAACACACCGTCCGTCGTGTACGCGAGACCCACCGGCCAGGCCAGCTCGGGCGGCTGGCCAGGGCCCACCGGGCGGCCGGCCAGCGGGCTCAGGGACAGCATCCGCCTCAGCCGGTGTTCCCGGGCCGCGTCGGGTTCGTGGTAGACTTTGACCACCAGATCATCCGCGCCCTCCACACCGTGGACCGCCGCCTCCAGGCCCGAGCCCAGCGGCTGATCGAGCAGGACGACCGGCCAACCGTTCAACCGCACTTTCCGGCCCGTCACAACAGGCCCCTCCCCCGCTCCCGCCGGGCTCCACGCACGGCCCGGACGAGCGTCTTGTCATCGGCGTTGAGCGCGGTGAGCCGGTGCGAACGCAGCAGCGCCCCCAGGTCGTCGGCGTCGGCCTGCGGATCCGGCCCCGGCCGGTCCAGCGCACGCAGCACGGAAGCGACGAACGACCGGTTGGGCACCGGCCCTCCCGGGCCGTCCGCGGTGGACAGGGCCGCCTGCGCCAGACCGTCGGTCGACAACAGCACACCGTCCACCCCGTCGTCACGGACGCAGTCGATCCGCACCCGCGACGCGGCGTCCGGCGAGCTGAGGAACGTCGTCTCGTTGCCGTACTCCCCCGGTGGCTCCGGCTGCGGCAGAAGGTGGAACTGCGGTGCGCCGTCCGTCTCACCGGCGCGCAGCACCGCGAATCCGTCGCCCAGGGAGGTGTGCCCCACCCAGCCGGGGCCGAGCGCCAGCACGGTGAGAGTGGTGGCGAAGTCCGCCGGTCCGCCCCTGTCCCCGGCCAGCTCCCGGGTGTCCTCGAGGAAGGTGTCCACCACCTCCCGGAAGGCGTCCCGTTGGAGCCGGGCGAGGGTGTCCGCTTCGCCCGGTCCGCCTGGTTCTCCCCGCTCGCCGAGCCCGCCCGGCTCGTCCGGCGCCGTCGCGAAGGAGGCGAGATGTCGCCCGAACACCGAGGTGGCGAGCCGGATCGCGAGGTGTGCGCCCTCTTCGGACCGGGGCCTGCTGCCGGCCCCGTCGGCCACGGCCAGCACGGTGATCCGGGCACCGGTAGGGCCCGCGCACGCCTGCCCCCAGGCGTCCTGACAGGGCAACCCCTGCTGCACATGCCGGTACCCGCGCACGCTCAGGCCGTGCACCCGCCATGTCGCTGCTCCGGAATGCCCCTTTCCCACCACCCCCGACACCTCGTCCCCGCCTTCGTCGCTCAGGCGTCCCACGCGGAACGCTGTGTCTTGAAGCGGGCGAAGAGCTGCTCGAACGTCTTCTCCTCCGCGCCCCTCTGCTCCGCGCCGGCGCTGGCCGACATGGTCTGGAGCAGGTCCTTGAACGGGAATCCCCGTAGCGTGGCGTGGTACGTCGGGGCCAGCTCGCGCAGCACCTGCTGCCCGTACTCGCTGATGCCGCCGATACCGAAGGCGTAGAAACGGAACCTCTTCGCCTGCTGTTCCGCGGCGAGGACCGGGATCAGCCGCCGCCACGCGGAGGTGACCCGGCCCGCCGTGTCGGTCGGCAGGCCGTCCGTCACCAGACAGACCTGCGGGCGGTAGTACTGCAGGCCCTTGCGCCTCAGTTCCGTCTTGCGGTTCGCCACCAGGGGTATCGCCGCCTCCACCGCCTCGGTCAGCAGGGTGACCCCACAGGCGGCGAGCCGCGGCGGCTGGAACAGCTGCGCGGGTACGAACGGGCTGACCTGCGCTCCCGGGGCCAGCTCGTGCGGCCCCTGCCAGACGCCGACACCCGCGCCGCCGAAGGTCACCAGGGCGATCTCGACACTGTTGCTCAGCGCCGGATCGTCCCTGATCTCGTCCCCCCAGGTGGCCAACGCCTCGTTGAGCAGCCGGATGGGCTCACCGGCCATGGAGCTGGAGGTGTCGAGGAGGAGCAGCAGCGGTAGCCGCTGGGCGTTGTTGTTCTCGATCTCGATGTCGTTGAAGGACGCGGGCATGTCCTGCGTGGGCAGGTCCTGCGGTGGCACGGGTGGCCGCTTCGGTATTCCGGATATCACGTTGTCCCCCGATGTGTGTGCGTTGATGTTCCGGTACGGACGTCAGGGTGGCGTGCTGCCGCGCGCGTGGCTGTCGGCGTGCCCGGGGCCGCCGGGTACGAAGGCCTCCAGCCGCCCGGACTCCGGGCCCACGACGTCGACTCTCGCTCCGGGCCCCGGCGGGGTGAGCGAGGGTTCGGCCCACGTCGCCCGGTGCAGCCAGCCGTCGAACTCGACATACCCCTGAGGCCGCAAGCACGTCCGCACGACCGCGGTCCGCACCGGGCCGTCCAGGGGCCGCCGCACGACGGCCAGGCGAGGCCGCCCCGTGGGCGCCGGAGACGACCGGCCCTCGGACGCCGTCGCCCCCGAGAGGAGAAAGCCGGGCGGCAGCGGACGGCCGGTGGTGACCGTGGTGACGGGGCGCCTGGTCTTGAACACGGCCAGGGCGACGAGTCCGAGGAGGGCCATGAGGGCGATGAGCAGGACGTCGGCCGCGTCGGGGCGTCCACCGCCTGTAGGGCGCCGGCCCTCTCCCAGAACCAGCGACCGCGTCCCGTCGGGTCCCTTTCCGGGCGCGAACGCCGGGTCGCGGATGGGCAAGACAAGCGGTTTGCCCTTACCCGGTTCCAGCTTCACGTCCCCCTTCAGCAGCGCCTGACACAGCGCCTTGTACTTCGCATCGCCGCACAGTGGCACTTCCGTCAATGCCTCGTCCTGCCCTCGCAGCGAGCTGAGTACCGCATCGCGCGGGAACACCCGCTCCTTCGCCAGCAGAGCGAGCAGGGCTCCGACTTGCCCACTCTTGCGAGTTGCGCTCAGGTCGACGACCAAGGGGCGGTCTTTCTGCGCGCCGACGATCTGCCGCACACCCTCCCCGACGTTTCCCCGGCTGAGGTCGAGCTGCCCTTTCACCATTACCCGGAGGGCCTGTCCGCCTTTGGCCTCACGCAGCTCCTGGGCCGTCCGGCCCAACTCCTCCGGGACACCATCGTCCGGTGACGGCGAAGGCGCGCTCAACACCACTACCGCGCCCAGCGCGAGGAGTACCCGTACCACCGTTCCGTGGAGCCGATGCCGAACCGCTCGCGCGGCAGGCCGAACGCAGCTGTCCGCCCGTGCCATGTGATCCCCCGATGGCCTGCCGGAGACGGAAGATCCGCCCCATGTTTCGGCGTGTCCAGGTTGCAGATTGGCAGCAGAAGAGCAACCGGGCGGTGGTATGGAATGACTTTTTTCGTCCTGCCGATGCAAACGGCACGGTGGGGGCGCACGGATTCATTCGTGCGCGGAACGTGTCATGTCACCGTACGCCCCTGGAAAACCCGCTTCGGCCGGGACGAGGTGGTGAGCGAAGATGGCTTCATGACCACCATCACCTTCGTGCGGGGCGACATCACCGAGCAGCACGTGGATGCCATCGTCAACGCGGCGAACTCCTCCCTCCTCGGCGGCGGGGGTGTCGACGGCGCCATCCATCGCGCGGGAGGCCCCGAGATCCTCAGCGCCTGCCGCGACCTGCGCGCGTCCCACTACGGCAAGGGCCTCGCCACCGGCCGTGCCGTCGCCACGACGGCGAGCCGCCTCCCGGCGCGTTGGGTCATCCACACGGTGGGCCCGGTGTGGAGCGTTTCCCCACCCCGAGCCGATCTCCTGGCTTCCTGTTACCGCGAATCCCTGCGGGTCGCGGACGAGCTGGGAGCCCGAACGGTGGCCTTCCCGGCGATCTCCACCGGCATCTTCCGCTGGCCGATGGACGACGCGGCACACATCGCCGTCGAAACGGTGAAGACCACGGACACGTCCGTCGAAGAGGTGCGCTTCGTCCTCTTCGACGAGGCCGCCTACGCGGCCTTCACCGCACAGGGAAACTGACGCCGAGCGGGAACACGGTACGAAACATTCACCCATGGCTGCTCACGCAGCCAGGGCTACCGCCTGAGTCCCCCCAGGGAGAGGGAACGTCGCCACCTCTCCCTCATGCGTCATCAGCTCAGCCGTCCACGCCCCCGGGTCTATGACCACCGAAACCGTGCCCGGCCCCGCCTTGGCATGAGAACCATCGAATCTCAACTCACTCAGCTGCACCTGAGCGGGAAAGCCCTTGCCGTACTCGAAGCGCAAGCCCCGAGTACCGGCATAGACCTTCACCCCCCAGGCCAGCAGCTTTTCGCGCCGCTCCTCCGGAGTCGAAGCATCCCACCACTCCGCGTAGGTCATGGCAGAACACGGACAGTCCCCACCGGTGCAGCCCGGGACGTGCTTCTGCGCGGCCACCCACTGCTCCACCGGCTTGGCCGCAGGAGCATTCGTCAGTTCCTCCCGCTGCCTCGCCACTTCCCCGAGATGCCCGGCGAACTCGACAGCGGAGAGATGGCCCGCCTTGAACTCCGCTCCGAGCTCGGCCATACGACCATCCAGGACCGCCACCTGCAACGCTCTGGAACCGTCAGCAACCGTCCTACGCTCTTGAACCGGGATCCGGCCCGCCTGGAACTTGAAGGCAGCTTCCATGAGCCCGTACAGCACGTCCGCGGACCACGAGTGACCAAAGCACGGCTTGAGCCCTGTGGCCTTGCGGCCGTCGCATCGGATACGGGCGGTCTTGCTCCGGGTCCGGGCCGTGCCATCCCCGCCCTTCGTCCAGTACAGGCTGTGCGGAGCCACCGCAGCCCCCGGACCGTCGCAGAACAGGAAGCCCCGTACCGGCGAGACCCGCCGAGGCCCCTGTGTCTTCTTGACCAGGCTCACGACCTCCTGCAGCTGAAGCCATTCGACCTCGGTGAGCACAGGTTCCCCGATCATCACCGGAGAGCCATCAGCCTGGCGAACGACCGTATCGTCTGCGCGTACGTACTCGCCCAGCAGAGACCGTGAAGTCAGAATGGAGCGTACCGAGGACGCCATCCACCTGGCCCCCCTAGGCTTCGCCTTCTCACCCTCCAAACGCGTATTTTCCTTGGACGCTCCTGCCCGAATGCGGGCAATGTCCGCCGTCGTGGGGACGCCCCCGGAGTTGAGCCAGTCAGCAACAACCCCGTACGACTTAGCCGCCAGGAAAAGGCGAATCATCTCCAGCAGCACCGGCCCGTACACCGGGTCAAGGCACAAGGCATAGCCGTCATCCTCTCTGACCGCAACACGACCGAACGGCACAAGGCCGCCAGCCCATCGGCCTGCCTCACGCAGAGCCGCACGAGAGGCACGGACCCGGGCCTTGATGGCCTCGAGCTCAGCCTCCGCCAGGACCGCGAGGATCTTGGCAATAGTGCGTCCCCAAGGAGTCGACAGGTCAAAGCCCTCTTCGATCGACACAAGGGATTTACCATGTTCGTCACACCAATCGAGAAGAGCACACAGGTCCTTCACCGATCGGGCTATGCGATCGATCTTGTAGACGTACAAGACATCGAACTCGTCACGTCGGTTGTTCAGCCAGTCACCAATCTTGGGACGGAGCCACGGAGAAAGCGAAGCAGATACATCGATGTCCTCTGCCCAGCCCACCACCTCAAGCTCGTCGGCCTCAGCCCTCTTCTGGATCCGACGGCGCTGCGTCTCGTTGCCCGTTTGACCAATATTGCCGACCGAAAGCCTCACGACGCCCAAGGCCCTGTCGCGCCCCTTACTCTGATGGCCCAGGGATATCATCGACTCACCGCTTCCCTCTCATTAACCGTCAGTTCAGCGAGCATCGCGCTGACACGCCCGCGCGTGCACAGTGGCCTCACACCCAAGACAGGGCGTGCAGCACCCTGCAAAACCCGAAACCCGTCCCATCGACGTGCCCGCCGCCCTGGCAGCTGGGGCGGCGCGCTGCCCGCATTCAAAGCGTCGGGGGACTCTGGCGACATCGAGACCCGAACGCACCCAGGAAGACAGCCGTCCACACCACCAGAACTGGCTCTGACACGTCGAACGCCCCCGGATCTTCAGCGGTTTACTCGCCTACGGGACCTCTCTACCGATGGGGCACACACCGCGGCATTAGCAGTCAAGCTGTTGACTTCGGAGGCCTCCAGCGAATGGATCAGCCCCAACGCCCGGAGAGGTGCCTCGCCGACACTATGAGCGAAAGCAGCCAACCCATCCTCGACTTTTTGATCAGAACCGACCACTAGAGTCAGACCAAGCCTGCAGAAATTAGCGTCATTCACTCTACGCATTCCTCAGCACTTGCAACTTCGCCTGCATAGTTCTCGAATAGAATCAGATTCCACGATAACCGCCTCTCCGCTTTTCCCCTATCAGTCACCTCACCTCCCTGCCGGAGGCCGTCCCACACACCTTGACCAGCAAACCTACGCGCCACGTAAGAGGTTCCGGACAAATTCGTTCGCCGACGACAACTTCAGCCGACTGCAGAAATACACGTCCCTGCAGCGAACAGAGACTGCCAATTACAGGACCGAGGGGACTTCGGCGGAAACATCCGTCCCCACGGAACCTGTGCAGCACTGATCGCCATGTCCGCACGTTCCACCGCCAAGCAAAGCCGCTGCGGACAAGGACAATGGTGTGGACGAATCCCGGTTTCGCTAACCGGGGATCTTCTGCTATGTAGGAGACTGCCGCACCGTGGCGTCGAAGCGGCTGAGGTCGCGAGCCACGACCCACTCACGAGCGCCGTTAGCACCAGCGATATGCCGAGTCGCAGCACCTGATCGGGCGGCGACATACGCGGGAGAAGGCGCACCACGAACCAGTCGCCTTGCAGCAGTTCCTCCGCGCCGAGGGCGGATAAGAACGAAGCGATGAAGCGCAGAGATCGCCAAGCAGTGTCGGACAGGCGGACTCCTCGGACCAGAGCCTCAGGCGAGGCGAAAGGGGCACGATAAGGGACGGTTATCCCTTCGCCGCGCATGGTGTTCTCGGGGACGTTGTACGTTGACATGGTCCTCGAGAACGTTCCAGCCCCTTCAGGCTCTGTCCCGTCTGCTGTCGGCGAATCCGACGGGTCGTAAACAGAGGGCCCAACCCGCGCATCGCCGCCTACCCGCCCGTACCCCTGATGACGGATTCCCGGACTTCTCACAGACGGATGATCGACAAGACCCACAGCCGGGCGGGGCACCTCGCCTGCCCTCCCACACTCGACCCGTGCGCGGCTGCTGAGTCGGCCAGCTTTGCTGAACACTGCTCGGCCACATGACGGCCTGGAGGAGGTCTACAGCGGAGTGCTACCTAAGGCTCGCTTCTGTCACAGGATGTTCCACTGCAAACTCGCGTCCTCGTTCTGGAGCCCGGCGATGCGGCGTTCGACTTCTGCCAGGGTTGCGGATGCCTGCGCAGACTTCCTCGCGTTGGTGGTGATCATCCGAAGCTCTCGCAGATCGCGCAGAATGCTGTAACCCTCCCAGGCTGTGACGTCGAAGCCGTAGCCGTCCGCGAAGGCTTGATAGTGCTCCTGTCCATACCCGAATCGGCGGCAGTGGATCTCCATCGTGACCAGGTCCCATTCCGGTTGTCCCTCGGCCACTGTGTCCCAGTCGCACAGGACAGCCTGCCCGCCGTGGTGCAGCGCGTTTCGGTGCTGTGGGTCCCCTTGAACGATGGCCCGCGGCAGGGCGAAGGGCACGTTGGCCAAGCGGGCTTCGAGCGCGTCCAGCCGCCGGGTGAGGAAGTTCAAGGTGGCTGGCGGCAGGGACGTCGTGGCCCTGAGGGAAGCTCGGATGGCGGCGACGTTGTCGAGTTCGCGAAGGGGTTCCGGGGGCTCGGAGAGCTGGTGAAGGGCGTGGAGCGGTGGGGCGATCTGTTCGGCGGCCACCGGGTGCTGCGGTTGGGGCAGGTAGGTCCAGAAGGTGATCGAGTGGCCGTCGATCACCGTTGGTTGCTCCGGCACGGGGTGTAGGGGGGCGGTGGGGAAGCCGAGCTCCATCAGCCAGGACACGAAGCGGACGGTTCGCTCGACGCCGGCCCGGCTGGAGCCCCGGCGGGCGATCTTCACCACGACTGGATCACTGGCGAGTCGGACGACGGCGTTCGTGTGACCGCGCAAGAGCTGTGCGTCTGTGCTGTCGAGCCCCGCAGCCGCACAGGCGCGGCGCAGAACGTCGTTCATCTCCTGCGTGTCGAACCCGCCATGGGCCATTGCTGGTGCAGTCATGGGCTCAAGGCTGGCTGAAGCGCAGCCCTGCTGTCATATCGGCCCTGCGGGCAGAGCGAGGATGTCACTCAGTTCGCGGACGGCTCGGGCCGATCGTGCGGATGTCGGCAGTACGTCGATGACCCGCTGTGCTCGGGCCCCGAGGATGGTGGTGCGGTGCTCCACGGGCACCTGGAGATATGTCTCACCGGCCATCTGGCAGGCTTCCCCGGGGCTGCGCTCGTGTGCGAGGCAGATCGCGGCCTCCAGGCGGAGCAGCGCGGGGTCGATGCCCGTGCGGGCCGGGTAGAGGGCGAGCGCCTCCTGTTGGACTCGGCGCGCCTGGATGCTGTGGCCGAGGGCCGTGTAGGCGCCGGAGAGGTAGAGCAGCAGGCGCCGGGCGGGGAAGGCGAAGGCGTCGTTGTCCGTACCAGTGTCACATTGTTCGAAGACCCGTTGGGCGCTGTCGATGGCGTGCTCGGCAGACGCTGAATCGCCGAGTTGGGCGAGTGCGCGGGCTTCGGCTGCGGCGGCGAAGGCCGCGGTTGCCGTCGGGCGTGCGCGCGTCATCAGGCGGGCTTCCCGGGTCAGCGAAACGGCGGCTTCTATGGGGCCGTAGTAGTAGGGCAGCATGGCGGCTTGGGCCCGGACACGGGCGCGGAGTTCGAGATTGCCGCTGTCGTCCGCTGCTGTGCGGGCGGTGTCGTACCAGGCATGTGATCTGCGCAGGTTGCCGAGTTTCATCAGCGCGTCCGCGATCAGGGTCGCGAGAACGGCCGTCATTTCCGACAAGCGGGTCTGCACGCTGGCCGGCTGCCGCTCGGCGGCCAGGGCCTGGACGTCGGACAGCTCCTCGAGGAGTTCCTTGAGTATGTCGGTGGGCGGAGCGTACAGGTACCGCTGGCGCGACCACAGCAATCGTTCTTCGATCAGGTCCAGCTGCCCGGAGCTGACACTGCCCGCAGCTAGCGTGCGGTCCACGGAACGCCGGATCTGCTCGATCTGCATGTCGAAGTCGTGGGCAGAAGAAGACGAGGGCGGTAAGGCGGAATGCTTCACCACTGCGCAGCCTGAGGAGATGACTCCCGGCGTCGAGTCCACTGTCGAAGAGGCCCGGTGTAGGCGGTAGTCGCTGGCGCCTGCCAGTCCCAAGCTGTGAGCGTCGGTCCGGTACAGCCGGCATAACCGGTGGACCGTCGTTGCTCGGGGCGTGTGCGTGTTGCTCTCCCAGCGCCCCAGTTGGTCGGCGTCGATTTTCGGCGCGGTGATGCCTTCTTCCGCGCAAAGATTCAGCAGTCGCTCCACCGCCTCGCGCAAGGTCCACCCGTGCGCGAGGCGGTGTGCTCGAAGCCTGCTGAGCCCGCAGCACTGGTGAATCGCTGAGGCCGTTTGCTCAGTCGCCCATCCTTCTTGCTCTGCGCGCTCACGAAGCCGCGTGGCGCAGTCGCGTGCGTGCGTGGGCTCCTCCATCTGTTCACCTCGCCAGCTCAGTGCATGGGTGCTTTCACGATCATAGGAACCAGGCACCGCATCACGTGACGGGAAACAGTGAACCTCTCACTGCCTGTCTCTCGCCCGGATCTCAATTCCTGATGGCTGGCAACGACCCGTCAAATGTTGTCGGTTGTTGGCTCGCCGCGCCGTGACGATCCTGCGTCACCCGGGCCCGAATCCTTTACAGCGCAGATGTTGTGAGGCGAGGAGACCGTGTTCATGGCTGGGTCTTGCAGGGGACGAAGGGAGAGGTCGATGCGCGCATCTGCACGTGTGGTGCGATCCGCTAACGCGACTGGCGTCGCATGCTCACATTCGGCTTTCCGTTCACGCGGCCATCTCATGGCGAAGCCGGTGCAGATGCCCCGTCGCCGCCATCGCGATGTCGGGCAGCTGCTGTCCAGCGGTTCGGATGATGCGTTGGAGCTGGTGCGGCAGCCGCTGCGCCGCTCCCTCCGCTGTGGCCTGGGTCAGAGACTGCTCGGCTCCGGACCGGTCGCCGCCAAGGAGCTGCACGTGGCCCACGGTTACCAGTTCGATCACGCGCCACTGGGGCGCCACAGGCGTGGTGGGCACTGGTGTGGTGTCGATCAGCCTTATGGCATCCCGGATCCGCCCGGTTGTAACGAGTCCCCGGACACTGACCTCGTGCAGGGCGAAGGGGTTGAACAGGCTGGTGTGCTGGACTCCGTCGCCGAGCAGGTGCCCGCACTCCTCGACGACTGTGTCGAAGAGGTGGCCGTTGCCGAGCGTGCCGGCCGCGCGGGCGAGCAGCGGCAGGACGGCTGCGCGTGCGTCGTGGTCGAGCACGAGGGCGGCGGCGTGCTGGAGGCGGGTGACGGCGGCGCCCCTGAGCCCGGCCTTCCTGAGTTCGTTGCCGTGCATCCGCAGGGCGTACGAGCGGAAGCCGGGGTCACCGAAGTAGTCGGCGATGGGCAGGCTCTTGGCGGTCCAGCGGGCGGCGGTGGCCAGGCGTTCCTCGGGCAGGATGTTGCCGAGAGCGACGCCGAGGCCGACGCGGGCGCGGGCCAGGAGGTGCAGGCCGTCGCGTTCGGCGTATCCGTCGTCGACGCGGGCTTCGAGGCGGGCGACCAGTGGCCAGAGTTCTTCGACGGCTTCGGAGGCGTGGCCGGACTGGCGGGCGATCTCGGCGAGGCGGACGGTGGACTCGCCGAACTGGATCATGGTCTGGTGGTCGATGTCGGCTGCGTCGGTGATGCCGAGGACGTGTGGGGGCAGGCGCAGGGTGGTGGCGATACGGCGCAGGGAGCCGATGTCGTCGATGGTGCGCTTTCCCGTTTCGAGGGCGGAGATGTAGGTCTTGTCGTAGCCGAGCTGGTCGCCGAGGGCGGTCTGGTTCTGGCCGTGGACGTGGCGGTGGAAGCGCAAGATGGCCCCCAGGTCACGGCGCGCCAGGACGGTCTCCGCCTGCGGGGTGGCCCAGCGCCACAGGGCATGGCGTGTGTCGGGGGTCGGGCAGCAGCCCGGCGGCATGGGTCAGGTCCGTTCGTACGCGGTCGGCTCATTCAGCCGGGCGCGCCAGGCGGTAATGGACTTCTTGTACCCGTCGGGCATCGTCAGGCCCGGCACCTGGTCGGCGCCGAAGAGCCCGATCTTCTTGTGCTCGTGGCTGAGGACGGGCTCAGCATCAGGGGTCAGGACAGTGCAGCCGTAGGTGATGATCACGACACGGCGGCCGGGGATCGGCTCGTAGATCCACACGTCCAGCAGGTCATCGGCGGTGACGGTGACCTGCCACCCGGTCTCCTCGGCGATCTCCCGCTCGAGGGCCGCTTCCGGGCTCGGGTCGCCGGGTTCGAGCCGCCCGCCCGGCAGTTCCCACTCGTGGCGTTCGTTGTGGAGCAGCAGGGTGCGGCCCTGGGAGTCCAGGGCGACGCCCTTGACGGAGACGGGCCAGGTCGGCGGCACGTAGGGCATGCGATTCCTCGCGGTTCTGGGTGCGGCTGGGCCGCTCGGACCGTAGCACGCACCCACCCCTCCAGGGCCCGGGAGAGCGGGGGTGGCAGGTCGACAATCTGTCGCTTTACCGGCCCGGCCCTGGTCTCCAGAGTGATCCCCACCGGACTTAAATCTCACGGGAGTTCGCCGATGAGCGCCACGTCACCCGCGATGGATCTGTTCGCCCGCCACTACGTGGACCTTCAGCTCCCTGGGGCAGTGGAGAGGGTAGCCGGAGGGCTGAGCGCGGCAGGTCTGGTCACCTTCGACAGGCTGACTACGCGCAGTCGCGTGCTGGGTTTCGCCACCCAGGTCATGCGCGTGGTGCACCACCGCGACAGCGGGGCGGACGGGCTGACCGCGATCTACAACACCGGCCGGCACGACGAGCGCCCCGGCTTCGCCGGGCTGACCAACGGTGAGCTGGCCTTGCACACCGAGGGCGCGGCGTTGAAGAGCCCGCCCCGCCTGATGCTGATGGTGTGCACCCAGCCCGCGCCCGAGGGAGGGCATTGCCTCCTGGTGGACGGGCGCACCGTCCACGCTGAGCTTGAGCAGCGGTGCCCGGACGCGGTGGCCGTTCTCTCCGGTCCGCGCGCGGGGTTCTTCGGCCCGAGTACCGGGATCTTCGCCCCCGTGTTCGCCCGGCACGAAGGCAGCCGTGTCGCGGTGCGCTACCGGCAGGACCGTCTCGTCCGCTGGAGCCCTCTGACGCAGATGCACCTGCATGGCTTCTGGATGGCGGCCAAGCGAAACCAGCAGATGCTCACCCTGGAAGCCGGCCAGGGCTACCTCCTCGACAACCACCGGTGGCTCCACGGCCGCACCGCCTTCGACGGTGCACGGCGTTGCTACCGGGCCTTGGGCAACCCGCACGAACCCGCCCCTCCCGGATTCCTCCCCCAAGGCATGGGCGGGGGTGCGGCATGAGCGTCGTGACTGCCCCGCGCGCCTCCGCGCCCCAGACGGTTCCCGCGTTGCGGAAACGTCCCCGGCTCCGGGCCGAGCACCTCCAGGCGATGGGCGTGCCCCGGCAACGGGAAGCGGTCAGCGAAGCCCGTCGCACCGTACGGCAGCTCCTGCTCCGATGGGGCGTGAGCCCGGAAGAGGCGTTCCAGGCGGAGCTGTTCGCCGCCGAGCTGCTGACCAACGCCTACCGCCACAGCCGTGCCGAGACCCCGGGGACGGAGATCGGGCTGTGCATCGCCGAGGGCGGCGGCGCGGTCCTGATCGAGGTCGAGGACGCCGGAGGAGAAGGCAGGCCGACCGCCCGGAGACAGACCGACAAGAACGCTGAGCACGGCCGCGGACTCGACCTGGTGGAGAACCTGGGCCGCTGGGGCTGGCGCACCCTGCCCGACGGCCACCTCTCCACCTGGGCCTACGTATGCCCCGCAGCTCAAGGCCGCGCGCGGTGAGCGCCTACCGGGGCCCGGCCGGCGAAGCCCCGCTCATGCCCCCGGCACCCCCGCCGAGACGCGCCTTCGCCGGGGCTCCGGTAGGGCGGCAGCCGACGGGGCGGCACGCCGGAAGACGCTGCCGTGGTGCCCACCGCATGGCCGGTCCGAGGCAGGCAGCCCGCTTCCCGAGGGGGGTCGTGCTTGTGCTGGTGGTCATCGTGCCCACGGGGTGGGTGGTGACCCGCACCGCTCCTCTCCTGCTGTGAGCAGCAGGTCCTGATCCGGCCCCCTGGCGGCGGCCGCCTCTGGGACCTGCCCCCAGGGAACCACCTACTCCCCCGGCTCGCACCGCACCGTCCTGCCCTCCTTGTTCTGCCGTGCCGCGAAGGACACCACCCGCATGAGGCCCGATACCCGCCCGCCCCTCCGTCTGGATCTTCTGGTCACGCTGTGCCGTCTGCACCGCGAGGGCGTCGCCGCCCGCATGACGCACGATCTGGTGCCCACGCGGACGGAACTGCTGGAGATAGTGCAATGGGAGAACCGCGCCGCCCGGGAACTGGGGCTGATGCTCGACGCCCATGGCTGGCCAGGGCCCGCCCTGGTGGGTGAGGTCGGGGCGGAGGCCGCCTGGTGGGTGGCCCTGCTGTGCGACCGGCAGTCGGTGTTCCAGCAGAAGGCCCACGCCCTGCTGCTGGAGTCGGTGGACCATGAGGATGCCCCGGCCCGGCACCTCGCCTATTTCACCGACCGGCAGCTGATGCACGACGGCGGCAAGCCACAGCTGTACGGCACCCAGTACGTCCTCGGCACCGACGGAGCGCTCACCCGGCACCCCGTCGCCGATCCGGGGCTGCTCGGGCTGCGCCGCCACCGGGTGGGCCTGCCCAAATCGTGCGAAGCCCAGCCGGCCGACCTGCGCCTGATGGCCCTCACCCGCGGCCCCCTCGCGGCCGCGTGCCTGTCCCCCACCCGGTAACCCCCGGCCCCGTCTACCTGGCCGTCGGGAAGAAGCCGCAATCAACGAGCTGATCGGCGCGGCCGTGCATGAAACGCCGACGACCCGCGTCCTGTCGGGTCACCTGCCCGTCGTGCTCGACCTCGCCCCGCCCACGCTCTGAGTCCGCGTCCTCCATACCACTCGAAAGCCGATTCCCATGCCCGTCACCCGTGCCCCATCCCTTGCAACCCCGCCGAGGCTTGTCCTCGCCCGCCTCGTCCCCGCTGCCGAGTACCAAGCGCTCCGAGCCTCGACCGTTCTCAGGCCGCAGTCGCAGGCAGTGGTCACGTTGATCGCCCTCGGCCGGACCCGACAGCAGGCCGCGGAAGCCATGAAGATCACGCCGGGTGCGGTGGATACCTACCTCCACGCCGCAGCCGCCGCCCTGGGCTGCGGCCGTCGACCGCCCCCACCTGGTCCACACCGCTTACAGCCACCCGGGCTTCCCCGCGCCAGCGAAGATCGACAGCCCTGCACCGGACCTCGTCCCGGCGGAGTGGATGGTGCTCCTCGCCCTCACTGGCGGCATCACGATCAAGCACCTGTGCCAGGCCCGGCGCCTCGTCCCGCGCGCCATGACGAACACCCACCAGAACCTGCTGGCCAAGCTCCACGCCCGTACCAGCGCCCACGCCGTCCGCCGTGCATGGGAGTACGGCCTCCTCCCCCGGACGGCCGTCCCGGCCCCCGACGGTGCGGCCGAAGGGCGGGAACCATGACGGCCACGGGGCCGGTGAGCATCGTCGTTTTCCGGGGGCGGCATGAAGCTGAAGGTGCTCGCCTACATGGCTGCGGGCCTTCCCGTCGTCGCCACCGAGGAAGCCGTCACCGGGCTCCCGGACCGTCCCCGCGCGGACCGTGGCTGCGCAGGGGCGGACTCACCCCAGCGCGCGTCTCACCCCAGTGCCCGGTCAAGATTGAACGCGGCGCTGATCAGCGCGAGGTGGGTGAAGGCTTGGGGGAAGTTGCCGATCTGTTCGCCGGTGCGGCCGATCTCTTCGGCGAAGAGACCGAGATGGTTGCCGTAGGTGAGCATCTTCTCGAAGGCCAGCCGGGCCTCGTCCACCCGGCCGGCGCGGCAGAGGGCCTCGACGTACCAGAAGGAACAGATCGAGAAGGTGCCCTCCTCGCCCCGCAGGCCGTCCGGACTGCGCTGCGGATCGTAGCGGTAGACCAGGGAGTCGGACACCAGGCCCTCGCCCAGGGCATCGAGGGTGGCCAACCACTTGGGGTCGGTGGGCGAGATGAATTTGGTCAGCGGCATCATCAGGACGGCGGCGTCGAGGACGTCGTCGCCCTCGTGCTGGATGAACGCCCGCCGCTCCGCGGACCAGCCGCGCTCCATGATCCGCCGGTAGATCGCGTCACGGACCCGGATCCAGCGCAGCATGTCCGCCGGCAGGCCGCGGTGGCGGGCGATCCGGATCGCCCGCTCGATCGCGACCCAGCACATCAGCTGTGAGTAGAGGAAGCGCTGGGTCTTCCCGCGGGTCTCCCAGATGCCTTCGTCCGGCTGGTCCCAGTGGTCACAGACCCAGTCGACCAGCGCGCCGACGGTGTCCCAGTTGTCGCTGGACAGCGGCTCCCCCCATTTGTCGTAGAGGTAGAGGGAGTCGATGAGGGCTCCGTAGATGTCCAGTTGGAGCTGTGTGACGGCGTTGTTGCCGATACGGACGGGTGATGAGCCCAGATGGCCCTCCAGGTGGGGCAGTTCTTCCTCCGGGAGCTCGCTTCTGCCATCGATCCCGTACATGATCTGCAGCGGGCCTTCAGACCCGGCCCCGGTGCCGGATCCGCATCCGGCGCGGATGATTTCGGACAGGAAGCCCACGAACGCCTTGGCCTCGTCGGTGAATCCGAGCCGGAGCAGTGCGTAGATGCAGAACGCGGCGTCCCGCACCCACACATAGCGGTAGTCCCAGTTGCGCTCGCCGCCGACCTGTTCGGGCAGGCTGGTCGTCGGCGCGGCCACGATGGCACCGGTCGGGGCGTACGTGAGGAGCTTGAGGGTGAGGGCGGAGCGGTGGACCGTCTCCCGCCAGCGCCCCCGGTAGCGGGAGTGCGAGAGCCATCGGCGCCAGTACCTCACCGTGGCACCGAACATCTCCTCCGCCTCAAGCGGCGTGCAGCCCCGCGGCTCCACCCCGTCGCAGATCCGGTCCAGCGTGAACACCGCTGCCTCGCCCTCCTCCAGCGTGAAGGAGGACCGGGCGTCCAGGCCGTCGGTCTCGACCGGGACGCTGGCGGTAAGACCCAGGCACAGGTCCGGGGACGCGAAGACCGTATGGCCGTTCCGGACGCTCACGGTGTGCGTCTGCCGCCCGTAGTCGAAGCGCGGTGCCACCCGGGCGCTGAACGGCAGGGCCCCGCGGACGCACAGGACCCGACGGATCAGACGGTGGCGGTCCGCCTCCCGCGAGTCGTCGACGATCGGCATGAAGTCCTGGATCTCGCCGACGCCGTGGTCCGCGAAGAACCGGGTGATCAGGATGTTGGTGTCGGGGAAGTAGAACTGCTTCGTCCGGGCGGGCACGTCCGGGGCGAGCTCGAAGGCCCCGCCGCGGTCCGCGTCCAGGAGTGCCGCGAAGACGCTCGGTGCGTCGAAACGCGCGCAGCAGTACCAGTCGATCGTGCCGTCCGTCCCGATGAGCGCGGCCGTACGCATGTCGCCGATCAGGCCGTGCTCGGCGATGGGCAGGTAGCGGGGCGCGTCGGCCCTGCTCGGGCGGGGGCTCTCGCAGGTCATCCGGCGGCCTCCCCGACACCGGCACCGGAGGTGCGACCACCGGCAGGGCGGTGCACTGGCCACTGCTTCGCCGAGCCGGTGCGGCGGGGCGGAGGGGGGCGGTCCGGGCGCGCAGGCGTCACGCGCTCCTCCTGCCCTCCGCGATCGCCGCCTCGACCTCTTCTCTGACCCGGTCCGCCGGGTGCCGTACCGGCGTCCTGCACGGCGCGAGCGCCTCGTCCGCCGCCTCCGGGCCGTCCTCGGCGACCTCTGCCACCAGGACCGTGGTGCCCGGTGGCACTTCCTCGGTCAGCAACTGGAGGGCGACGTTGTCCGCGGTGGCCCGTCGCGCGTCCCGGGCACCGCCGACGAGACCACCGGCTCCGAAACCGGCCATGACGCCGAGGGGCCCGCCGAGGATGCCGCCGAGGCCGCCGATCAGCCCGCCTGCGAGGAAGCCCCGAGCGGTGCCGGTGGTGTCGAGGGTGTCGGGGAAGTCGACGGAACCCTCCGCGTCCCGGGCGATCACGGCGGCCCCGCGCAAGGTGAGGGCGCCGTCGGCGTCGGCGCGGCGCAGCCGGTCCAGCGCCTGGTGTCCCGTGCCGGCGTCTTCGGCCCGCATGAACAGCACGTTCTCCATACGGCTCATGGACGCCATTGTCGGGCCGTGGCGCCGCGCCCGCACCTCGCCACCGACCAGCGCCCTGCCTGGCAGCACCCGTGCCTGCCGCATCACCGCCTCGACGGCGCTCACTAGCTGTGCTCAACCCAGGGGGCTGTGACGCTCTGTGTCAGTCGGCAGGAGGTGCCACGCACAGCTCCGGAACAGAACCGGGCCCCGAGGCGGCGGCGCCTGGGGATGCAGGAGCCGCCGCCCTGGGAAATGGCTCAGTCCTTCTGATTGCCCGGGCGCTTGGGCAGGCAGAACATCAGCGCCCACATCACCACGAAGGCACCGCCGGCCCACCAGAGCACGCCGGTGAACGCGTCCCGGTTGACCGCGCCGTCGGTCGAGCCGCCGGTGGCGGAGAAGAACACCAAGGCGGTCAGCGCCGCGCCCAGAGCGATGCCCAGATGCATCGCAGTGTTGAACAGCCCCGACGCCGAACCGGCGTTCTCGTGCGGGACCTTGGCGAGTGCCATGTCGGCGATCGGCCCGCCGACCGCGCCGAAGCCGACCCCGAGCACCAGGAGCGGAACGGTCATCGCCAGGAGCGTCAGGTCGCCCTGACCGTCGACGATTTGGAGCCCGTAGGCCGTCATCGCGCCGAGAACGATCAGAACACCGGCCTGGGGCAGGCGGCGCCCCAAGCGTCCGGCGGCCTTCACCGCGACCATCGCGCCGGCCAGCTCACCGAGAGCGATCATCACGAAGGCCACGGCCGCCTGAAGCGCGCTCATGCCCAGGCCGCGCTGGAGGTACAGCGTCCAGCTCATGAAGAACATGCCAGTCGACAGGCCGAGCAGCAGCTGCGCGGAAAGCCCGCCGGAGAACGCCCTGCCTTGGAAGAGGGACAGCACCACCAGCGGGGCGTCGTCCTTCCTGTGCTGCTGGTGGCGTACGAAGACGCCGAGCACGAGAGCACCGGCGGCGAGCATGGCGAAGCACCACAGGGGCCAGCCGTGCGCGTGGCCCTCGGTGAGCGGGAAGACGATCAGGACGACGGACAGCGCGGACAGCAGCACGCCGGTGAGGTCCAGACGCTGGGCCCGCTCCGCGGTCGACTCCTGGACGGACTTCCGGCCGAGGAGGAACACGGCCAGGCCGATGGGCAGGTTGATCAGGAAGGCCGGCCGCCATCCCAGGCCGAACAGGTCGGACTGGGTGAGCACACCGCCCAGCACCGGCCCCAGGACGGAACCGAACGATAGGACGGCACCGTAGAGGCCGAAGACCTTGCTGCGCTGCTCGCCGTCGAACGTGACGTGGAGGGTGGCCAGGACCTGCGGGAGCATCACGGCGGCGCCGCCGCCTTGCAGGATGCGGGCGGCGATCAGCGTGCCGGGGTCGGATGCGAGCCCGCACAGCAGCGAGGCCAGGGTGAAGGCGGCGGTGCCGATGAGGAAGATCCTGCGGCGGCCGTAGAGGTCGCCGAGCCGGCCCCCGGTGATCAGCCCCAGGGCGATCGTCAGTGAGTAGCCGGCCGTCACCCACTGGAGGGCGGCCGGTCCGGCGCCGAGAGACTCCTGGAGAGTGGGCAGGGCGGTGAGGACGATCGAGCTGTCGAGGATGTTCATGAGCTCGGCGACCAGGACCACCACGAGGGCGATCCGGGCAGCCGACGTCATCGTCGTACGGGCGGTACGGGAGGGGATGCGGGCCGGGGACTCGGCCGGATGCTTCGGCTCAGGGTCGAGCGAAGGGGAAACCACGGTGGAACTCCTGATTCAGAAGAATCGGGGAGCTCGCCGTCAGCCGCGCCGGGGCCGGACAACACGAAACCCGGGGCAGACGGCAGAGCTGCACCCGGGAAACAACAGGAAATACGGGGGAGGGTGACGCAACTCAGGCCAGCGCGACGTCCGCCCCCGGACACGTTCGAAGAATCGACACGCGGGGAAACGCGGACGGCTACATGGCCTGGTGGATGAAATCACCTCAAGATCGCGGAACAGGAAGCTCGAACACTGCCGCCGAAGGGGACCTTCGGGGCGAGGACTCATCCACGGTACGGCATCCCCCGACCTGTGCACACCTGCGCCGGCCTTGCCTTGCCTTGCCGTATGAGGCTGACCGATTCGCAGGTGGCGCTGAGCCGCGCACGGTCCGCGTGGATGCGCCTGCGACGGCGCAAGTGGTCGCTCAGGAAGCTGGGCTTGCGGGGGTCGGCTCCTGGCGGGCGAGGAGTCCCCAGACGGTCACCTCCGCCGTGCGGCGCACCAGGTCGGTGAAGTCCATCCGCAGGGGGGCCAGCGCCGGGTCGGAGTCGTAGGCGGCCTGAAGCGCCTCCGGGGGGCGGCTGCACGGCCAGGCTGCCATGGCCGTGAGCACGGTCGTCTCCACCAGTCTGGACGCGCCCTCGGTGCCGAGTTCGGGGAGGTGTCGCCGGACCAGCTCGACGAGGGCCTGCGTGTTCTGCCAGGCCGCGTGCTTGTGCCGGACGGCGACCTCGGTGGAGATGTTGTGTTCCAGCACCGCGGCCTGCGCGGCGAGCAGGTCGCACATCACCGGCCGCCGCGCCAGGGAGGCGGCCAGGGTCTCGGCCAGCCGGTCCCCGCGCTCGCGCGGTGTTCCGCCGCCCGGTCCGGCCGCGCGCTCCACTTCGGCGATCCAGTCCCGCATCTCAGCCAGCAAGAGTTCGAGCAGGACTGCCTCGCGCGACTCGAAATAGCGCAGCACGTTGGATTTGGCCAGCCCTATTCGGCGGCTCAGCTCGTTGAGGCTGAGCTTGGCGACCGGCATCTCGGTCAGCATCACGGCTGCCGTCGACAAGATCTGCCGACGCCGTTCGAGTCGCTGCTCGGCACTGCGTGCGCGCTGGAATTCCACCCGCCCATCGTAACTACCCACCGGTCTCTTAATGCTAGACCGGCGGTCTGTTACGGTTGACCATGTTAGAGACCAGTAGTCTTTTAGGGGGTAGTGATGTACCGGGTTCCCGATCAACACGGAAAGCTCGCCGTCGTGACCGGCGCGAACAGCGGCACGGGCAAAGAGGCCGCCAAACGTCTGGCCGCCGCCGGAGCCCACGTGGTGCTCGCCGTGCGCACCCCGGCCAAGGGCGAGCAAGCGCGAGCGGAGATCCTCGCCGCGCACCCCGACGCCCAGGTCGAGGTGCGCCGACTCGATCTGGCCAACCTGGCTTCGGTTCGCGAGTTCGCCGACAAGCTGACCGCCGACGGCAGGCCGCTGGACCTGCTGCTCAACAACGCCGGAGTGGCGAACGTGCCCACCCGGCACGAAACAGCGGACGGATTCGAGCTGCAACTGGGCAGCAACTTCCTGGGCCCGTTCGCGCTCACGGTGAGGCTGCTGCCGCTGCTGCTGTCGGCGCCCGCGCCACGCGTGGCCACGATGAGCAGCTTGGGCGCCGCCACCGGCCGGATCGACTTCGACGACCTCCAGTCCACCCGCCAGTACAGCCCCACCAGGTCATACCACCAGTCCAAACTGGCCGACCTGATGATGACCCTGCACCTGGCGGACATCGCGGCCCGACACCATTGGCCACTGCTGTCGGTCGGCGCGCACCCCGGCACCACCCGCACCAACCTGATGGCCTCGGGACCGACCCTCGGCGGCGGCCGACCCGGTGGGTTCACCTCGCTGGCCGCCAAAATCGTGCCCTCCCAAGGCCCCGAGCAAGGCGCGGAACCGCTGCTGTACGCGGCGACCGGCCCCGACGCCACACCCGGCGGCTACTACGGCCCCCGCTGGGTCATGACCGGCCCCCCGAAAGCCACCCGCCCACCGCGCCGAGCACAGGACAAGACCGTCGCGGCACGCCTGTGGACCGAAGCCGAACACCTCACCGACGTCAGCGTCGCCGCCCAGCTCTGACCAGCCCGCCCCGCCCGCACGGTCCCGCGTCCCCGCCGCTCACGGCGCCTTGCGAGGCGGTGAAGGCCTGCTGTCCGTTCTCGTCCGGCGCGGACAGAGCTACAGGGCAGCGCCGCAAACCGCACACTGGGCGTACGCGGCACAGCCGGGCTCACGGACGGCAGGGAACTTCAGATCAAGGCCGGCCAGACCACCGTGGTGGGCCTGTTCCATCGGCTGGCTGACGGCGGCAGTGATCACGAGCCGGAGGCACGAAGGCCGTCACGGCGGCACGGTGGAACACCGCCAGGACGGGCCGGCTCAGCATGGAGCCCGAGGCCCTGCCCCGGTCGCCGTACCGGGCCTCGCTCGTGGATATCACCGACCCCGCCCTGCCACGCGCGGGCGCCATCACCACCGAGCGGGTGGGCGAGGGCGCAACCGGCCTGGAGGCGGCCTGCCGCTGAGGCCGGGCCGGCCCGAGACCGCCCCGGCACCCCGTCGAAGGGCCGTAGGGCAAAACACCCTGTCGACGACGGGCGGTACATCGACTCACACGGAGCGCGGGGCGGGCGGCTGGCCCCATGGCGCCTCCAGTGCCGTGCGCAGGGCATCGGCGTTCTCCCGGCCGATCCGCTCGGCGAGCTGCTCTTCCAGCCGTTCGAGGATGAGGCCGGCCTGGCGGTGAGCGCGTTCTCCTTCCGCGGTGCGCCGGATCAGCCGCTGCCGGGCGGAGGTGGGATCGGGGGTTTGTTCGAGCAGTCCGGCGGCGACCAGGCCGTGCACGGCCTGGTGAGCGGTCTGGCGGGTGACGCCCATGCGCCGGGCGAGCTCCGAGATGGTGGTGCCGTGGTCGTCCAGCGCGGCGAAGAGCTGTGCCTGTGTCGGGGACACAGGTGTGGCTCCGCCTGCTTCCAGGGCTGCCAGCAGCCCTTCTTCGAACCAGCGCCGGGCGTCGCCGAGCAGCTGGGGGAGGTTGCGGCGGGTGGATTGCATCTGTTCCTCACGATGACGGAAAGCGGGACCGGGTCACCTGCACGGCTTGCCTGCCCGAACCCTTTCATGTCAGGCTACCTGACAGTCGTCACGGGGCAGATCCGAGGAGAAGAAGACATGACCATCGAGTACGCCACCCGCTACCGCCAGGCTTCACGCATACCCGCGGAACCGGGCAAGCCCTACTTCATCGAGAAGGGCGAAGGGGACCGCGCCCACCTGTTCGGCGACCTGATCACCATCTACGCCGGCGGCGAGCAGACCGAGAACACCTTCAATTTCTTCACCGTCGAAGGCCCCAAGGGCGACATCATCCCGGCCCACCTGCACACCGACACCCACGAGGTCTTCTACATCACCGCCGGCGCCGTCCGGCTGTTCGTCGAGGACACCGAGGGCAACCAGCAGGAGAAGCTGCTCACCCCCGGCGACTTCGGCTTCGTACCCAAGAACTGCCGGCACGCCTACCGCATGGAGCGCCACCACAGCCAGGTCGTCGGCGTCGCCGCCGGCCCCGGCGGCACCTTCGAGCGGTTCTTCGAGAACTTCGGCGCGCCCGCCGAGCAGCTCGGTCTGCCCGCCGAACCGGTCATCCCGGAACCTCACAAGTTCGCCAGCGTTCCCGAGCAGTACGACGTGCGCTTCCTGCCCGACCACCAGTGGCGGACCCGGTGACGGCGGCCGGGCCCCCGGTCCGGGAACTGATCGCCGCGCCGCACCCCGACCGCGCTGCCCTGCCACCCGCCGATGAAAGGGAGCCCGGCGTCCGTCAGCTGCGCGGCGTGCCCTACCACGTGGCGGAGGGCAGCCGCCCACTGGAACTGGATCTGTGGCTGCCGAACGACCTGGCAGGGCCCGTTCCGCTGGTGCTGTTCGTCCACGGCGGCTCCTGGCGCCGGGGACGGCGCGATGACATGGGCCTGCGCACACGCACCTGGGATCCAGGACCGTTTGCGCGCATGGCGGCTGCGGGCTGCGCCGTCGCCTGCGTCGACTACCGGCTCAGCGGCGAGGCCATCTTCCCCGCCCCACTCGACGATCTGAACGCCGCACTACGCTGGCTCACCCTGCGCTCCGCGGAACTCGGCATCGACACCCGGCGGACGGTGGTGTGGGGAGAATCCGCCGGCGGGCACCTCGCCGCGCTCCTCGCCCTGACCCACACCATCCCGTCCCTGGCCGGCGCCGTGATCTGGTACGCACCCAGCGACCTGACCACCGCACGCGGCTGCTTCACCCCCGAAGACCCCACCACCCCCGAGGCACTCCTGCTCGGCGCGGCCCCGGCCACCGTCCCCGAACGCGCCCACGCAGCCAGCCCCCTCACCCAAGCCCACCCCGCCGCACCGCCGTTCCTCCTCGTCCACGGGAACGAGGACACCCTGGTGAGCTGCTCACACAGCCAATCCCTCGCCGCCGCACTGGAGAGAGCCGGGGCGCCGGTCGAACTGTGGACGGTCGCGGGCGCCGACCACGGCTGGCACCGGCTGCCCGACGCCCAGGTCGAGGAGATCTTCACCCACTCCCTGGCCTTCACCCGCCGCCTCATGACCTAACAGGAAGACCACTCACGGCGGTTCGCGTTCCGGCACGCGTCTACCGCCACAGGAAACGCAAGATCCAATGACACGAACCGAGTTCCCACCGGGCTTCGCGTTCCTTCATCCCACAGATCAGCACCGCATGCGGACAACGATGAACGTCAACGGACAGCCACGAACGGGGCGGCCGCGCTCGTACCGGTGAGCACCAGCGGGCGCCCGCCGACGCCGAGGCCCACGATGCGTTCGCCCGGCGCGCCGATACCGCGTACTCCGATCGATCCCCCCCCAGATTCGACAGGTTCATCGGCAACCCCCGCCCGTCGTACGCGACCACCGGGACGGTCCACGGGTGCCGGCCGATCACGGACGTCCCGACCGCGCCCTGGTTCCCGGCGGCCGCGACCGTGATCACGCCGCGGTTGGCCGCGTGGTCAAGTGCCCACTCCAGCTCGCGGAGTCCTGTGCTGGAGGGCCGCTCCGGCGCGACGCTCAGGTTCAGCACGCGGGCGCCCGCGTCGACGGTCTCCACAATGGCGGCCGCCAAGTCCTCGGGCCGCGCGGCCGGCGCGAGGTGGGCGGCGGGGTGGGTGGCCGGCAGCGGACAGGGGGCGCACCAGGAACGTGCAGCCCGGGCAGATGCCGGGTGGCTCCGACGCCCGGCCGGCGCCGAGGAGACCGACGACGAAGGTGCCGTGGCGGCAGGACGCGTCGCCGCCGGCACTGCGACAGGCGCCACCGTGCCCGCCCCCGACACCTCCGGGCAGGAGACGCAGATGCCGGCCGGCGAGTTCCGGGTGGTCGAGGGCAACGAAGCCGTCGATCAGCCCCACGGCGATCTCCCGCCGGCCGGCGCTGCGCGCCATCAGGGGCGCGAGCCCGACCTGCTCCAGCGATGCCGCCATGATGCCGTCCTCGTTGTGCTGTCAGCCGCGGGGCATCACCAGACGTACATGGCAATCTGGCGCGGGAGCCGACGGGATGACGCGGGGACGCAGTTCTCCCGACAGATTTTCAAGCATCGCGTGCACCAAAAGCCGTAGGGGTTGGAATCGCAGGGGTCGGGCGCATTCCGCCGGGCACTCAACCGTGCTGCAGTACCCTGCTGCATCGCCCTGCGGCGTGATGACCTGCCGACGGCCGGTGGAGCCACTGCGGTACACCCGGTAGTGCCCGCTCGTCCGGTAGACCGCCGATTCGGCGGTGAAGCCCGGAACACCCATCTCACACACCTCCTTCGTCCCGCGCCGGTCCGGCGCGGGACAACGGTCGTAGTAGGGCGACAGCTTGTTCGCCAGGAACGGGAAAGGTTCGGTCACGTCCACCGGACGAAGAACTTCTCGGTCACGTCCGTCTGGCGGCCCGTGTAGCAGAACACGACGTCGATGATCCTGCGGGCACCGCTCTGCCGGGACTCGCGGAAGCTGACCCCGCTCAGTGCGGAGTCGGCGGCGAAGGCCTCCACGGTCTTCTCGTAGATGCGCGGATAGCGGACCGCGAGGTAGTTGATGGCGCGGTGCTCGTCGGTGTCGCCCGCGATATCCCCCAACTGCAGGGCCCGGCGCAGTAGTTCGTTGAAAGATGCCTCAAACCACTTGTCGCTCATCCCCTTGGGCTTGCCGATCGCCGCCACCAGCTCATCGGCGCCGAAGGAGCAGATCTGTTCGAAGCTCGCGACCGGGATGGTCAGGCCGTTGCAGAGAGCGGGCGGGGCGAGTGGCCCCCGCTGTCCGATGACTCGACGCGCAGCGCGCGGCGGCCGTCGGGGTCCTGGTCGCCGAGCATCATGTAGCCCAGGCACGTCAGCCAGAAGTCACACGAACTGCACACGCGGTACGCCGCTATCCTCGCGCCGACCCCGCGAATCTCCCGGTCAGTTCCCTTGTTCGGGCACAGCTTGCACTGGAACACCTTGTATCGCTCGGGTGTGCGCGCTCGCCTCATAGGCTGGGGGTGGCAGACCTCCGCCGGATGTGCTTGCACCTCATGCCTCGCTCTACGTCTTGGAGCGACGGCTGGCGGGGTGCGCCGCAGGTGGTGCACTGGCTCGGCCAGGGCCTGGAGCGGGTGCCGGGGAACGGCGCCTTCGGCTCGTAGCCCGCCGCGCGCATCTCCTCCTCGGCCGGGCGCTCTTCGACGGTCTGCGGGCCGGGCGTCGGAGGCGGGGCTGGCGCCACCTGCGGCACATGGACGGGCGGCGGGGTCTCGTAAGAGGTGTGCCCCCCGAACAGCAGTCCAAGGCTCACCCATTGTTTCGGCGGCGTCGGTACGATCATGGCAGATTCCTTTCTCGTGCGGCGTGGGTCAGCCGACCACGGAGAGCGTCAGCGTCATCGCGGAGTGGTCAGTGAGAAACGCGGTCCGTCGGCGGTGGTCGTCGGCGCACGCCTGGACCAGGGGTGTGGGGCGGCACCTCCGCCTTTACAGTCGAGGCGTCAGTCCCAGTCACCTGCATGCCTCGGTTTCGTCGTCAGCCCTGGGGGCGCGGCGGGGCTCACCTCATCCGCTTCGATGTAGGCCGTCTCACCGGTGGCTAGGGCCTGCAATCCGGCCAGGACTCGTAGCCGTCCCGCCGCCGGAAGCTGGTCGATGGCCCGCATGGTGGGCAGTACGCGTACGTCAGCCCGTGGGTCGCGGTAGATGAGCTGTCCGACGTCCTCGCGGGTCATCGGCTCCGTTGCCAGTACGTGCGTGATGATCTTTCTGCGGCGGGTCTGTACCCAGGCCAGGGCGACGCGCCGCAGGAGGGGGATGCCGTCCGGGGCCCTGCGAAGAACGTCCTGGGCGGCCTGCTGTGGGGTCTGGCCGTCGTACAGGGTTCCGGTGGGCAGCACGATGCAGCCGAGGAGGTCGATGACGACCAGCGCGTCCGCCCCCACCGGGACGAGGAGGGACACGGCGACGATCGGCGGCCGCCAGCCTTCGTACCGGGCCGTTTCCCGCGCAGGCGCGGGGTCGGTACTGCGGGCGCCGGGCGCGGGGGTTGTGATCGCCGGCATCAGGCTTCGCCTGCCGCAGCGGCGACGATCTGTTCGAGGTGGAGCGGTCGGCTCGTGCTTGGAATCGGGGCGACATGACGGCCGAGGTTGAGGAGCCAGTGCAGGGGGGCCGAAACCCCGTGCGCGCGAGCCAGGGTGCCGGCGTCGAAGGGCCGGTATGGCACGTACGGGATGGCGAGGTCTCGGCAGAGTTCCAGGGCCGGGTCGAAGGGGTCGCTCATGTTGAGGACGTTCTGCACTGCCGCGATGGTGAGTTCTCCGCTCACCGCGCGAAGGTCCTCCGGGGTGACCTTCGACAGGCCGATGTGCCCGATCTTGCCCTCGTCCTGCAGGGCCTGCATGACCGCCATCTGATCGTTGAGGGCCACTTCGGGGTCGATGCGATGGAGGTAGCACAGCTGCAGCCGTTCAACACCGAGACGGCGCAGGCTCGCCTCGACAGACGCCCTGAGGTACGCCGGGTGGCCATGCGGCACCCACACGTTCGGGGCGGGGCGGAGCATGCCGACTTTCGTGGCGATCAGCACGTGCCCCGGGTAGGGGTACAGCGCCTCACAGATCAGGTGTTCGACGGTGTGGGGGCCGTAGGCGTCCGCGGTGTCGATGTGCGTGATGCCGTAGGTGTGCACAGCCTGACGGAGCACACTGATCGCGGTGTGGCGGTCGTCCGGATCACCCCAGGTGCCCGGCCCGGTCAGCCGCATGGTGCCGAACCCGAGCCGCGAGACGGTCTTCCCCGCGATGGTGATGGTGCCGGCAGGCGCCGAGGCGGTCATACGGTTGCCTCCCGCAAGCAGAGCCGCATCGACTGCTCGATGGCGTTCACCTGGCTGGTGGGTTCGCTGGTGACGCGGGTGTGCGGGATCGGGTCGTCGGCGAGGAGGCTGTGGACATAGCGGTCCACCAGGAGGCGATAGCGGGGGTCGTAGTCGTGGCTCTGGTCGACCGGGACGTGTGGGTCGAGCACGGTGGCCAGGAGAAGGTCGTACTTGGGGAGCTGTGTCGAGGCGAGGAGCCGCAGGCGCTCCCGCTCCAGCCGGTGAAGGTGCTCGTCACGGAACTCCAGGGCGGCGTGGAGATAGGCGACGGCATCGAGCGGGGCCCGGTCGGCGAGGATGACGGCGGCGCCCTGCGCGGCGGCCGCGATCTCGTCGGCGATGCCTTGCGTGATGATCCACTCGGTGGACGCCACGGTGTGCTGGTGCATCTTCGGCAGGCCGATAGCGGCGGCACGCTTGGCCAGCCGGCCGGTGCGGGCCACGCGGACGCCGTGGGCGCGCAGCTCCATCTCTATCCGCTTCAGCAACGTGGTCTTGCCGGTGGAGTGGGTACCGAGCACTCCGATACGCACAGGCTTGTTCACCACAGGGTCGGTTCCTCTTCTGGTTGGGGGGCTCCGGGCAGGCCGGGCGGCACGGCCGCGGCGACGAGCTGGTCCCAGGTGTCGTAGTGGGCGGCCATGGCGAGGAGGAGCTGCGCCGTGGCGAAGGCGTCGAACGTGGCGCGGTGCCGTTGGGCGGGCGCTGCGCTCAGGTCCGGCTGGACGTGGTTGATCAGGGCGTCGAGGCTGTACTTCGGCAAGCCGGGGTAGGTGGCCCTGGCCAGCCGGAGTGTGTCGAGCACTCCGGCCGGCTGCCACCGCGGGAGGTGCGCGGAGAGCACCTTGTAGTCCACGTGTGCGTTGTGCGCGCAGATCCACGAGGCGGCCAGCAGCCTGTGGACCTGGTCGGCGATCTCCTCCCAACTCGGCTCGCGTTCCAGCCGCTCGTTGGTCAGACCGTGGACGCGGGCGGCGAAGGGCGTGACGGGGCGGCGCGGTTTGGTCAGCCACACCCCCGCCGTGCTCGTGTCCGGGCGTCCTGCCCGTACGGGCAGAGCGGCGACTTCGACCAGATCGGGCGGGTTGGTGCCGTTGCCCTCGACATCGACAACGAGCAGCGAGGGCCAGGAGGAGAAGTTCATGCGCTGGTGGTTCCGTTCCCCGCCTTCCAGCCGATGGGGGCCCGGCCGTGCTGGCGGTAGTGGTGAGGCTTGGAGCGGTCGTGGCACTGGTAGCCGAAGCCGTGCTGGAGGAAGTAGCGCGGCGGCTCGTCCAGTCCCTCCACGACAATGGCACGGTCGTTGACCTCTACCTCGCCCGTCGCGCCGAGGAATCGCGCTTCTTGAGTGACCGTTGACAGTTCCGGCTTAACCCAGGCGGCCTGGCACCGCGCGATCTGGTCCTGTGGGCAGATGTCGCACAGTTCCCGGACACCGAAGTGGCCGTTGTAGTCGGCCTCTCCATGCGCGTACGCCACCCCGCAGGAGGTCTTGCGGAACAGGGCGCCCCAGGAGCCTCGCTCCAAGGCGTCGAGTATCCGCCGCTCGGCGACCTCCGGCATGATCTTCCGCCGCGCCGTCTCCTCATACGGCATGGGCAGACCGTGCGCCTGGTAGTAGGAAGCGATCTCCTCACGGAAGAACAGCCCGGTGAAGACCGTGGCGTGTGCGTGCCGGGACAGCTCCCGGGCCCGCTCGATGTCGGCGCCGGAGTCGTTCAGGCCGGGCACGATCGGCCGCCAGTACAGGACCGTGCGGTAGCGCTCGGCGTGCTCGTACAGGGTGCACAGGCTCTCCGCGGCGATGCGGGAGTCCACGGGCTCGATGGCGGGGTCGGCGATGTGGGAGTGGGTGACCAGCACGGTCAGGCGCAGGTGTTTGAAGCTGTTGAGGACGGCGCAGTCCTCGGGGCTCACCCGCCACCGCGTGATGATCAGGACGTGGTTGGTCAGGCCCTGCTCGTCCAGCTTGCGCAGCACCTCGTACACGTGCGGCTTCACGATGGCCAGCATCGGGTCGGTGGCTCGGTTCAGGAGCTGGATCGGCGTCTTGTGTGCCCGGAAGTACGGGTGGCTGACGAGGTGGACTACGGCCTCCTCGTCGCTCATGAGGCGTCGGGGGACCTTCATCTCGAAGTTGTCGAAGAGGTGCCGGACGCAGTACCCGCACTCCAGCGGACAGCCGACGATCCAGTTCAGTGACAGCCCCGACTTGCGGTACTCGATCACGTCGGCGAGTGCTGGCTTCAGGCCGCCGATCTTCTCGGGGGACAGAATCGGCAGGGCGCGGCGGGGCGGGGCTGTGGGGACGGTCATGTGGTCCTCCAGAGGCAGGCGAAGGGAGTCACGCATCAGCGGGGGCGGCCTGGAGCGGGATGGGCGTCAGCAGTTCGCGGAGGCCGGCGCCGAACCAGATGCCGAAGTCCCGACGGGCGGCGTCGGGGTCATCGGAGGTGTGCACCAGGTTGTGCACGAGGCGTTTGTCCGCGAGGGCGGCTTCGAGGCTGTCGTCGCCGAGGTCGCCGCGGATTGTGCCGGGCGCTGCGTGGGGCGGGTCGAAGTGGCCGAGGAGCTGACGCAGACGGCCGTGGAAGCCGGGCTCGCCGTGCGCGAGCGCGACCGTGACGGGCCGGCCGGCGTACGCCGCGTCCAGACAGGCGGGGATGTCCCGGTCGGGGAACCAGTCGGCGTCCACCAGCAGATCCCAGTAGTGAACGTGGGCCTGCCACGCCTCCACGGTGACGTCTCGCCGGTCGGTGACGGTGACCCCCGCAGCGGCGATCCGCTCGAGGACGGCGTTCACGTGGTCCCGTTCCACCGCATCCGGCTTGCACAGGATGACGGAGCACCGCTCGAAGTCCGGTGCTGACGGGCGGGCCGCACCGAACCAGGTCCCGAACTCGCGGCGGGCTGCGGCTGGGTCATCCGAGGTGTGCGCAAGGTTCCGTACAAGCCGGTTCTCGGCACGCGCGGTGCCCAGGCTGTCGTCTCCCAGGTCACGGCGGATCGTGCCGGGCACGGCCCGGGTGGGGTCGGTGTGACCGAGGAGTTGCCGTAAGCGGGCGTGGAGCCCCAGCTCGCCATGCGCCAGGGCGACAACGACAGGTTGGCCGGCGTACGCGGCGTCGAGGTGGGCGGGGAGCACCTGCGGTGCCGTACCGGTGTCCGCGAGCATGTCCCGGTAGGCGACGTGGGCCTGCCACGCCTGCGCAGTGAGGTCGCGACGGGCAGTGATGGTGACTCCTGCGGCAGCGATGCGTTCGAGTACCGCGTCCACTAGGCCCCGCTCCAGCGCGTCCGGCTTGCACAGGACGACAGCCCAGCGGGTGAAGTCGATGCCCTCCACCACGGCGCCGCTCGGCGGCTTGGCGCTCACTGCTCGGCTCCGGTGGTCGCGCAGGCCATCCAGCGGTGCCCGAGGAGCCAGCGCAGGCCCGGATGCAGTGCGTCGAGCACATCACGGCTCACGGCGTGGGTCTTGTCGTGTTCGACTTGCCGGTACACCTCGAACAGCAACACGGCCTGCTGCCAGTACGGGTTCACGTCGAGGCGCGCGATGTCCCCCGCGCTGTATTGGGCCTTGTTCGTTCGCAGCAGTTCCTCGTGTTCGAGGACTCGCGTGATGGTGTCGGGATTGGTCTGCGTGGACATCGCCGGGAAGGGGAAGTGCTGCGGGTGGTGTCGCGTGTCCGCCTCGTTCAGCACCTTCTTGACGCGCTCGGCGTTTGCGTCGTTTACGTGCGCCGAACCGATGAAGTGGGTGTACGTCCCCAGCTCCAGACCGAGCTGCACGGCCGCGTACTCCTGGATCATCGTGAAGCTGAACACGTCGGACAACAGGCCGCAGTCCAGGTCATTGGCCCGCATGTTGCACACCATGTGCAATCGTCCGCCGCGGACGAGGAGGTGCAACCCGGCCAGGCATGCCATGTCGGTGTTGTCGCTGACGGCCAGCTCGGCGGCGGAGAAGACCGGCAGGTAACCGCGCTTGCTGTCTCTCTCCGTGCGCAGCAACTCCAGGGCCCGGTCGAACGGTGAGACGGTATCTCCCTGTGCCGGGTTGAAGAGGGTGTAGCCGTAGGCGGACCCACCGAGGTTGACGCCGTCGGACGAGCTGGAGCGCATGGACGGCGCGTAGTAGCCGATCATCTCCAGGTCGCGGCGGCCGGCCAGATACCAGAGCGCTTCGGCGAACTGGAAGATCGGGTTGGCCTTGCGTGTCACCAGGTACGGCAGTCGCTGACGGGGGTCGGGCAACCGGAAGCCCACTCCGATCACCTCGCGCGCATGGTTGCCGCGCGCCGCGATCTGGTGCTCGTGCTCGCTGGTCACGAGCCTGAGGAGGGCCAAGTAAGCGCCTTCGACGCTGCGGAAGGTAGAGGTTGTGAGCATGACTCTCCAGGAGACGCGGAGGTTGCTGAGGGGGTAGCGGCGCGGGGAGAAGCAGTGGTACCGGTTTCCTCTCCCCACGCCGCTCGTCCGGCACCGAGCCTTGTTTCAGGTCCGGTGGCCGGGTGGGTCATCCCCCGTCGATGATGGGCGGACAGGCCCGGCGCGGTGAGCCCCAGGTGGGGGCGGGGGGCGGGCCGTGCGGGGAGGGGGCCCGACGCCGTGGAGGCGAGCGCACGTCATTCGGCGTCGTCTCCCATGAGGTCGAGGACGGCGAGGATCGCCAGGGCGTATCGACGCAGGTAGGGCAGTGCGTCCTCGGGAGCCGCCTGCTCGTCGCGCAGGGCGAGCAGGCGGCGCAGTTCCTCGGTCGGATACATCGCGACGCGGTGCGGAACGACTTGCATCAGCTGGCGGGTCGCCCGGTGGAACCGGTCGGTGATCCGCGCGGCGTCCCTTTCGCTGAGCGGTGTGTCCTTGGGCGGTGGTTGCCGGGGGACGGGGAAGCCGAAGCGGATTAAAAAGGCGTCGAGCTTTCGTACAGGAGCCGCGGGGACGGGCCGGTTGCCGAGGGCTTCTTCGAGGGTGTCGATCAGGTCATCACTGATCCCCTCGTGGGCGAGGGAACGGGACAGGAGATGGGCGACCCTGAGCTTCACCTCGTCCTCGGGGCTGACCGGCTGGTTCAACAGCTCGACGGCGGTCGCATCGTCGATTGCGACCATCACGGCCTCCCGGTGGGGACGGGGAAGGTGGCCCATGTGGTCCGGCCGTCCTCACTGACGCCCCAGTCCCGGGCGAGGACGTGGACGAGGAACAGACCACGGCCGTGTACGTCGTCATCCCCAGCGGCGCGCATTCGGGCGGGCGCCGGGTTGTCGTCGGTGACCTCGACGCGCAGTTCGTTGCCGGTGTGCCGAATGCGGAGCCTCACGGTCCCGCGGCCGTGTTGGATCGCGTTCGTGCCCAGTTCCGAGACGACGACCACCACGTCACGGATCAGTGGGGCGGGCACGGCCCAGTGCCGCATAAACGCCTTGCTGATGCGCCGTATGTGGGCGACTCGTACAGGGTCCGGGGCGATGGCCACCTCGAAGGCGTGCGACCGAAACGCTGCGAGGGTCGGGGCTACGCCTGTGGCAGGGCTCATCGGGGGCCTCCCAGGTGTGCGGTATCGGGGAGCGTGCGGCATGCGGCGCTGTTGCGTCGCGTGGCACACGGGGCAGCGGTGCACCATGGTCTGGATGCCGGGGCCATCACCTGCGTGCCGCCTGAATCTCAGGGACGACCACGCCGACGAACCCCCAGTGCTGTCCGAACCAGTCGACTTCCCGCCGGTACTCGCCGACGTGGGGGCTGATGACGGAGTGGGTGACCACCACGACCCCGTCCGCGTACCCGGCCCGGACCTGCTGCCGCACCAGGCACCAGCCCGGTCGCGTCACGGGGTCGGTCGGACCCTGGTGGTCCGTGAAGGACTGCCCCACACCCACCTGCCAGGACTGGCGCACTGCGTAAGCCGCAGCCGCCTTCAGGGAGTGCCGCGGCTCCTGCCCTCTGACCGAGAGCGCGTACAGGCACACCCGCGGGGGGCGCCCCGCCGCCGCGATGCGTGCGAGGCACCGTCTGAGAACTTCGCGGCGATCGTTCATCAGCCGGACTACCGGGTCCGTCGCGATCCGGACTTGGTCCGGGTGCCACTCCACGTCGCTCTGCCGCTCGACGTCCATCCAGTCAGGGGCCCTGCGGGCGGTGATGCTCTGGCGCATTGCTGGCCTCGGCTCTTTGTGGGGCAGTAGGGCTGTCGGCACGGCCGGGCGATAACGCGGGGGCCGGTCGCCGTACGCAGCAGCTAACGCCCGTACTCACGCGGCGGGTTAGGGGTAACCGCGTGTATCCTCGCGCGCCCTCCAGGAGGTTTTGACTACCTCTTTACCTGACAGTGTGTGCGCGGCGATCTACTGTGCGGTTATGGATGTCGCCCGCAATGAGGCTCTTGAGGCGTGGATGAGCGAGCATGGCCATAGCTCCAACAGCCTTGCCAAAGCTGCGAATGCAGCCCTTGAACGTCTCACTGGTCGGCCTGGTCGCTTCGACGGGCGTACCGTTCGGGACTGGCGCTCAGGAAGGGTCCGCTGGCCCAACGCGGCAACGCGGCGAGCACTGGAAGACGTTACCGGGATGTCTGCGGCCGTTTTAGGCTTCGTGCCACGGGGACGGCGTTCGCTCACGGCAGCCCCACTGCAGGAGGACCCCATGTATCGCCGCACGTTCGTCGCCGGCCCTCTCGCGGCGGCCGTGGCAGCCGCTGCGCCAGGCGCTGCCGCACCGCGCACGATCGGTATGAGCGACGTCGAGCGCCTGCAACGCAAGTTCGCTTCCGTCGTCGCCAGCGACCACCGCCATGGCGGCCAACCCGGCATCGAACAACGCGCGGCGGCTCTCGCTGACGAAGCCCTGAACCTCCAGAACTCCGGTAGCGCCACCCAGCGTGTACGCAGCAACCTCTACGCCACCGCAGCTTCGTTCCGTTCTTCCGCGATGTGGGCCGCTATTGATGGCCGCCGCTACCACGAAGCAATCGGCCATATGCGCGAAGCCCAAACCCTCGCCGAGCTCTCCGGAGACCAGGCCATCAAGTTCCGCATCTGGTCCCACGCGGGGAGCCTCTACCGACATATGGGCCGCCCTGCTGATGCGCTCGCTGCCAACGACGTGGCGCGGAATCTGCACATCACGCGCCGCGATCCCATGTTCGCCTCGCTCGGAATGGCCCGGCAAATGGCCATCCAAGGAATCGCCCACGAACGTCGCAGTCTGCGTCGAACCTTCGACCAGGCGCAGGACGCAATGGGGCGCGCTGAACCGGACACCTTTCGACCCGTGTGGTTACTGGCGTTCTACGACGAGGCCGAGCTGCATTCGCTCGCCCTCACGGCTTATCTCGCCGTCGGCGACTGGCCCACCGCCGAGTACCACGCGCACCGTTGCCTCGTCGCACTCAGGCCGCACATGCGTCGTTCCCGTGCCATCGCAACCAGCCGCCTCGCCCACGCCCAGCTTGCACAGGGCGACGTCGAGACCGCTACACGTACGGCGATGTCTGTTCCGGTCGAGGCCGCTACCCAGCATGCGCGGGTTTCCCGCATGCTTCAGGAATTCAGCGCTGCGCTGCGCGCCACTGCGCCGGGTAGCGTCAGCACACGTACCTGGACCGAGCACACCGCCGCTTGGAGGGCCACAGTATGACCTCGGCACCCGCCATCGAACTCCGCACGTTCACCCAGCTCGACCCTGTCCGCGGCGACCTGCTCGACGTATACGCCGAAGTCCGCGCCCCGCTGCTGCATTTGCCGAACTACGCCGTCACCGCATTCGGCGAACGCCTCGACAGGCACAGCGCCGAGCCAGGGTTCACGGCGGTCCTGGCCTATGACGGCGACCACCCAGTGGGGTACGCCTACGGCAACAGGATCGAGGACGGTGACAGGTACTGGCAGCGGACCAAACCGGTGCCGGATGAGCGATACACCGTGCGCCCGGCCGTTGCCCTGAAGGAGATCGGAGTTCGCCCCGCATGGCGTGGGACGGGAACCGCACGGCGCATTCACGACGCGCTGCTCGCCAGTCGAGACGAGCAGTACGTGACTCTCATGGTCAATGAGGCGGCCGGGGACGGAAAGGTCCACTCGCTCTACCGGTCGTGGGGTTACGAAGGGATTGGATACAGCCAGCCCTCAGCGGCCTCGCCCCACCTCACGGTGATGATCCGGAGTATCCGTTGAGTGTCGTCGGATAGATCGCTGCGTGGCGGAGACATGGATAAGGCGTCCATGTCTCACGCCAGTTCGTGGCAGCCTCGGCAACCCGGCCGAACACCATGGGCAGGGATCATGATCGTGCCCAGAGCATTGCCGCCAGGCTTCCAGGCAGTGAGCGAGAACTAGTGCACCGCCTAAGGCAATCGTCCGGCACCCTGCCGCCCGTCCTCCGGATCACATGCGCACGAGGTGCTTTGGTGACTCGAGCACAACGGCTCGGCGTCTGCCTCCGGGAAGCCCAAGTCGCGCCCGCTTCAGGACGCTTCGGGCCAAAATTGCAGGAGCCACCGTTCGACGCCGTCAACGGGGCTCACGCGAGTCTGCCTCGCGGTCTCCTCACGGCCAGCCACCGCGACGCGGACCCTCCACAGCCCAGCATTGCCCAAGTGGAGAGTGGCGTTTGGCTGCCGACCTCCCACACTCCAAACTGAAAGATGCCCGCTGCCCGTCTCCAAAGTGGCTTCGTCCACCTCGTCCCATGGCGACGGATCACTTAAGTCCGGGGATGAATCCCAGATTTCCACTTCGACTGACGCAGTGTGCGTATGCCCAGCGCTGCCCATATCGATTCGCATCGGGAATGCTTGCAGGAAGGTGTCACTTTGACCGTGGTCCGGATACGGGATAGCGACTGCGAAGTCGTTCTCCTCCTGGATCCCGAAGCTGTAGAACTCCACCTCGACGGCCAACTGCTGCTTTCTGACCAGTTTTCCCATGTGCCGCCCCTTGAATGGACGCCAGGCATCAGTAATACCGGGCCCCACCCTTCTTAATTTTGCGCGAGTTCACTCCATTTGGCGGTTCTCTGCCCTGTGTACTTCCATTGCTGAGCCCTAGCGCCATTCTCCATGCTGGAATTATCCATTTCGAGCACTTTCCCGCTGTTTACGTTATAAAGCAGAATGTTTTGCGACTCTCCTTGCAGATCAACCCGGTCCCACTGCTGTGTTTTGCTTCCCATGCAGTCCCACTGCTGTACCGGGGCGCCATCATCCGTTCGCGAGTCTGCCACCTCCAAACATTTTCCGCTATGCGCGTTAATGATATTGAAGTTATTTCCGTCCGGCCTCAGGCTCCACGAGGCGCCTGGCTGCCCCAAGCAGTCCCACTGCTGCACGCGAGCACCGTTCTGGAGGCTCGAATTATCTACCTCCAAGCACTTATCGCTGTTCCCGTTAATCAACCTTGCTCGATGCTCCGAAGGCCCGTCATCAACAGCCACAAGGAACCCGTCCCCATCGCCGTCTATGACGCGGTTCTTTGTGAGAAAATCACCAAGAATGCGGCCAGCGGCTTGGTTCTCGTCCGAGAGGACCGGACGGACTGAGAAGTTATCAGGCTTGGTGTGGGGCGGGTATTCGAACTGTGCAGCACCTTCATAGGTCACAGCAAAGGGGAACTCGTCGCAATCATTCTTCTTCCCTGGAATGTTGCTCTTGGTGTAGTCCTCGCCGAAATTTCGGATGCAGCTGCTCAAAGCGACAGCCCGGTTCCTTTTGCGACGGTCGCCGTCGTGATACAAGCGATGCAACGGGTTGGTCGCGGATTGCCCGGGGAAGAATTTTCCGGTGGCTGGCGGCTTGGTTGCGTCCGGCTTAGCGTAAGCATCTCGTATGTGCCTAGCTGCATCCTTTTCTTCGGCGCCATCAGCGGCGCTGTAGTGCAGGGTGGGAAGCGTGCTGAATGCGGCACCCCCCTTATTGGCTCCTGTGGCGTTATTGAGATATGAGGCAGAGTCCCACCGGGGAGGGAGAACGAACGGCCTCTTGTGCAATTCTTCGCCAAGCCAACCTGGAGGGAGCTTGGAGCTCAGCTCGGGCATGTACACCCCGTAGACGACGTCGTCCAAGCCGCTTCCTTGCCCCGGGTCAACGCTAACGCTATGCAGGAACCGCGCGTTGGGCTTCATTCCAGATAGCTGATCGAAGCTCATGGATTGCTGCGGCATATTCCCGCCGTTTTTCACCCTCGCCGTGGTCGGCTGTACGGCTGGCATCCCGTAATCTATCTTGTACATGAGGCCGCTGGTTAGATTCGCGCCACTCTTAGCGAAATCGCTGAAGTCGTATTCAAAGTAGAACTTCCGGTCACCCTTAGGGACTGATCCCCTCACTGTGAACGCAAAGCTACTACTGCCCGGTAGTCCCTGCCGGTTCTTCCATAGCTGAGTCACCTTCATGCCGGAGCAGGCCGCGTAGCGCGATTTAAGGTAGACATCCACCTCAAAGTTTTTAAGGGCAAGCTTGCATTCGGCGAGCGATATCCCCCGGGATGGCTCCGGAGCCGCGGTGGCAAAACCTTGCTTCTTCGGAGTCGCTACAGGTCCAACACTCGACGGAGAGCTGTACTTCACCCCGTAAAGCTCCGCAGGCCCAATAGTCTCCATGGGGACGCGAGGCGCGGTCGCACCCTGGGCAGCAGCCTCAAGCCGGAGCATCCCCTTTCCGCTACGAACTTCAGCCAGCGAAGGTACGGGCGTACTAAGAGGAACCACATACGTATATACTCGCGGCTCAGCCTCGCTAGCTGCAGCTGCTGGCGCTTGCACCAGACACGAGGTTGTAAGGGCCGTGACCATGCCGGCGGTTCGCATACTAATACTTAACTTGTCATTTATGGTCCGGCGTCGAACACGGCTCGAACTTGGTCGGCGTTTTCGCAGTTCAGCGGACGAGAAGGCGGCCCCCGTCTGATCCTG
>NZ_JBVIQR010000031.1:49384-96536 GCF_055576875.1 Streptomyces sp. NPDC033229 | reverse complement strand
AACGCGGTCGGCGGCACCTCCCACTCCCGACCACCCCCAGGCCGCCGCACCTGCACCCGAGGCCCCACCCGCCCCATCACCTGCGCGAACGTCCCGTTGCGCGTATCCACCACGTACGCACCTTCCCGGTACGACATCACCACGTCCCACCTCCGTATGCCCTGACTCGGCTTTTCCTTACGAGCATCGGTCCGTAGCAGTACGGTGACCAGGGGTAATGGCTTGAGACGTTTTTTATCGAAAAAGAGAGGAACGATGCCCGCACCCAAGGAACTTGATCCAACGACCTCCCTCGCCGCCCTCTACGGCAAGAAGGTCCGCAAGCTTCGTATCCGCGCCGGGTGGACCCAGCGCGAGCTGGGCGAGAAGGTCCACGTCACGCACAGCCGGATCGCGAAGATCGAGCTGGGGGCGGAGTCCCTCCCTAGACAGTTGTCCAACGCCTTGGACGAAGTCCTCGGCGCGGACGGCGATCTGTGCGACCTCTGGGAGCACATCGGCTACGTGCCGCCCTATCCAAAGTGGTCCCAGCAGTTCATCGAGTGCGAAGCCAAAGCGACGAGGATGTACAAGTTCTCGCAGCTCATTCCGGGACTGACCCAGACAGAGGGATACCTACGGGCCCTGTTCCAAGCTGGGGAGATCTACGGCGAGGGGAGTCTGGAGGCGAAGGTCTCCACCCGTCTAGAGCGACAGGCCACGCTCGACAGGCCGGAACCTCCATGGCTGTGGATCGTCCTGGACGAGGCCGCGCTGTACCGGGTCATCGGCAGTCGCGAGGTCATGCGGGGGCAGCTGGCACACCTCTTGGCCCTGACCGAGCGGCCACGCATCCACGTGCAGGTCCTCCCGTTCGACAACACGGAACCAGCCGCAGTGACCGGCTCACTGACCCTGCTGACTCTCCCCAAGGGAGACGAGGTGGCGTACACGGAGGGAATCCGGGCCGGTGCCCTCATCGAAGAGCCTGAAGAGGTTGCCAAGTACGCAACTGTCTACGATCGCGTCCAGGCAAACGCTCTATCGCCAGTCGCGTCTGTGGATTTGATCAGCACAGTGATGGAGGAGAAGTACCCATGCTCGCCACTCGACCCAACCTGAGCATCGCCATCTGGCGCAAGAGCAGTTACACCGGCGTCGAAGGCGGCGACTGTGTCGAGATCGCCGACAACATACCCGGCACCGTCCTCGTCCGGGACAGCAAGCGACCCCACGGCCCAGCCCTGGCCCTCCCCGCCACGGCCTGGGCCGCCTTCGTCACCGCCCTGAACCGCTGACGCGGAACCGCCTCGCCCGCGACGCACGAAAATCTATCGCCGTTGCGGTAGACATCCTCGGACGTCGGGCGCTATGTTTTTCACGTAGCCAAGGAAGTCAGACGGCGCGGCAGACACGAACTGGCGCGCATGTTGTATGGCACGGCAGTGGAGCCCCGGGGCCGGGAAGTGCAGGAAGGTCCCGAGGCTGGCTGCCGGGTCGGGCGGCCCGGCAGGGGCCGCAGAGTATGTGTCCGGCGCCGGCGAGTGGCGCTGGTTTCATCGGGGCCCTGGTGCCGTACGGCACCAGGGCCCCTCGACGCGTTCCCGAAAGCAGAGGTGCCAGTGCAAGCTGAGACCAAACTGTCCACCATCGACCGTCTCGACGACGACGACTATCCCGCGTACACGATGGGCCGTGCGGCCGAGATGATCGGGGCGACCCCCGGCTTCCTCCGGGCCATCGGTGAAGCGCGACTGATCACCCCACTGCGCTCCGAGGGCGGGCACCGCCGCTACTCCCGCTACCAGCTGCGCATCGCGGCCCGCGCCCGTGAGCTTGTCGACTCCGGCACCCCCATCGAGGCCGCCTGCCGCATCGTGATCCTTGAGGACCAGCTCGAAGAGGCCCAGCGGATCAACGAGGAGCTGCGCCGGGCCCCGGCCGGCTGACCGACCGAGGACGGGAGCCGGTGACTGCGAATATCTATTTCCGCAAGCACAGAAATTGGCGCCGCGCACGGTGAGGGTTTATGGGACAGCGGGCGGAGTGAAATTACTTCTTGTGCCCGGCCGCTGGCACCGTGCTACTGTTGATTTCAGTTGCAGTTGTGGTTCCCAGACTTCAAGTGCCCCTGTCGGCTTTACGTCGGCAGGAGCGCTTTTGCTTTTCCGGCGTTTGTTCTCCGGACGGGGTAATCATCGCGGCGACGCGGGACCGGCACAGTGCGGGTCCCCGCACCCCCGAAGGAGATATGACATGGCTACTGGCACCGTGAAGTGGTTCAACGCGGAAAAGGGCTTCGGCTTCATCGAGCAGGACGGTGGCGGCGCTGACGTGTTCGCCCACTACTCGAACATCGCGTCCTCCGGCTTCCGCGAGCTGCAGGAAGGCCAGAAGGTGAACTTCGACGTCACGCAGGGCCAGAAGGGCCCGCAGGCGGAGAACATCGTCCCCGCCTAATCGCGCTGACGCATGACGTAGCTGGGGCCCGCACCTTGGGTGCGGGCCCCAGCTCGTTGCATTTCCCGGGCCCGACCGCCGACGAGCGGCACTGCGGCCCCCCGCACCACCCGGCGGACATAACCGCCTAAAACTCCCCGGCCGGACAGCGATCCCGCCCGAGTTCCCTTGACCGGCCCGGACCACAACGGTCCGCGCGCAGCGGTCATCACAGAGCGCCGACGACGGCCGATCTTTTAATAATCGGGCCTCGCTGCCGCCTTTTCTACGGTTCGTTCTTGCGATTCCCCGTGATGCGGTTATTGCCGCTGGGAATTCCTCGATACGTGCCGTATCGAGGAAGGTTCACATGAACCGCACAGTACGTTCAAACGACCGTTACGCCCGTACCGCGAAGAGCGGTTCCGCAGGCGGCGGCCGTAATTTCCGTTCGCAGGGTTCCGGCGGCTCCGGCCGTTCCGGTGGCTACGGCCGTCGGCCCGCAGCCCGTCAGGGTGAGTTCGCGCTCCCCGTCGGGACGACTCCGGGTCTGCCCGCCGTCACGACGTTCGCCGAGCTGGACATGCCCGCTCCCCTGCTGGCGGCGCTCGGCTCCCTGGGCATGACCGTTCCGTTCCCGATTCAGGGTGCGACGTTGCCGAACTCGTTGGCGGGCCGGGATGTGCTCGGTCGTGGCCGTACCGGTTCCGGCAAGACCCTCGCCTTCGGGCTGGCGCTGCTGGCCCGTACCGCCGGACTGCGCGCCGAGCCGAGGCAGCCCCTCGCCCTGGTGCTCGTTCCCACCCGTGAGCTTGCCCAGCAGGTCACGGACGCGCTCACCCCGTACGCCCGCGCCTTGAAGCTGCGCCTTGCCACCGTCGTCGGCGGGATGTCGATCGGTCGGCAGGCCAGCGCGCTGCGTGGCGGCAGCGAGGTCGTCGTGGCCACCCCGGGGCGGCTCAAGGACCTCATCGAGCGCGGCGACTGCCGTCTGGACCGGGTGAACATCACCGTCCTGGACGAGGCCGACCAGATGGCCGACATGGGCTTCATGCCCCAGGTCACCGAGCTCCTCGACCAGGTCCGCCCCGACGGACAGCGCATGCTGTTCTCCGCGACCCTGGACCGCAACGTCGACCTGCTGGTCCGCCGCTACCTCCACGACCCGGTCGTGCACTCCGTCGACCCCTCCGCCGGTGCGGTGACGACGATGGAGCACCACGTGCTGCACGTGCACGGCGCGGACAAGTACGCCACGACCACCGAGATCGCAGCCCGCGACGGGCGGGTGATCATGTTCCTCGACACCAAGCACGCCGTGGACCAGCTCACCACCCACCTCCTCAACTCCGGGGTGCGGGCGGCGGCGCTGCACGGGGGGAAGTCGCAGCCCCAGCGGACGCGGACGCTCGCCCAGTTCAAGACCGGGCACGTCACGGCGCTCGTGGCCACCAACGTCGCCGCCCGCGGTATTCACGTCGACAACCTCGACCTGGTCGTCAACGTCGACCCGCCGAGCGACCACAAGGACTACCTCCACCGTGGCGGACGTACCGCTCGCGCCGGTGAGTCCGGCAGTGTCGTCACTCTGGTGCTGCCCAACCAGCGCCGCGACATGACCCGCCTCATGGCCGACGCCGGCATCACCCCGCAGTCGGCGCAGGTGCGGTCGGGTGAGGCGGAACTGAGCCGGATTACGGGTGCGCAGGCGCCGTCGGGCGTGCCGGTGACGATCTCCGCGCCGGTGGCCGAGCGGTCCAAGCGGCGGGGGTCTTCGTCGCGGGGGCAGCGGAGTCGGCCGGCGCAGGCCCGTCGCTCCGCCGCCTCTGCCCAGGCTCGCTCCGGCTCGCACCGGATGCCTTCGGCGAGTAGCGCCGCGTAGGCCTGGCCGGCGGCTCTTCGGCTGCGGGCAGTCGTTGCCGCCTGCGGCGGCGAGCGCCCTGCGGGCGCGTCCTCAAACGCCGGACGGGCTGGATTTGGCTGGCCTCAGCCGCCCGGCGCGGACCGGTGTACGCCGGACAGGCTGGATTTGGCTGAGCTCAGCCGCCCGGCGCGGGCAGTCGTTGCCGCCTGCGGCGGCGAGCGCCCTGCGGGCGCGTCCTCAAACGCCGGACGGGCTGAATTGCCGTCCTCTGACCTCGAACACGAAGGTGTCCTTTGAGCCTGATTCTGGCGGAACCGATACTGACGGACAGCACCACTTCGACGGCGGGTGACGCCATGGCCTCACCCGGTCCGCAAGTCGGTGAAGACATGGTCGTCGACCTGGCCCTGTCCGTTCTCATCGGCGCCGGGGTCGGGCACCTTCTGGTTCGGGACGACGACGGCCGGTGTGCCGGGCTCGTCACCCGGGAGCAGCTCACCGCGCACCGCAGCGGCTCCTGGTACACCGAAAGCACCCGCCTGCGGGACGTCGGCTACGACCGGGGGCCCTTCACGGCCTCGGACGCGCCGCTGCCCCACGCGGAACGCGCACTGCGTGACCGGGCGCTGGACGCCTCACCCGTGATCGACGGGGACGGCTACGCCCTCGGCATCCTCACCCTGTCGCGCTGAACCCTCTCGCACGACCCCTCTCCTCCCCTGGAGGCACCATGCGTTGTGTCATCGCCCGTTTCCCCTTCGACCTGGTCAAGAGTGACGTCCAGGCCTCGATGAAGGGCATCAAGCCCGAGCCCGTCACGGGTGATTCCGTGAAGATCGGCCGCCGCGCCTACCCCGTCAAGCAGGTCGGCGAAGTGATCACCCGGCAGGACCGCCGCGACTTCACCGCCGGCGAGGTCACCCGGGCGCTGACCCGCCTCGGCTTCACCTGCGACGTCGCGACCCCCACGCTCGTACCGGCGCGGAAGCTCAGCCCCATGCAGAACGCGTCCGCCCTGCTGGGCGCACCGGCCGCCGCGTAACGCACGTACGCCCGACGCGTGCGCGGTGGCGGCTCGGGGGTAGCCGACCTTCAGGGGACAAGCGACTTCCGAAGGTGGTGGCCATGGGACGTCACAGCGACCGTTCGCAACGGTCCGGCCGCACCCGCCGGGCCTGGTACGACACGTACGCGACGGCCTTGCGGCGCACGCCGGTCACCGCGTGGGACGACAACATCACCGACTGGGCCGCCGCGCTGACGTACTACACCGTGCTGGCCCTGTTCCCGGTGATGCTCGTCATCCTGTCCGTCTTCGGCCTCTCCCAGCCGGCCTCCACCACCGGGCTGATCGACGACATCACCGACGTCGTACCCGCTCAGAGCCGCGAGCTGCTGCGCTCCACACTGCTGGAGATGGCCGGGCAGCACTCGGCGGCCTGGCTGCTGACGACCTTCGGCGCGATCGGCGCCCTGTGGTCGGGAAGCAGCTATCTGAGCGTCTTCCGCCGCGCCGTCTACGCCATGGAACGCACCGACAGCGACCGGCCGGTGCTGCGCACCGCGCCGCGCATCGTCCTGACGGCCCTGGTGCTGGTGGTGCTGCTCGTCGTCAGCGCCCTGGCGCTCGTCCTGACCAGCGGACTCGCCCGCAGGCTCGGTGAGGCACTGCACCTCGGCAGCGGGCCGGTCACCGTCTGGGACGCCCTGCGGTGGCCCGTCCTCCTGGTCATCGCCGTGACCCTGGTGCTGGTGCTCTACCGCTCCGGCCCCGCCCAGGCCCGGCCCGTGCGGCGCATGGCCCCCGGCGGGGCGCTGGCCGTCCTGCTGTGGCTGGCCTCCTCGGCCGGCTTCGCCCTCTACGTGTCCCACGCCGGGACCTACCCCCGCCTGTACGGCTCGCTGGCGGGGGCGGTGGTGTTCCTGGTGTGGCTGTGGATCGCCAACCTGGTGCTGCTGCTCGGGGCCCAGTTCAACGCCGAGCTGGCCAAACAGCAGTACGTAACGCCTGACGTCAGGAAGCCGGAATCGGGCCCGAAATCTGCTCACTGATCCACTGGATGGGCCCGAGGCCCAGGTTCGGCGCGTACGAAGCGCCGTCGTGCCTGCCGCCCTCGATCGGGCGCAGGTAGGTGTGGACCGGGCCCTTGCCGGACTGGGCCATGAAGTCCTTCACGCCCTTCATGGTCGCCGCGCCCTCCCGCGTACCGACCTGGAAGGCGAGATAGACGTCCGGCCCCTTGGTGTCGATCAGCTGCTTGGCCAGCACCGCGGGGGTGTTCTCCCGCTGCTCCTTCTCGTGGCCGCGCCAGAGTGGGGAGTCGGGGACGAAGTCCGGACCGTTGGCAATGGCGGCCTTGAACTTGTCCGGGTGCTTCAGAACGGCCTTGAGGCCCGCGAACCCACCGGTGGACGAACCCATGAACGCCCAGCCGTCACGCGACTTGATCGTTCGGAAGTTGGCCTTCATCAGGTCCGGGACGTCTTCCGTCAGCCAGGTGCCCATCTTCGGCTGACCGGGGATGTCACTGCCGTCCCAGTAGACGCCCTTGTCGTCGGGGCCGGGGTTCAGGACCGGCATGGCGAGGAGGAAGGGCTTGCTCTTGCCCTCCTTGTACCACTTGGCCATGTTCTCCTGGAAGTTGAAGCCGGCCCACCAGTAGTTGGTGCCGAAGCCGGGTCCGCCGGGCAGGGCGATCATGACGGGGAAGCCGTGCTTGGCGTACTTCGGGTCGTCCGTGTACTCCTTGGGTGCCCAGACCCAGACCTTGCCCTTGAAGCCGGACTTCTTGCCGTCCAGGGTGACGAGGCTGACGTGGGAGCCGTCCTTGAGGGTCCGGGCGTTCTTGAACTTGGCCTGCGGGCCGGTCGGCATCAGGACCGGGGAGTCCTTCGCGGGCTCCTGGCCACCGCCCTTGCCGTCCGGGGTCTGCGGCGCGACCTCGCCGTAGCTCACGGGGTCGCCCTTGTCCGTGAAGGGGGGTATCTCGTAGTGGCTCATCACGGGCCAGGCGATCAGCCCGAGCGTGACCACGGACGCCACGACGATGATCCACCGCCTGGCGCGGGACGGCCGGCGGCGCCCGTGGGGCGTGTGGTGGCCAGAAGGTGAATACGTCATCCGCGTCGCTCCGCATGGTTCGGCGGCCCTTGGAGGAGGGCTCATGACAACCTGATGTGCCCTAGGGGATGGCTGAATCAGGCCGTCGCGTTCCCGATCCGCGCGGTGAAAATTTCCACAGGCATACAAACCAACCCAAAACGGCTGTCGGTCGTCCGTCGTCCGGACGGCGGTTTCGGCGGTGATTTGTGCCGATGCCGGCTCCAAATGCTGATGCCCCAGGTCAGAGCCGCATCGGTGGGGTGACGTCAGCTCGTCGGCTCGCCCATCCGGGGCCAGGACCGGGTTGCGGGGCAGGGGGCACCCACGCAGGTTGGGCAGACAGTCACCCGAGCACACCGAACCGATGGGGAGCGCCCAGCATGCGCATCACGCTCGCATCCACTGCCATGGCCGCTGTCTGCGGCTCGCTCGTCCTGGGCGTCACCGCCCCGGCACTGGCCGCAGCGCCGGAGACCGGCCACGCGGCCGTGGCCGCCCACGCCCCGAGCGCCCTGGCGGAGACCGTCGCCGTGGGCCACCGGATCGTCCAGGAAGCGCGGTCCTCGTCTCCCGACGCGGCGAAGCTCACCGCCCTCCAGCAGCAGCTGGAGACGTCAGCGGGACAGCTGCTCGAGTCGTCCGCGGCGGCCCCGGACCCCCTCGACGAGCTCAAGCAGGCGCTGGACAAGCTGATCAAGGACGTCACCAAGATCGTCGACGAGGTGGCGAAGAAGGACTCGGCAGGGACCACGGCCGCCGCCAACACGTTCGCCGCGGACCTCAAGGGCGTGGCGGCGAAGGTGCCGGGCGCGCAGAAGGGGACAGGACCGCTCCAGGTGCCTGTCCCGCTGTAGGGGCGGCGGAGGGGTCGTAGCTCAGCGCGCGGGAGCGCACGGGCGCCGGTGCGGAGCGGTGAGCACCGGCGCTCTCCCGCGTGCGGGAGTAGTGCGGAGTAGTGCGAGGCTGCTGTGCGCGCTCCTGACGGCTCCCGCACTACCTGTGGTCTGTGTAGGGCTGAGGCACTGGTGGGGAAGGCTTCGGCTGAACTGTGCGGTGCGTGCGGTGCGACAGTCGACGCATCTTCGGGAACCAGGCCAAGGAGTGGCAGCAGATGAGAAACACGTTTCGTACCCTGCTCGTCTCGGTGGCCGTCGCGGCGGCGGGCGTCCTGCCGGTCTCCACGGCCCATGCGGCCGACGGGTACGACCGGTGCCTTGACGGCTACTACTGCATGTTCTCGGGGCTCGACGGCACCGGCGACATGATCATGCTGCGCGGGAACGCGCCCGACCTCGCGGCGCTCGGTATGAACGACAGGGCCAAGTCGGACTGGAACCGGACCCCTTCGACCATTTACCTCTGGTCCGACGCGCACTACTCCGGCTGCACGGCCGTCACCTCCTCCGGCCCGACCGGCAAGGGCAACTTCTTCCCTGACTATCGGGACTTCTTCAGCTCGGTGCAGTTCGACGGCCCGGGCGGCCCGTCCTGCGGGACGCCTCCCGGCGAAGGCTAGCTAGCGGCTGAGGTCAGCCACATCCAGCCCGTCCGGCGATTGAGGACGCGCCCGCAGGGCGCCCGCCGCCGCAGGCGGCAAGACCGGCCGCAGCCGAAGGCCCGCCGGGGTGCACCACCGCTACGCGGCGGCGTCCTCGAACTCCCCCAGCCACCGCTGGGAGGTGCCCCCAGCGGGCTTGATGTGGCTGGCCTCGGCCACATCCACGCAGGGCGCCCGCCGCCGCAGGCGGCAACGACGGCCCGCAGCCGAAGACCAACCGGGCAGCCGCTAGGTTCAGCTGACAGGCCGTCGAACCACCAGGAGACCGCGCCAATGCGCAGCGCTGCCGAAGACACCAACCGCCGCATGCTGCGGGCCCGGGACGCGATGGACCGCGCGTACGCGCAGCCGCTGGACGTCCCGGCCCTGGCACGGATCGCCCATGTGTCACCGGCGCACTTCACGCGCACCTTCCGGGCCACGTTCGGCGAGACGCCCCACCGCTATCTCCAGCGCCGCCGGGTCGAGCGGGCGATGTTCCTGCTGCGCGAGACCGACCGCAGTGTCACGGACATCTGCTTCGAGGTCGGCTTCGGCAGCACGGGCACGTTCAGCCGTACGTTCAGCGACATCGTCGGCCGGTCGCCGAGGACGTACCGCAAGGAGGCGACGCCCACGGGCGTACCGACGTGCTTCACGATGGCGTGGACGCGGCCGAGCGCGTGACTGCCCGTCCCGGCCGTCGGCACTGAGCAGTTTTGGATAAGTTTTCGGGCGGCCCGCGCCGTAGCGTGATGCACATGTTCAACGCCATCACGCAATCGCAGATATACGTCCTCGACCAGGACGAGGCCTACGACTTCTACGTCAACAAGCTCGGCCTGGAGGTCGCCGCCGACGTCGACATGGGCTTCATGCGCTGGCTGACCGTCAGCGTCCCCGGCCACCCCGAGCGCCAGATCCTGCTGGAGCGGCCGGGCGCCCCGGCGATGTCCGAGGAGACGGCGCAGCAGGTCCGCGAGCTGGTGACCAAGGGCGCGATGGGCGGCTGGCTCATCTTCACCACGGACGACTGCCGCAAGACGTACGAGACGCTGCTGGCCCGGGGCGTGGAATTCACCGAGGAGCCCACGGAGCGGCCCTACGGAATCGACTGCGGCCTCCGGGACCCGTTCGGGAACCGCATCCGCTTCACCCAGCCGAAGGGCTGACGCCTTTGGGGGTGGGGTCGTTACCGCCTGCGGCGGCGAACAGGCGTCCTCAAGCGCCGGACGGGCTTGGTTGGGCTGATGCGGGGTGCGCGCCCAGCCCGTCGGCTGCGGGCCCGTCGTTGCCGCCTACGGCGAGTGGGCGCCCTGCGGGCGCGTCCTCAAACGCCGGACGGGCTGGTGGTGGCTGGGCTCAGCCAACCAGCCCCTCCGGCGATTGAGGACACCGCCGCGCAGCGGTGGTGCGCCCTAGTAGCCGACCGTGAAGCGGCGTTGCACGAACCGCGGCAGCTCCGCCTCGTCGACGAGTGCGACCGCGGCATCCTCCATGGAGATGCGACTGCGTCCGTCCGCGTCCAGGATCAACTGGTCGCCGCCGACGCGGAAGCGGCCCATGCGTTCGCCGGGGGCGATGTGCCCCGCCCCAGGGCTTCGGTGACGACGCGACTGCCGATGCCGCCCACGGCCCCGATGACTCCGATGTGCATGGCTGCGCCCCCTACCGCCAATACGGTGCGGGGAAACTATACGGCGTGTAGTTTCAGCACGGTAGTCAGATTTCCGCGGCGGCGTCCCAGGCCGCCCGCGAGGCAGCGATGACCGGCCGGTGGGCGATCGACCAGTCGGCCAGGGACTTCACGAGGTGGGTGAGGCTGTGGCCCATGTCCGTCAGCTCGTACTCGACCTGGGGCGGCACGGTGGGGTACACGGTCCGCTTCACCAGGCCGTCGCGCTCCAGCCGCCGGACGGTGAGCGTGAGCATGCGCTGCGAGATGTTGCCGGGGATGGCGCGCTGCAACTCCTTGAACCGCTTGAGGCCGGAGGCGAGTTCGACCACCACGTAGACGGACCACTTGTCGCCCAGCCGGTCCAGCACGTCCCGCACGCCGCACTCGTCCTGGGGCGTCTCGCAGACAATCACGGGGCTGTCATGCACGGGGGTGGTTACCGCCGTGTTCCCTACTGACATCAATGTGCCTCCTTACGCGATCGAAACTCGCTCCCGATGATGGAAACACACAGCTCAGCAGGGAGATTGAAATGATTCTGGTCACCGGTTCGGGCGGCGCGCTCGGTCAGCTCATCGTCGGCGAACTGGCCGGGCGGGACGACGTCGTGCTCGGCACCCGCACCCCCCGCACCACCGCCGAACGGCGCGTCGACTTCGACGACCCGGCCTCGATCGACTTCACCGGCGTGGACACGTTGCTGATCGTCTCCGCCGGATACGGCGAGGACGACGTCGTCATCGCCCGCCACGACGCGGCGATATCGGCGGCCGAGAAGGCGGGCGTGCGGCACGTCGTCTACACCAGCCTCAGCGGCGACGGCGACCACCTGACGTACGCGCTGGCCCACCGCTGGACCGAACGCCGCCTCCAGCGCGGCCCGCTGGCGTGGACGATCCTCCGCAACGGGCTCTACGCCGAGTTCCTCGCCGCCATCGCCGCCCCGGGGCCCGACGGGACGATCGCGGCACCGCTGGGCGACGGCCGCCTGGCCGCGGTGGCCCGCGCCGACCTCGCCACGGTGGCGGCCCGGGTCGTGACCGAGCCGGAACGGCACGCGGGGCGGGTGTACGAACTCGTCGGCGAGCGGGCCCTGGGTGGTGCCGAACTGGCCGCCGCCATCGGAGGCTCGTACGAACCCGCCTCGCTCGGCGTGACCCGCGCGGCGATCACCGAGGCGGGCGAGGCACTGCCCTACCAGGTGCCGATGCTGGTCAGCACGTACTCGGCGATCGCCGGTGGCTTCCTCGACGGCGACGCGATCGAAGGCAACGCCCTGCGCACCCTCCTGGGCCGCGAGCCCCGGCCTGCCCTGGACGTGTACAAGGCCACGGTCACCGGCTGAAACTTTTTCCGATTCGGGTCGCCCCACCTGTCACATTCACCCGACGGCATCCGTCAGGGCAGTGACAGCAACGCGAAAGACCCGAGGAGACACCCATGAACGCGCACTCGATCACCGCACAGCCCCCGATGGCTCCGCGGCTGACCCAGGACCCGGTGGAGCTCGTCCCCGAGATGGCGGAGGTGTCGGCGGCACTCTTCAAGGCCGCCGGCAACCACTCGGTACCGCGCACCACGATCAGCCTGATGCACCTGCGCGCCGGCCAGATCGTCGCCAACACCTACCTGACCGTCCTGCACACGGGCTTCCTGCGCAAGGCCGGCGAGTCGGAAGAGCGCATCACCTCGGTGGCGTCCTGGCAGGACTCGCCCTACTTCACCCCCGCCGAGCGTGCCGCGCTGGCCCTGGTGGAGGCCGTGCTCCAGCCCTCGGCGCAGGGCGAGCGGGTGTCCGACGAGCTCTACGCGCAGGTGGCCGAGCACTACGACCCCAAGGCGCTCACCACCCTGATGATCGCGATCGGGCAGGTCAACTTCTTCATCTCCATCGCCCTCATAGCCAAGCCCGTCCCCGGCCGTTCCTTCACGGACCCGTGGAACTGAGCCAACCGGGGCAAGGTCCGCGCAGTAAGCGGACTTGAGCCATCCGACACAGCGTCACCTGCCTGGCGACACCTGCGCGCCCGGCTGTGCGAAAGGGGTGCTCCCGAAATCGGGGCACCCCTTCTCACCTGGCCGGACGGCCACACGGCGGAGGCTGAGGGATTTGAACCCTCGGTGACATCGCTGCCACGACGGTTTTCAAGACCGTTCCCTTAGGCCGCTCGGGCAAGCCTCCCCGCGCCACCCGCTGGGCGACGCGTGGACAGCCTACCGGGTCGACGAATCCGGCGTGCGGCCCTGGTCACGGGAAGGGACCGACGGTCCCCCCGGTCGTCGCCAGACGGGCGATCACCGCCCCGCCGCCCCGACCGGATAGCGACGTCACCCGCTTGCCTTGGCCGCAGGTTGGCCACGCACCCGTCTCTGGATCTCAGGCGGCCGACGCCTGGATTGCCGCTGAGCACCGCAGCAGCGGGTATGTAGTGGAGGGTCGTATTCGCCTAGCCGAAGGACTTCACCTTGGTCAGCGCTCCGAAAGCCACCATCGGTACGAGCACAGAACCGGGTCGTTACGCTGGTAGGCGCCAGACGACGACTCGGGAGTGTGCTCAGGGGATGGGACCGAAGACCGCGCGGGTCGACAAGACGCTCCGGGAATGGATCGAGTCTGGAGAGCTGTCCCCCGGGGACAAGCTCCCGTCGGAGCGCACGCTAGTGGAGCAGCTCGACATTGGCCGGACCGCCCTCCGGCAAGTGCTGGCCCGGCTCGTCGCCGAAGGCGTGCTGGAAGTTCGCGGCCGCAGCTCGTACACCGTGCCCGCCGCGCCGGCAGACGAAGGCGTAAGCGTCAGCTCCCCCGGAGTACTGGAGCAATGGCAGATTCACGGCGAGCGCACCGTCTACGACAACCGGTGGGTGAAGCTCGACCTGGTCGACGTCGAGCCTCCGGGTGTCGAGCGGTTCGAACACCATGTCGTGCGGCTACAGCACGTGTCCATCGCCGCAGTTCTCGATGACCGGGACCGCGTCCTGATGCTCTGGCGGTACCGCTTTGTGCCGGACAAGTGGGGCTGGGAACTCCCTGGGGGCATCGTGGACGCTGGGGAAGACGCCCTCTCCACCGCTCTACGGGAAGTGGAGGAGGAAACGGGCTGGCGACCGGACGTCCTGGAGCACGTAGTCACCTATCAGCCCATGGTCGGCATGGTGGACTCTCCTCATGAGATCTTCGTCGGGCGCGGGGCTCAGCATGTCGGCGACCCAACGGACGTTGAGGAAGCCGGCCACGTCGAATGGGTACCGTTGGCCGATGTTCCGGGGCTTATGGCCCGCGATGAGCTGATGGGGTCAGGCACGCTGGTTGCCCTCTTGCACCTGCTCGCCACTCGTGGCGAGGGGGCCCCTAGAGCCGCCCGGTAATCTGCTCGATCCTTCGGCGGTGCCGCACCGAGCCGGTGCGGCCCGCCAGCAACCTGGCATGTCGCAGGTGCTCCCGAGCCTGATCGAACTCTTCCCGAGCAAGGTGTGCCTGCGCCAGCTCACAACGCAGCCCGGCCGATGCTCGGATGAACGTCGGGTCCTGGGCGTCGAGCGCCGTGTAGAGGCTGCCGACGGCATCGTCGTCGCCGAGCATGGCCAGGGCGTTCCCGCGCCAACGGGCCAGGTGCCCCGTGTTCAGGAAGATGCTCAGCATGTCGGGGTCGCGGTCCTCAGGGCCATCGGGGAGGCAAGCCGCGGCCTTGTCGAGCGAGCGCCGACAGTCATCCCCCATTCCCGCTCGGGCGCAGATCTCAGCCTCCGCCGCGTGTAGCCACGCCTGGAGTCGCGGAGACAGGTGATCACCCCCTGCCCGCCATGCGTCGCGCACAAGCTCTACCGCCAGCGCGGGCCTCCCCGCGTCGCAGAGCACGTAGGCCTGCTCCGCCATGGCGTGCGCCAGGTACATGGGTTCGTTCGCCTCTTGAGCAGCTCGTTTCCCTAATTCGTAGTGCCGCCATGCGCGCTCAACGGCGCCTACATCCAGCGCCTGCCACGCAGCGAGTGTCGCGGCGCCTGTCAGTGCAACGGCCACGGGTCGGCGGGTCTCAGGGAGCACTGCGAAGGTCAGCGCATCCTCAAGCTTCGCCAGGTGGCCGGCCATCTGGTCCACGAGGCCCGCAGCGCCCATCTGGCGGTCGAAGGTTCGCAGGAGTTCGGTCTGGTCCAGGAACGTCTGGACCAAGGTCATGCTGACGTTCCTGGCGGAGTCGATCCGGCCGATCAACTCGTCGTACCCATCCACGGCAGGGGCAGCCTCCGCCACTGGCCTGGATGTCAGTTCCTCATCCGTCAGCCCCAGGATGTTGCGTAACACCTCCGCATACCGCCCCTTGATCGCGCGCTTGCCGTTCTCCCACTCCGACACGTACACGCGGAGGCTGCGAGTGGAAGCTACCTCGATCATGTGCTCCTGTGCATAGCGCTCGATCGCTCGCACCAGCCACTCCTGAGAACCGCGTGCTATCCGCGCCTGCCTCATGCGCTCATTCACTCAGGCACCTCCTCCTGCTGGAAGGCCAGTTGAGCGCAACTATCGGCCCTCCGCAATCACCGCAGCTCACAAGGGGTTAACAGCGCCGCTGTTAACCCCTGTTGGCTACCGACTCGTTGTCCGTCGGGCTTCCCTAGAGGCGTGCACAGAGCGGCAGTTCATGACTCGCTCGAACGAAGGGCTTGCATCTGGTGCGCACCAGATGCCATCCTTCTGGTGCGCACCAGTTAGGCGGAGCGAAACCGCCGAACTGCGCCGCAAGACCTGCACGACCCGACGGGCCCGGGAGATCAGGCTCAGGGGCCCCGCACTGGACGGGGGGAGGTACCCGGCGCCTTTGCAGTCCGGAGGGCACAGACCGAAAGGTCACGTCTCTGCCTAAAACGGGCCATGGCTGCGCTACCTGATACGGGCGCGGCAGTCCCGAAGGAGACATGCACAGCACTTGCTCAGCCTTCCGCAGCGCCGCCGTGCGCTGCGGCCGGTTGCCTCCTCCGCCCGTCCGGCCGTCGTGGCCGTACGGGCGGGGCTGAGGGGAGCCGGAATCACAGGGCTCCATGCCGAGCTGGTCGCCTCTCTCCAAGACCGCGACCGCTCGGTTCCCTCCGTCCCTTCGAGTCAGGAGAGATCCATGCGTGCGTACATAGGCGGCCATCAGGTCGTCAGCGGTACCGATTTCATCGAGTTGGCACTGGGCACCCCGGTTGAACTGTGGCTCGGGGAGCCGGGGGAGTCCAAGGAGGAGCGGGCGGCCCGTCTGGACGCGGCCCGGGACATCCTGGGCGAGGACCCCGGCCTGGTCGACCGGGTGGCGCGGGCTGCCGCCGAGGCGATCGAGGAGCACGCCCCGGACCTGTTCATCGTCCGCCGGCTGCCCGCCAGGGGCAAGGCGCGGACCGTTCGCAGGGCGGTGGCGTGATGGGCCGCCCGCAGTCGACATCCGTCATCACAGGGAGGCGTTCCGCGCACCTGCCGCGCGGCTCTGCGGCCGGGACGCTGGGCTTCGACCCGACGCCGGACCCCGGCCTCAAGAACGCGCTGTGCAAGGCGATTGAGCCCGAACTGTTCTACCCCGAGCGCGGTGACCACCGCACGGCGGCGCTCGCACGGGAGATCTGCGCTCACTGCCCCGTGATCGAGAGGTGCCTGGCGAATGCCCTCAAGGAAGAGGGCAACGCCAGCCACCGTCGCCGCTTCGGCATCCGCGGCGGGGCCAGCCCGAAAGAGCGCTACGAGATCTACCAGCGCACCGCCCAGACTGCCCTGCCCGTGGCCGCGCCGGTGGCGGCCCCCGCAGGCGCCAAGGCGAGGCGCGAACCGGTGCGGTGCGGTGCGGTACCCGCCGCGGCTACCGGAAGCACCGCCGCAACGGGGAAAGCGCCTGCGACGCGTGCCGGTACGCCAACGCTGCCGCTGACCGCCGTCTGCGTGCCACCGGGTCGACCAAGGAGGACGCGGCATGAGCGAGCTTCTGACCGCTGTCGCCGCCGCCGGTCCGCTGGCGGCCGGATGGTCGTTCCACGGCCTGTGGCTCCGGCGCCGGATCGAGGCAGCCCGGCGTGACCCGCTGACCGGTTTGCTGACCCGCGAAATCTTCGGGCGCCGTGCCCGGAAGCTGGTGCGCGGGGGCGCTGTTGCGGTGGTGGTCATTGACCTGGACCGGTTCAAGCAGCTCAACGACTCCCACGGGCACGCTGCTGGTGACGCGGTTCTCCAGGCGACTGGGCGGCGGCTGATCGAGTCGCTCCGGCGGCCGGGGGCGGTGGCCCGGCTGGGCGGTGATGAGTTCGTCGCCGTGTTCCGCTGCACCAGCCCTTCCGACCTGAGCTGGGCACTGTTCGACCTGCACGAACTGCTCTGCGCGCCGGTCGACTTTGAGGGGCGTTCGGTGCGGGTGGGTGCTTCCCTCGGCGCGATCTGGGACGGCAAGCGGGGTGCGGTGGATCTGTCGGCGCTGATGCGGCGGGCGGATGAGGCCATGTACGAGGCGAAGCCCACCGGTGGCTGGTGCATCGCGGACGGCCTGGTCCCGGTGCTGACGACCACGAACGGACGCCGCACCGGCCGTCCCGGTGCCGCGTCCCCGGCAGGGGGTGCCCGATGACCTGGCACGTGAACTCCGACGGGGCCCTTGATCACCCCGTGTTTACCCGTCATCCCGAACCTGCGGCCTGGTTGGCCGGCGCCAGCCTCTATGAGTGCCTGGACTTCCCGGACGCCACGCTGCGGCGCTCCATCGCAGTCCACGAGGCCGGGCATGCCGTGCTGTGCATGGCGTTCGGCATCCCCGTCGTGGAGATCCACATCCGGGAGGACCTCGGCAAGACCCCGGGTGAAGGGGGCGCGGCCTGGGTGAAGAACGGCCGCAAATGGAGCGTCTCCTACATGGGCTACGCGGCGATGTGCGCGGCCGGTGAGCGGGCCCAGGACCGCTGGATGCGTGAGGCGGGTCTGTGGACCCCGCAGCGCGCGTGGGCGGCCGAACGGGGCGCCGGAGACGACCGCGACAACCTCGCCCAGACGCTGCGCACCGCGTGCGGAAGGGACCTGCACTTCGGCGCCAACAAGCCGGGCGTGCAGTACAGCACCGTCCAGGTCGTCGCCGACTCCGCCCTCTCCCACCTCTGGGACCGGGCGCTGCGTCTGGCCGAAGCCATCGACAACCACGGCCACCTCACCGGCCACGAAGCCGCCCACTACGCCGACCTGACCTTCGTTGCTGTCCCGTGCGAGGAGACAGAGGAGGTGGCGGCATGAGCGACCTCGGTGTGTGGCGGGAGCAGCGTCGGCAGGACCGGTTGAGTGACCGGGAGCAGGATCGGGCCGATAAGGCCGCGCAGGCTGAGGCGCGGCGGGAAGCGCGGCGTCTGGAGCGTGAGCAGGACCGGGCGGACCGGGCCGCAGCCCGGGGTGAGAAGCGGCAGGACAAGGCGGAACGCGCCGCCCGCTGGCGGGATACCCGTGCGTGGGTGGTGGCGAATGGGGCGCTGATCTGCACCGGTGTCGTCATGGGCTGCGCCATCGTTCCCGCCCTCGCGGCACAGTTCACCGCCCTGTCGACCGCCGGTCTCGGGCCGCTGCTCGCCGCGCTGCTGGCGGCGATGCTGGAGGGTGGGGCGTGGGCGGCGACGTTCGGTGCGGCGAAAGCCGCCCACGAGGGTCAGCTGACCGGCCGCTACCGGGCCGCCACATGGGCCAGCGCCCTCGTGGCCGCCGGGGTGAACTTCTGGCACGGCAGCCGTGACTACGGTCTCTGGCTCGGTGTCGTCCTGGCCACCGCGTCGCTGTTCGCCGTCGGCATGTGGGAACTCCACCTGCACGGCACCCACGCACCCACCCGCCAGGAGCGGGAGCGGGCCCGGCACGAGCGCCGGCGCCGACGGCACCACCGAAAGGTCTGCCGCACCGCCGACCGGCTCATCACCGCCGCCCCCTACGGAGCCTTGCCCGCCGAGAACGCCTTCGCCGCCGCGTGGCAGGTCCGCCACGGCGCCGCACCCGGCCTCACCGCCGGACTGGTGGCCGATCGACTCGCCGCCGAGTCGAGGCTCGGCTCGGTCATCGAGTCGGCCGCCGACACCGGTCCGCAACGGGTCACCGCCCGGTTGTGGACCACCGGGGACGACTCGATTCCTCTCCTCGGACCCACGTCTCCCGTTTGGTTCACAAACCAGGAGGAAACACCGTCTACCGACTCAAATCAATCTAGGGCTGACCAGCAAGAATCGACTTTCCCACCGGCCGATCAACCAGCCGGTCAGTCGACCGATCGGGCCACTGGGCCGGAGCCGGTCCGATCGATCCGCGCCCTTGCCGCAGACGCCCGTGCACCGCGCCGCGCCACGGGCCGCGTGCCGGAATCGGCCCGCACCCCGAGGCCGACCCGCACCGACGCCGAACTCCTCACCGAAGCCCGTGAGGCCACCGCAGGGTGGGCAGAGGAGGAGCTGACGGCCGAAGCGATCCGCAAGGCGCTGCACACCGCACCGGCCAAGGCCCGAGCCCTGCGCGAGACCCTCAAGGCCGACCGCCGACGTGACACGAGCCGGACGAAGGTCGGCTGATGTCGCCGACGTTCGGCCGGTGCTACGACCCCACCGGCGCCCGGTACGGGATACCGACGTATCCGTGGCGTCTGGCCCCGGACGGCCTGGCCACCCGCCGCCAGCTCCGCGCCCGCGGCTTACGCCCCGGCGGTCAGCCGATCGCGGCGCAGATCATGCGCCAAAACCGCCGCCGGGGCGGGGTGCAGGTCGCCTACCTCTACCCGCTCACCGGGGCGAAGCCCGTCCGGCCGATGACCCCCGGCCGGCGGGCCGCCCTCGACCGGGCCATGACGGCCCGCCGCACCTGCCCCAACTGCCGTGCCGACGCCGGGTACTGCATCCCGACCTCGCTCGGCATGTGCGTGACCTGCGCCTACCCCGAGGAACAGAGCGCCACCTGACCACCTCAACCGTTCAAGGAGTTCTGCTGTGACCACCCAGACCGAGCAGAGCGGCATCCCGGCCGCCCAGACGCAGGGGTCCCACCACTGGATCATCACCCTGGAGCTGCCGGGCCGTCTGACCTCCAGCCTCTACGGCACGTGGACCCCGCCGGCCGGAGCGACCCGCCACGACGTCTTCACGGCCATCAAGAACCACATCACCTCGGCCAACCCGGACCTGGCCGGAGCCAACACCATGTTCTTCTCCCTGGAGCCCAACCAGCTCTGAGGGGGGCCAACTTGAAGCGCCGACTCGGCCGCCTCCTCTTTCCCGCTGCCGCCACCGTCGGCGCGGGTGTCGCCGTCTCCTACGCGGTCCGCCTCCACGCCTGCAAGGTCCCTGTTATGGACGTTGCGGCGTGTGTCCTGGCGATCTTCGCCACGGTCACGGCGGCAGTGCGCCAGCTCTTCGAGGCCGCGACCGCGACTACGCACCGGTGCCGCGTCTACGGGTGCTCGTTCCGGGTGCGGATACGGACCAGCGACCCGGGCGAGAGCCGCCGGTGGCAGGAAGTCGCCGCTGCTCACCCCGCCCACGCGCTCACCCGGCGCCACTGAGTACCCGTCCAGCGCGGGGCCCGGCCCGCTTCCTACGGCCCGGCCGGGCCCCGCTACCCCGCTCGACATGAGGGAGCAGACCCACCGTGTCCGAGATCTACACCGTTGACCAGCCCGAAGAGCCCGAGCGCTCTGGCGCTGAGGTCTTCGACATCACCACCAAACGCCCCACCAGCCCGCCCCCCGCACCTGCCGAAGCTTCCGTTACCGCTGCTCCGGCCGTGCCGGACGACGAGGAGGAGGGAGAGGCGCCGGCGCTGCGGCCGGTCGACTCGCCCAGCCTGCCGTCCCCGGGTATCACGACGTACAAGCGGCGGCCGATCGTGCCGAGTTGGCTGACCTCGAGGCCGGGGTTCGTCTCGACCGTTCAGCGGGCGTCCAGCAACGCTTTCTATGCCACCGTCTTCCACGGCATCCGCACCCCCTGGTACGCGCTCCAGCTCGGCCTGAACGCCCCGCGCGGCACGGCCCGCCTGGTGCGGGAGACCGGCCGGTGGGTCTGGGACGCCGAAGGCGCCCCCTTGCGGGCGTATGAGGTGCGCAGGGAGAACACGGCGGAGTACCTGAAGCTGTCCCGCCAGCGCGACGGGCGGGTGCGGCTGCGGACCCTGGTCACCCTGGTCGGCATCGTCTTCGGCGCCGCCTTCGCTCTCACCCTGTACGTCATGGCCCCGGGCTGGCTCGGTGTCATGGCTGCGGCTGCGGTGCTGGTGACCGGGTTCTGGGGCACCCCGCAGGACCACCCCGTCATCGGGCCGGCGGTGCTGAAAACCGAGATCCAGAAGCTGACCGGCCCGATCGTGCTGCGGGCCCTGGACAACATCGGCAACGCGAAGTTGTCGGCCGCCATCAAGAAGGGCGGCGACATGAACGGGATGCGCTTCACCTCCGAGATCACCCGCGATGGCCCCGGCTACCGCGCTGATCTCGACCTTCCCTGGGGTGTCACCCCGGAGGACATCATGGAGGCCCGCAAGCCCCTCGCCTCCGGCCTGCGCCGCAAGGTCGGCTGCGTGTGGCCGTCGGCCGACCCCACCGAGCACGAGGGGCGGTTGATCCTGTGGGTGGGCGACAAGCCCATGAACGAGACCACCAAGCCCGAGTGGCCGCTGCTGAAATCCGGCACCGTGGATCTGTTCAAGCCCGTCGTCTTCGGCAACGACCAGCGCATGGGCGACGTCGCCGTGACCTTGATGTTCGCCAGTGTGGTGGTCGGCTCGATCCCGCGCATGGGCAAGACGTTCCTGATGCGCCTCTTCCTGCTGATCGCAGCCCTGGACCCGCGCGCGGAGCTCTACGCGTTCGACTTCAAGGGAACCGGCGACTTCGGCGCCCTGGAACCGGTCTGCCACCGCTACCGGGCAGGTGAGGAGGATGAAGACATCCTCTACACCCTTCACGCACTGCGGGAGTTGAAGGAAGAACTGCGCCGCCGGGCGAAGGTCATCAAGTCCCTGCCGCGCTCACGCTGCCCGGAGTCGAAGGTCACGCCCGAGCTGGCGAGCGACAAGGCCCTTGGGCTGCATCCGATCGTCGTCGGCCTGGACGAGTGCCAAAAGGGGTTCGAGCACGAGAAGTACGGGGCGGAGATCGAGGAAATCTGCACCGACATCGCCAAGCGCGGACCGGCCCTGGGCATCGTCGGCATGTTCGGCACGCAACGCCCCGACGCCAAGTCGCTGCCCCCGGGCATCAGCGCGAACGCGGTGCTGCGGTTCTGCCTGAAAGTCATGGGCCACACCGCCAATGACATGGTCCTCGGCACCGGCGCCTACAAGGCCGGGTACCGGGCCACCATGTTCTCCCGCACCGACCGGGGCATCTGCTGGATGGCCGGCGAAGGCGACGATCCGCGCATCGTCGCTTCCGCGTTCGTCGACGCCCTCAAAGCCGAGCAGGTCGTCATCCGGGCGCGCAAGATGCGCGAGGAGTACGGCAACGTCACCGGCCACGCCATCGGCCAGCAACCGCAGAGCGACGAAGCCGCCTACGACCTCCTCGCCGACATCCTCAACGTAGTCTCCGCCGACGAGGACAAGGTCTGGAACGAAAAGGTCGCCGCCCGCCTGGCCACCTTGCGCCCGGAGGTCTACGGCGGGTGGAGGGCCGAGACGGTGACCACCAACCTGCGCCCGCACGGCATCACCGCGCAGGACGTCTGGGGCACCACCGACAAGGGCAAAGGCACCACCCGCCGCGGCATCGCCCGCGCCGACATCACCAAAGCCATCACTGAACGTAACGGAAAGCGGCCCGGAGGCTGACCTCGCGACGGTGCTAGGCCTAGCACCCGCCACTGCTAGGCCTAGCACCCCTACTAGCACCCAAAACCGTACTTGATCAGGCACCTCGCACCTAGCACCCCACCTGCGCAAACCCCGGAACCCTGCCCGAGAGGCACCCCCATGACCCTCCTGCTCCTTGCTAGCGCCTGCCTGCTCATCGTTACGCTCGGTTACGTGAGTGTGTGTGCGTCCTCGCCGTTCGGCGACTGCCGCAAGTGCCGCGGCTTCGGCTACGCGATGAAGACCGACCGGCGCGGACGCCTCAAGCGCGGCAAGCACTGCCGCCGCTGCGACGGGCTCGGCAAGCGCATACGCGTCGGCCGCCACCTCTACAACCTGTGGCTGCGCCTCTACCGCGACGGCACACCCAACCCCAAGCACCCCGCCTCGAAGGGATAGCCCGGTGGCCATCACCATCTCGCTCGTCTTCCTGTTCGGCCTGGTCCTCTTCTTCCTCCTGCGCTCCAAGTCCCTCGGCTACGGCTCCGCGTTCGTGGCCATCATGTTCGGCTTCCACCTCGCCTCCACCGGCGCCGCCGGACCCGTCAACAACCTCTCCACCGCCGTCGTCAACGCCCTCGGCAACCTGTAGGAGCTGGCCGTGAACGAACCTCTCGTCACCCGCCACTGGCTCACCGCCGCCGCACCCAAAGCCGCCCCGGCCGTGGCCACGTCCACCGTGCTCATCCTCGGGCGCATCTGGAACGCCAACGGCGCCGAACACTCCACCGGCAACGCCGCCCTCATGGTCACCCTCGCCGCCGCAGCCGCGACGGCCGGCGCTTTCGCCTCCGCCGGGCACGCGGGGGACAACGTCATCGCCGGGACCGCGTTCGCGACCTCCGGCGCCCTCGCGTTCGCCGGGGTCGCCGGGTACGCCGACGGCTGGTCGCTGCCGCTGCTGCTGTGGGCGGTGGCCACCGCCGTCGCCTACGGACTCGCCGCCCGCTACTGGCGCACCGACCGCCGCGAGAACCTCGCCCACGAGCGGCACACCACCGCACGCCGCGAGGAACACGCCCACGTGGAGCGGGTCGAAGCCCTGCGCGCCGGAGCACAGATCCAGGTCGCCCGCGAGGGCGCCGCCTACGCCGAAGCCCTCGCCGCCGCGCTCACCGCCCGGGCCGCGCTGCCCGGCTTCGACGCCGTTCAGCTCACCCGAGCGGGCCTGCCCGAACTGCCCGCCACTGAAAGGAAGTCCGTATGAGCCGCCGCCTGCGAATCCGGCTGCGCGTCCAGCGAGCGATCTGGCCCCGCCCAGTGCTGATCCTGACCGACACGCCCCGCCCCGACTGCCACACCTGCGAGGGCACCGGCGGCATCGAGCACCCCTACGGCCACCCCGAGACCGGTGAATACGACGGCTCCGACTGGGAGCCCTGCGACTGCTGGAACGAGGACCTGCGATGGGTCCTGCTGCCCCTGCCGCACCAGCCCCACGGCTGGCACCGCAAGCGCGCGGGCTACAGCGACGAACCTCCGTTCTAAGCACCCGAGAGGAAGCCATGTTCAAGATCCGCGTCATCTGCACCGAACCCGACGCCCCCGAGATCACCAAAGCCCTGAACACCGCGTTCACCACCGGCGTGGTGCGCCAGCAGCCCACCCGCGACGGGCGACGGGTGCGCCTGTACATCACCGCCGACCACCGCCCGGAGAACGGGGGGTGGTCGGTGCTGGAGGTCGCCTACGCCGCGTCCCTGAGCATCGTCAGCGAGAGCGGATGGGTCGCCCAGCAGGCAGCCAACAGGCCGTTCGGCACCCGGATGGGCCGGGAGTTCTGGCTCCGCAAAGCCGCCCTCTTCGACCGCATCGCCCTCGCGGACGCCGCCCAGAACGTCCCCAGCGACGTGGACGAGGCGGCGACAGAGGCGGCCCTACGGCTGATGGACCTCGACGACACAGAGGCCACCTGCGAGCCCTGCCACTACGTCCGCCAGGAATACGCCCGCTGGCTGGCTGACCAGTAGCTATGCCCGGGGCGGTCGCCTCTCTCCAAAGACCGCGACCGCCCCGGCTCTCCGTCCCTTCGCAGAAACAGGAGAACCCCCATGAGTCCTCCCGAAGTGCTGCGGCTCGGCTCGCTGTGCACCGGATACGGCGGCTTGGACATGGCCGTACAGGACGTGTTCGGCGGCTCGCTGGCCTGGGTCGCCGACAACGACCCCGGAGCCAGCCGCATTCTCACCCACCGCCACCCCAAGGCGCCGAACCTGGGCGACATCACCGCCGTCGACTGGGCCCGCGTCGCACCGGTCGACGTGCTGCTGGGCGGGTATCCGTGCCAGCCGTTCAGCTCCGCCGGCAAGAGGAAGGGAACCGAAGATGCCCGGCACATCTGGCCCCATATCGCCCGTGCCCTTGGCGTTCTACGACCCCGCTTCGCGGTCTTTGAAAACGTCGCAGGGCACCTTTCTCTCGGATTCGACGCCGTCCTCGGTGACCTTGCCGCCCTCGGGTTCGATGCGCAGTGGTGCACTCTTCGCGCGTCCGACATCGGCGCCGCCCACCAGCGCAAACGCCTTTTCGTCCTCGCGTGGCCTGCCGACTCCGGCGGCCCGGGACTGGAGTGGGGGCGGACAGTCGGGTCAGCTCCCGACGGCCGTCACCTCGCTGCTGCCGACGCCATCGACGTCCGAGGCGACCGGAGCGGGGCATGCGGCACAGGGCGGAATGAACCTGCGGCACGTCGTCTCGCTGCTGCCGACACCTGTGGTCGGGGACTCCAAGGGAGCCCGGCAGTCGACCGCCCCCAATCCGCGCAGCACCTCCTCGACTCTGACGGACCTCGCGTTCACCGGGGCTCTCCTGCCGACGCCGCGGGCGGCGGACGGCACGAAGGGCGGCCCGAACCAGCGGGGCAGCAAGGGGGATCTGACGCTCCCGTCGGCGGCGCACCGGATTGGGGCGACTACGCCGGCGCCATCGCCCGCTGGGAACGCGTCCTCCAGCGACGTGCCCCCGGGCCAACTGACGCTCTGGGACGACTGAACCCGCCGTTCGTCGAATGGCTCATGGGCCTGCCCGCCGGGCACGTCACCGACACCCCCGGGCTGTCCCGCACCGCCCAGCTCAAAGCACTCGGCAACGGCGTGGTCCCCCAACAGGCCTCTTACGCCCTGCGGTCCCTGCTCCACCCGGCTGGCGTCGAAGGACACGCCACCGCCGCGTAGATACGCCCGGGGCGGTCGCCTCTCACCACAAGTCGCGACCGCCCCGGCTCCCCGTCCCTTCGCAGAAACAGGAGAAATCCCAGCATGACATCTGACTGCAAGACCGCGCTCACGCACCTGACGAATCACCCCACCGGGGACCGCTTGCGAACCGCGCTGGCACTGGCTACGGCCGGTGTGCCGGTGCTGCCCCTGCGGAAAGGCAAAATCCCCTTCGGGAACTGCCGCGCCTGTGCCAGGAACGTCTGCGGCGGCAGGCCGAACATGAAAAGTGCGGGCACCTGCCAGTGCCCCGCCGTCTGCCACGCATGGGCAGCCGCCACCACCGACCCCCGCGTCCTCACCTCCCCCGCATGGGCACCGGTGTGGCGACAGGCCGTGGCCGTCGCCTACCACCCCGCCGGGGCCGGGCTGACCGTGGTCGACCTCGACACCCCGGCGGCCGTCGCATGGGCACACGAGACCCTGCCGCCCACCCGGACGGTGGCCACGACACGCGGGGAGCACTGGATCTACCAGGGCACCATGCGCTCTGCGAACGCCGTCCGTGACGGTGTCGACATCAAGTCCACGATGGCCTACGTGCGATGGCGCGGGCACGGCACCGGCACCGCTACGGCGTTGCCGGCGGTCGTCCGCGCGCTGGCCAGGAGAGGCGCCTCCACGGTTCGGCCTGCGCCGCAGGCCAGCGCCGTGCCCGCCTTGACCGGGGGCGGGGAGTGCCGCCACCGCACGCCCGCCTACCTGGAGCGCGGCATCTGCATGGCGGAACAGCGCATTACGGAGGCCCGTAGTGCGGTCCACACGACGGTGTACCGGACCTTTCTCGCCGTGCTGTCCGCGCATGGCCGGTGCGGCTGCCTCACCGATGCCCACGTGACGCGACTGTTCACCGCCGCGCAGGCCAAAGGGGAAACCCTGCGGCACTGCGCAGATGCATGGGCCAACGCCCGTACCGCACTGGGGGTGTAGCCGTGTCCGACGACGAGAAGACCCCGGCCCGCGAGATCATCACCGACTACGCACAGCAGCACTTCCGGTACTTCCGCACCGCCGACGGCACCGTGTACGCCCAGAAGAACGGCCACCCCGTCGCGCGCCCGATCCGCTCCCAGGGCACCTCGGGCAGCCACCGCCAGGAACTCATGGTCGGCTTGTTCAGGGACGGACGCGGCGTGTTCAACGGGACGGCGCTCAAAGAGGCGTTGGACTTGATCGAAGCCCTCGCCATGACCGAGGACGTACAGCCTGTGCACATCCGCGTCGCCCCCGGATTCGACGGGGCGACGTGGCTGGACCTGGGCCGCAACGACGGACAGTCCGTCCGCATCCACCCCACCGGCTGGGACATCCTCACCCCCGACCCGCAGGAGGTGTGCTGGCGGCGCACCCAGCTCACCGGCGAACTCCCGCTCCCGGCGAGGGACACCGACGGCAAGGGCATCGATCTCATCCTGCGATTGTGCAACTTTGCCAACGCGGCAACCGAGTGCCTGGCCATCGCCTGGCTCATCGGCTGCCTCGGACCGTCCGTGCCCGTCCCCGCCCCCTTCCTCACCGGCCCCCAGGGCGCGGGCAAGTCCAACGGTGGCCGGATGCTCGTACGGATCATCGAGGGCATGAGCGGCGACCTACGCCGCGCACCGAAGGATGAGGAGAACCTGATCGCGGCGGTGGCCGCCGGGTGGGTCACCGCCCTGGACAACTTGTCTCACCTGGCCCCGGACCTGTCCGATGCCATGTGCTGCATCGTGACGGGGGCCGAGACCGTCAAGCGGGCCCTGTACACCGACGGCGACGTCGTACGGGCCCGCTACCGTCGCCCCCTGCTCCTGACCGGCATCGACGTCGGCGTCATCCGGCCCGACCTCGCCGAACGCCTGCTCCCGCTCCGCCTGGAACGCCCCCAGGTGCGGCGGACCGAGGCGGAGCTTTGGGCGGAGTACGAAGAGATCCTGCCCGTCGTTCTCGGCTCCCTCCTCGATCTCACCGTCAAGGTGCGCGCTGCTGACGCGGACATCCCGACCGACCTGCGCATGGCCGACTTCGCACACCTGTGCGCGCAGCTCGATGCGGCGACCGGTCTCGGAGCGCTCAGCGCCTACCGGGCCAGCCTGGACGACCTCAATGACGATGTCATCGAGGGTGACCTTCTCGCCCAGACCGTTCTGCAGCACGCCGCCGGCCTTGACGCCGGCGCAGAGGTGCGGATGACGTCGGCCGAGTGGCTGCACTGCCTCACCGGCCTCTACAGCGGGGAGGAGTGCCGTCCCCTGCCCAAGGGCTGGCCCACCACCGGCAAAGTCCTCTCCGACCGCCTCAAGCGACTCCAACCGACCCTCGCCGCACGTGGCGTCCTCATCGACTGGGGCCGCACCAGTGCCGCCCGCTACATCGAGATGACCCGGCCCGCCGCACCGCCGCCGCCTCAACAGGCAGCGGCGTTCTGACCTGCGGCACCAGCGCCGGTCCGAACAAGCAAGAGGAGCACCCCGGGCCAGACGTGCTCCTCTTGCTGTTCCGGCGGCTTGCCGCCTGGCACAGGTCGCGCGCGAAGCGGCTCCTTCTTCACGCCTTGAGTCGCACCGCACCACCACAGACACCCCCCTTCTTGTCCTAAGAAGAGAGATGCTGCGTCACCCGCGTCACCACCGACCTCAAGACCGCCCCTGACCAGGGCCTACAGCAGTGACGCAGACGGCCGGAACTTGCGTCATCCGGCGTCACCAGCGTCACGGGTGACGGGAGCTGCCCCCTCCCTGTGACACACCCCGGGCGGTCTACGTCACCAAAAAGCCGCAGGCCAGACCCGCAAATGACGTGGGTGACGCAATGACGCACAAATCCGCGCTTCGGACAGCACAGGCACCATGCCCACCCCCCTTCTGAAGGAGTTGCACTGTGGCACGCCCCAAAATGCTCAAGCTCCCGGAAGTGCTCGAAGAGATCGACATGAGCCGCGCCGCCTTCTACCGCATGCGCGCCCGTGGCCAGGCCCCCCGTATCCAGAAGCTTCCCAACGGCCAGCTCCGCGTCAGTCGCGCTGACCTGGACACCTGGTGGGCCTCCTGCGAGCAGCGCGCCACCGCCTGACGTTCCGCACGACTGCACCGAGGGGCCCGCCACCGGCGGGCCCCTTTCTTTGAGGAGAGAACTTGAAGACCTACAACGTGCGGATCTGGAGCATCCGGAAGCGCGATAGCAAGTCAGCCCCCTACCAGTTGCGGTGGCTCGTCAACGGCGCGGAGTTTCAGGAGCCGTTCGCGACCAAGACCCTCGCGGATGCGCGCCGCTCCGAACTCATCACCGCCACCAAGAACGGGGAGCCGTTCGACGTGGCGACCGGGGTACCGGTGTCGGAGTTACGTGAGGCAACTTCCCCGACCTGGTACGAGCACGCGCGCGCATATGTCCTGATGAAGTGGCCGCGCGCTGCCGCTAAGCACCGGGCCAGCATCGGCGAGTCGCTCGCGATCGCGGTCCCTACGCTCGTGAGCACACGTCGTGGGGCTCCGAGCCAGGCGACGCTACGGACGGCTCTCTACCAGTGGGCGTTCCGCGCGGTACGGAACGCAGACGGCGCATTGGTCTCCCGCCATGAAATAGAGGAGGCGCCGGCGGACATCCGGTCTGCGCTGGCATGGCTGTCAGCGAACTCCCGGAAGGTGAACGAGCTGGAGAATCCGGATTTGCTCAGGCCCACGCTGGATGCGCTATCACTGCTCCTGGATGGCACCCCTGCCGCTGAGAACACCGTCCGTCGGAAGGTCATGGTCCTGAGCAACTTCCTCCGATACACCGTGGACGAGAAGGGGTTGCTGCCGTTCAACCCGCTGTTGCGGCTGGACTGGACGACGCCCGAAGCGGACGGCGAGATCGATTTCAGGTACGTCCCGGACCCGGCGCTAGCGCGGTCCCTCATCGCGGCGGTACGGCACCAGGGTGTGCGCGGTGAGCATCTGGAGACCTTCTTCGGCTCCATCTACTACGCGGCCACCCGCCCCTCCGAGGCTGCCGCCCTGAAGGAGTGGGACTTCGTACTGCCCCCTGACACCCCTGAGGCAGCAGAGATGTGGGGGGAAGTCCTGGTGGAGGAAAGCCGCCCCGAAGTAGGGGGCGGCTGGACGAACGACGGGACCCCCTATGAGAAGCGCGGACTCAAGCACCGGACACGGAAGGCGTATCGATCCGTACCGATTCCTCCAGTCTTCGTGAGGATGGTCCGGGCCCACATTGCCGCCTTCGGAACAGCCCCTGACGGCCGGATCTTCCGGGGAGCTCGCGGTGGACGCGTCAGCTCCACCGAGTACTGCAATGTGTGGGCCGACGCCCGCGCCATGGTGCTGTCGGCCGAGGAAGTACGGACCCCGCTTGCCGAAGTTCCCCGCCTTCTGCGCAGCGCAGGCGTATCCCTCTGGATCAAAGCTGGTGCCGACCCGGTGGAAGTGGCACGGCGGGCGGGCCACAGTGTCGCCGTCCTGTTCCGGTTCTACGCCAGGATCCTTCGAGGGCAGCAAGCCGTGGCCAATCAGCAGATCGACAACGCCTTGAAGAGCACCTGACCAGGGCTTAGGCACCACGTTGCGTGGCCACAGGTTGGCCGCACACAGTGGTCTACCTCGGGACACGGCCGACTCAGGGTGAGACAGGGTGACGTCAGAAGGGGTGCCTCTCAGTGAGAGACACCCCTTCTGACCAGCGCATATGCTGACCTGGCGGAGAGTGTGGGATTTGAACCCACGGTGACATCGCTGCCACGACGGTTTTCAAGACCGTTCCCTTAGGCCGCTCGGGCAAGCCTCCCCGCGCCACCCGCTGGGCGACGCGTGGACAGCCTACCGGGTCGACGAATCCGCTGTGCGGCCCTGGTCGGGGGTGGGGGCGGCAGGCGTCCCGATCGGCGTCAGGCGGAAGACCTGCGCGCCGCCGTCTCACCGGCATGCCGGTCGATGACCGCCCTCGCCCACGGCGCCATGACCAGCCGGGGAACCATCGCGGCGGGGAACCAATGCAGCATCACGCCCTCGGTCAGGGCCAGATCGCGCACGTCGCCCTCCCAGTGCCCCAGGAATACCGTGGCCTGCCCCGGCTTCCCGTCCGGCCCGTGCAGGTCGACCACGGTGTAGCGCCTGAGGTCGGGCAGAAGGAGACCCGCCTCTTCCTTCAGCTCACGGACGATGGCCTCGTCGGGGCGCTCGTCCTCGCTGTCGCGGTTCCCGCCGATCAGGGACCATGTGCCCGGGTCGCAGATGCCCGGGATGTTGTCCCGCAGATGCAGCAGGTATTCGCCCCGTCCGTTGACGATCAGCGCTGCCGTGCCCCTCGGCTCCCGCACAGTCATCCCTGCCCCCCAGTCCGCTCATACCTCGGCCTCTATCCGAGCACCCTGCCCACGAGCGCGGTACACATGCCCCGGTCGACTCCGGCAGCGGCCTGTTCCGAGAAAGGCCTTGCCGAGCCACAACGCACCATGGGTGAACGCGGCTTGTCGATCGGGCCGTCGGCCGTGTAAAGGTCGGTGTGTGGACCCCTTCGTGCCTCTGCAGCACACCCCGCCTCCTGGAGCGCCGCTACGCGGCGAAGAACTGTTCATCGGCACGGAAGGAGCAACGATCCTCGATTTCTGGCGGTACGCCTTTCCGGATCTGAAGACCAACACCACCCGGGGCATGCTCGCGGAGTTCCTCGTACACCGCGCGGTCGGTGCACAGCACAGGAACCAGGAGTGGGAGAGCTTCGATGTACTGACTACTGACGGGCTGCGCATCGAGGTCAAGAGCAGCGCCTATCTGCAGGCATGGGGCCAGCGCGACGTCACAAGGATCGTCTTCGATCGGCTGAGAACCCGTACCTGGAGTCCGCGGACCGGCGACGCGGCCGAGCCCAGCTTCAACGCCGACGTGTACGTCTTCGCCGTGCACACCGCCACCAGCCACGAAGACTACGATCCCCTGGACGTCGGCCAGTGGCAGTTCTACGTCGTTCCCAGCCCCGCAATCGCAGCCAAAGGCACGAAGAGCCTGGTCCTGAATTCCGTCCGAGCTCTGGCCGGGGGCCCGGTCCCCTATTCGGACCTGGCGGCCCGGATCCGCGCCGTCGACCCCCGTGCCTCGAGTGGTGACGCAGGGAACGGCACCAGCATGGCCGCCCCCAACCCTGAGGTCCTTGACCGCCGACGGTAGCTCTACGCCCTCTTTGCCGTCCGTGGAACGGATTGGGTGGGATCTCAATCTGTTTCGGTGCACACCCCTTGGTGGTGTGTCCGGGCGATGCGCCCGGGACGAGGTCCGGCAGAGAGATTCCTGAACCATGGGAATGACAAGTACCAACGTCGTGGTGTTGGCCGTACTCGGCACCGTGCTGTTATTCGCGCTCAGCGTCTGGTGCTGGCCGCGCCTGGCACGGCAGGGCTGGGGGCCGGTCCTGGGGCGGGTGGGGCTGGTCTGCGCGGTTCAGGCGCTGCTGTTCTCCTCGGTGGGCCTCGCCGTGAACAGGGAAATGCTCATCTACGGGTCCTGGGACGAGCTCTTCGGCTGGGAGAAGGGCGTGGACTTCGACGAGAAGTCGGCCGGGGGCTCGGGTGTGCAGCTGCTCGGGAAGCAGAAGCCCGATGTGCCGGGCTCCGGAAAGCCTCACATCAGCGGCGAGATACAGAAAATCAACGTGCAGGGAGAGCGGTCCCGGATCGCCACCCCGGCCTATGTCTATCTGCCGCCGGAGTACTTCCAGAAGGGAAACGAGAAGAAGACGTTCCCCGCCTCCGTGGTGCTGACCGGTTTCCCCGGGACCGCCGAGAACCTGCTCAAGGGGCTGCGGTATCCGAAGACGGCATGGACACAGGCCAAGCAGAAGAAGATGCAGCCGATGATCCTGGTCATGATGCGGCCCACCGTCGCGCCGCCGCGCAACACCCAGTGCGTCGACATTCCCGGCGGCCCGCAGACGGAGACGTTCTTCGCCAAGGACCTGACGAAGGCTCTGGCCGGCACCTACCGGACCGGCACCAAGCCGCGCAACTGGGGTTTCATCGGTGACTCGACCGGCGGCTACTGCGCACTGAAAATCGGCCTGCAGCATCCGGAGACCTACGCGGCCAGCGTGGGCCTGTCAGCCGACTACAAGCCCGAGATAGACAAGGACTCCGGCGACCTCTTCCACGGCAACAAGCGCGAGGAGAAGCGGTCCGACCTGCTGTGGAGCCTGGACCACTTGCCGCAGGGCAACTCGTCCTTCCTGGTCACCACGTCCAAGCAGGGGGAGTCCAACTTCAAGGCGACCCAGCAGTTCATCGCGAAGGTGAAGGCCCCCGCACGCGTCTCGTCGATCACGCTCGACAACGGCGGCCACAACTTCAAGACCTGGAACCGGGAGATACCGCCCTCACTGAGGTGGCTCAGCAGCCGCCTTTCCGGCGAGTGAGCCGTACGCCGTCCCCGCGCCGCCCGACGGGGCGACGCGGGGACGGCGGCCGATCGCGTCAGTTGTCGCCGTCGCGCTCGCCCAGGGTGATCTCCACCGTGGACGACTTGCCGTCGCGGGTGTAGGTGAGCTGGACCTTGTCGCCCGGCTTGTGCGTCCAGATCTCGCTGATCAGCGTCGGGCCGCTGTCGATCGTCGTGTCGTCGAGCTTGGTGATCACGTCGCCCGGCTTGAGGCCCGCCTTGTCGGCCGGGCCGCCAGGGGTGACGGCCGGGGTGTTCTTGGCGCCCGTGGGGGCGATCTTGGCGCCCGCGCCGGTGTCCTTCATGTTCACCGTGGCGGCGATGACCGGGTAGACCGGCTTACCGGTCTTGATGAGCGTGTCCGCGACGTTCTTGGCCTGGTTGATCGGGATCGCGAAGCCCAGACCGATGCTGCCGGACTGCTGCTGGCCACCGCCGAAGCCGCCGCCGGAACCGGCCGACTGGATGGCGGAATTGATGCCGATCACCGCGCCCTGGGCGTTGAGCAGCGGGCCGCCGGAGTTACCCGGGTTGATAGACGCGTCCGTCTGGAGCGCGCTCATGTAGGAGGCGTTTCCGCTGCCGCCGCCGTCACTGGAGGCCACCGGGCGCTTCTTGGCGCTCACGATGCCCGTGGTGACCGTGCCGGACAGACCGAAGGGCGCGCCGATCGCGACCGTCGCGTCACCCACCGCCGCCCGCTCGGAGTCACCGAGGGGCAGCGGCTTGAGCGAACCGGCGGGCGCGTCCTTCAGCTTGAGGACCGCGACGTCGTAGCCCTGGGCCCGGCCGATCACCTCGGCCTCGTACTTCTTGCCGTTCGAGAACGTGGCGCGGAGCTTGCCGCCCTCGGCCGCCGAGGCGACGACGTGGTTGTTGGTGAGGATGTGGCCTTCCTTGTCGTACACGAAGCCGGTGCCCGTACCGCCCTCGCCGCTGCTGCTCTGTGCCTCGATGGTGACGACGCTCGGCAGGGCCTTGTTCGCGATGGCCGCCACGGAACCCGGGGAGCGGCTCTCCACCTTGGGGTCGCCGGAAGCGGAGACCGTCGTCGAGTCACCCGACTCATTGCGGTCGGCCGCCCAGTAGCCGATGCCACCGCCGACACCGCCCGCGACGAGCGCCGCCGCGAGCACGGCCGCCACGAGGCCGCCGGAGCGCTTGCGCGCCGGCGGGGGCGGCGGGGCGCCCCACGCCATGCCCGGGCCCACGGGCCCGGCGCCACCGGCTCCGCCGTACGGCTGCTGCGGCTGCTGCTGCGCGCCGCCACCGCCGTACCAACCGGCACCGCCCTGGCCCGCGGCTCCCGTCTCCGCGTACATGGGGTACGGGTGCTGCGGTTGAGCCTGCGGCTGCTGCTGGGGGTGCGCCTGGGGCGCGGGGGCCTGGTGCTCGGGTGTCTGGTGCTCGGGTGCCGCCATCGGCGCCGCCGGTGCGGACGACGGGCCCGTCATCGGCTTCGGCTCGACGGCCGGAAGCTGCGACGTCTGCTCCACGGGCGGGAGCTGCGTCGTCTGCTCGGCCTGCCCGTGGTCCGCCGCGGCGGGAGCCGCGTCCCGCACCGGCTCCGCCGCGGGCGGCTCCGTGGGAACGGGCGGAACCGGAGGAGCCTCGGGAGCGGCCGGAGTCGGGCGCTCCGCTTCGGCGGCCGGCGTCGAAGACTCCGTACCCCGCCCAGCCGCAGGCGGAACGGCGGCGCCCTCGTTCTCGGTGCTCACAGCTGTCTCCTCAATCAACAACAGAAAGTTTTCCGCTAACAGCTTTTCCCATGGCACGTCAGACCGCCGTAAGCGGAGACTGTGCCCTCGCCCATCGTCCTTTACCCCGGACAAAATGGACCGCATGCGCGATTGTGCCAGGCGGTGGCACGATAACGCGGTGACCCATGCGCACCCCGCCCGGGACTTTCCCCCCGAGCGCCAGCCCCCTGCCGTCATCGCCCACCGCGGGGCCTCCGAGGACGCCCCGGAACACACCCTGGCCGCCTACCGCAAAGCGATCGAGGACGGCGCCGACGCGCTGGAGTGCGATGTGCGGCTGACCGCCGACGGGCACCTCGTCTGCGTCCACGACCGCCGCGTCAATCGCACCTCCAACGGGCGCGGGGCCGTCTCCACCATGGAGCTGTCCGTCCTCTCGGCCCTCGACTTCGGATCCTGGAAGGGCCAGGCCACCGACGCCGAGGCGCCCGACCGCGACAGTACGTCCGTCCTCACCCTCGAGCGTCTCCTCGAACTCGTCGCCGACGCCGGGCGACCGGTCGAGCTGGCCATCGAGACCAAGCACCCGACCCGCTGGGCGGGCCAGGTCGAGGAGCGGCTGCTCGACCTCCTCGGCCGCTTCGGGCTCGCCTCCCCGCCCGTGGGACAGCCCTCGCCCGTGCGGGTGATGAGCTTCTCGGCCCGGTCCCTGCACCGGGTGCGGGCGGCTGCGCCCGCCATTCCGACCGTCTATCTGATGCAGTTCGTCTCACCGCGTCACCGCGACGGACGACTGCCCCCGGGGGTGCGCATCGCGGGCCCGAGCATCCGGATCATCCGCAACAACCCCGGCTACGTGGCGCGGCTGCACCGTGCGGGACACCAGGTGCATGTCTGGACCGTGAACGATCAGGCGGACGTCGAGCTGTGTGCTCGACTGGGGGTTGATGCGGTGATTACGAACCGGCCCAAGGCGGTGCTTTCTCAACTCGGGCGGCTTTAGGGGGTGGCCGGCGGGTGTTCGACTGCGGGCCGTCTTGCCGCGTCTCGCCTGACCGGCGGATCTTTCGGCTGCGGGCCGTTGTTGCCGCCACTCGCCTGACCGGCGGGGCTTCCCCCGCGAGCCGTCTTGCCGCCTGCGGCGGCGGGCGCCCTGCGGGCGCGTCCTCAAACGCCGGACGGGCTGGATTTGGCTGGCCTCAGCCGCCCGCCACAGGTCGTCGTTGCCGCCTGTGGCGGCAGGCGCCCTGCGGGCGCGTCCTCACACGCCGGACGGGCTGGATATGGCTGGCCTCAGCCGCCCGCCGCAGGCCGTCGTCGCCGCCTGCGGCGGCAGGCGCCCTGCGGGCGCGTCCTCACACGCCGGACGGGCTGGATTTGGCCGCGCAGTGGTGGTGTGCCTACCCATTACATGGAGTGCACCGGCGCGTTCGGTGCGTATTCGGCCGCCACAAGTGCCTCACCCCGTCCAGGATGGCCGGTTTCCGGTCCAGGCCATTGGGGCATCCATCCCCTGACGTGGGGCAAAGGAGGTCTCGGGGGTGGCGTTGATGGTGGCACAGGAGGTGGCCACGTCGTCGATCATGGCCGTACCCCATGGTCCCGCCGGCGTGGGTGAGGCGAGACACCGTATGCGGAAGGATCTCCGCGTCAGCGGGGTGCCGGATGCGGTCATCGACGACGCGGTGCTGGTCCTTTCGGAGTTGCTCAGCAACGCGTACCGGCACGGACGACCGCTCCGCCTGTCGAACGGCGAGTGCGACGGCGTGGAGAACGGCGGCATACGCGCCGCCTGGCACATGGACAGGCGCGGCCGGCTGACCGTCGAGGTCACGGACGGCGGCGGCCCGACCCGGCCCTTTCCGGCCACTCCTTCGGTAACCGCGCGCGGCGGCCGGGGTTTGAACATCATCAGCGCGATCTCCCAGGACTGGGGCGTCCGGGACGCCGGCGGATCCGGCGAGGTGACCGTCTGGGCCGCGCTCGCGCTCTCCACGCGTGACGACTTCGCCCCGATGCGGGGCGCTCTCGACCCGGCGCTCGTCTTCTCCGATATCGACGATCTGACGCAGAAATGTGACGCGTGTAGACGGCGGTAGCCGTTCGGTGCGGGACCGACGCGGGGTCCGACGCCCCTGCTGACGACCGGCCGACCGACGGACACGGCTCGTCCGGGCCGCAGCACGATCCACCCCCCGGCTCGACCGTGACGGCCTCGCCGGCCCCGGCCCGGGCACGCCGGGCGGGCCGGCCTCCGCTCGGGCGACGCCACTTCGACCTCGTGACGCGAACCGCGTCGGCGCAGCCGCGCACGGTATCCGCGTGAGCGGGCCCGCGCCACGGGACGAACCCCGCCGACGCGGCGGGCCACCCCACGACGCGAACCGCGTCAGCGCACCCGCATCCGCCCCGCGCGAAGCGGACCCGCGCCGCGGGTCGGGTGCAGCCGTGAGGGGCTCACCGGGTTCGAGCCGTCGGTGGCCGCCCGCCCGCTGCCGCCGAGCGCGAGCGACCCCGCGCTAGGCTCGCGCCCGTACGAGCCGGCCCGTACGAGCCGGTAGGACCGATACGGGAGATGCACACGCCATGGCCAAGAAGCGCCGCCCTCAGACCAAGGCCGCCACGCCGTCGGCCGGCGACGGCACCATCCCCGTCGTCGGTGCCCGTGAGCCCTGCCCCTGCGGCTCGGGCCGTCGCTACAAGGCCTGCCACGGGCGCGAGGCCTCGCACGCCGTCGTCGAGCTCGTGCAGCGGCCCTTCGAGGGGCTGCCCGGCGAGGCCGACTGGGTCGCGCTGCGCGAGCTGGTGCCCGCCGCGACCGTGGAGCTCAAGCTCAAGGGCGGGCTGCCCGAGGGCGTGCCGTCGGTAACGCTGGCCACCGTGCTGCCGATGGCCTGGCCGGCGCTACGCCGCGACAACGGCGCCGTGCTGCTGGGTCTGCAGAACGACACCCCGTCCGGCGACCTGAGCCGCGACCTCGCCGCCACCCTCCAGCGCGCCCTGGAGGCCGCCCCCGGCAGCCCCGTCGCCGCCGAACGCACCGGGGCCGAGGGCCCGCGCCTGCAGGACCTGCTGGACCCGGAGGGCCCGTTCGAGCCGGCCGTCCACACGGGCTTCGAGTTCTGGGTCGAGAACGCCGAGAACGCCACCGGTGACGTCGCCGCGTCGCTGGAGCGGGCCAACGCCGCCGCGATCCCCACCGTCCGGCTGTCCGGGGTCGACGCCGCGTACTGGTGCGAGGTTCCGGACAAGAACCACCTGCGCTGGGTCATGACCGTCCCGGAGGAGAAGCTGCTGGACGCCCTCGCCCGGCTGCACGTCTCGGGCGCGACCTCGCTCGGCGAGGGAACGCGCCTGGTCGGTTCGTTCCGCGCGCACGGGCTGATCGTCCCCGTCTGGGACCTGCCGAGCGAGATGGGCGCCCAGGACGTCGAGAAGCCGGCGGCGGCCTTCGCGGAGCGGCTGGCCGAGGCGCTCGCCGACGAGTCCCCGCTGACCGCCGAGGAGCGGCGCGCCCGCGGCGGCCTCACCAGCCGTCAGGTGACCTTGAACTGACGGCTTCGACAGCGGAAGCCGGAAGCCGGAAGCCCGGCGGCGCCTGCCGGAAGCCTTGCCCGCGCCTGTCGGAAGCCCCGGTGAACCCACCGGGGGCCGTCGGCGGTTCCCCTCGAACGGCCGACGGTCCCCAGGGGGCCCGGTGACTCCCTCCGGAAGCCCCGGACTCCCCCGCCGGGGAAGCCGGTGGCCTCCACCCGTGAGCCCCGGGCGTCACCAGTGGGAGCCCCGTTGATGCCCGCCGGAGGCACCCGGCGGTCCCCAGCGGGCTCCCGATGGCCTCCGCCGGAGGCCCCAGCCGTCCCCATCGGGAAGCCCAGCCGTCCGCGCTGAGGACCCCGCCGAGCCCTCAGGAGGATCCGTAACCGCCTCCGGAGGGCGTCATTCACGTGACTCCTGTCACAACTCCCGCTGTCAGCCCGGAAATCGGCGTCCGGAAATCCGCGATCGAATTTGCGAACCGCCGATCTCTTGTTACGGTTCTAGGAGCCCGGTCGCTGGTGCATCCCCCGTCGCCAGCGACCGGGCGTTTCCATGCCCGGAATCCGGCCCGCCGATCGGCCGGCTCCGCGGCCCGGCCGTCGAGCGGCCGCACCGCGTCCCACGTGCCTGTTCACATGGCCTTCCACGACGCCTTCCAGCCCCCGCGAGGGCCTCCGCCGCGGTTTCTGCACGGGCACAGCGCGCCCGTACGGCCTCGGGCCGCTAATCCTCCTCGGACACCGGTGAGTTGCTCCCGGACCGGAGCATGAGGTTCCCCTTCGTTGAAGCGAGCTCCGCGACCGCCGTATACGAGCCATGTCCCCGAACCGTCGGTTCGCGGGGCGTCTCGCAGGCGTCGGGATCATCGGAGACGCTCAGCCGGCAGTGCACCTCGACCGTCCGCCCGTCCGGGGCCATGAGGGTCAGCACGGCCGTCAGAGCCTCGCCCGTGGCGTTGCGGTAATACGTGCGCGCCCACGTCTCGCTCCCCTGCGTCAGGACGCAGGTCTGGGCCTCGGCGCCCTCGGGCGAGGAGAGTTCGGGGCCGCACTGCGCGGAGCTGCGGGCCGGAAGGATCGCCACCCCGTCGTCGGAGTCGGTCGACGGGCCGCCCTCCGGGCGCCCGTTCCGCGGCTTGGCGTCGGCGTTCTCCGGAATCACGGCGCTCCCGGCGGCCTCATCGGCCCCACGGGCCTCAGCAGGCGCTCCCGGCACCAGAGGCTCCTTCGCCTCGCCCGCACCGCGCGCCGCGTCCCTGGACGTGCCCCGGGCGGCGTCACGGGTCATGTCCTGGGCCTTCTCCGGCCCCTGTGGGCCCGCGCTGCCCGCCGGGCCCGCCGTCGCGGCGGCCAGGGGCAGGACGACGGCCAGGGCCACCGCGCTCGCGAGCGCGACCATCCGCAGATTCGCCGCCCGTTGCTGAGCCGCGCTGGGCTCTCCGGGCAGACGGGACGCACGCTCCATGGGACCACCTGCAACTCGCCGCGGACGCTGGATCGCGGGAGCGGATTCGACCCACACCCCCGCCGGACCGACGGCGCCCGGCACGGCATCCGACGCAGGCCCTCATCCGCAAGATAGCGGGCACGGTAGGGCTCGCAGGGCGACCGCGCGGCCGTTCCTGTGGTTCTCCTGTCGGCTTTCACTCCAAGGAGTGAAGAGCGCGTGCGTCTCCCGTCCGTACGCGCTCTCTCGTCCGCCTACAGGACCCACCCGGCACACCGGCGACACCCGACCCCGCCGCCCCGCACCCTGTCAGCCCGTCAACCCCGTCGACCTCGTGAACCCCGTCGGCTCTGCGGTCAGTACGCGAGCTTGCTGCCGCCCCCGGGCGTGCCCGCGCTCTCCTCGACCAGGACATCGACCACCGTGGCCACGTCGGGCAACCACGGCCGCGCCGCGGGCGCTCCGGTCGTCCGGCCCACGCGGAGCGCCACGGCCGCGCCGACCCTGCCGCCGAAGGCCGTGCCCCGGCCCTCCGGGCGCTCCTGGCCCGGCTGCACCGGCGGCCGCTCCCAGCGGACCCGGCCCGTGGCGGTGGGCGACGGCGGCAGGACCACATAGCCGCCCTCCCCGTGGAAGCGCAGCGACCCCGGAACCCAGTCCTGGCTGTGCAGCAGCTCGCCGAGGACTTCGAGGGAGTAGGGGGCCACCAGCAGGGACCAGCGGGTGGGGGTGGCGACCACGGGACCGATCCGAACGCCCGCGCGGTCGAACGCCGCCAGCGCCCGGGCCCCGGCGACCGCCGGCAGGCTCACCGCGCACGGCGCCTTGCCACCCGTGGCGAGCACGACGGGAGCGTCGGGCCGGTTGGTCCACCACCAGCGGACCATCCGCGCGTCCGTGGTCGCGGCCAGCAGGCCCGGGTCGAACGGGTGGGCGCCGGGGACCACGCAGTCCGGCTGCGGGCAGCCGCACTCGCGCGGCCGGCCGCCGCCCGGCCGCAGCCCGACGCCGGGCAGTACGGGCCATTGCCACTCCGTGGCGTAGGCCAGGGCCGCGGTGAGCACCGCCGACCGGCCGCCGCGCCGAAGCGAGAGCTTGCGTCGCCTTCCGAGGATCTCGCGCATGAGCGCTCGTTCCTTTCCGTAAACGCCGAAGGTGGGGCCCCGGTCCTGGACCGGGGCCGTATCGCACTACCTGAATCGCACTACCTGAATCGCACTACACGGCACTTCGCACGGTCCGCATGGGAACTGCACGGGAACCGCTGGAGAACCGCTGGAGAACTCCCTGAGCCTTCGTGGGACTACCTCTGGACTACGTCTGGACTACGTCTTCGTGGGACTGCGTCTTCATGGGACTACATGGCACTACGGGCACTACATGGCGCGTCGTGCGACGCGCCGTGGCCCTTTCGAGGCCTGCACACCACATGGATCACGAGTCACTGCGCGTACGACGCAGCGCATCACGCCGCGGGCCGAGCGTGAAACCTGGCGAGGGGTGGCGCGCGCATGGCGCTTCGTGCTGGGCTGTGCACCCCTCGCCTGCGGCGTGGGTTGCCCCTCGCCACTGAGGGACGGGCGTGACCGTTGACGGTAAAGACGCCAGGGCCCGCCGCCGGGTTGCGGGGCGACCCCAACTACCCCTGGCCTTCTCCGAGTACGTACCCGCCGCAGTCGGCATGACGCACTGTCGAGCAACGCCAGTCGACCGCAAATCAGAGGCCTCAGGACTATTTTCCGGCCAACTTGGAAACCTCCCAGACACCACCAATCCCACTGGTCCAATGCTGGACATTCCCTTACCCGGGCGTGTACATGTGGAGGCATTGATAGCGCGCAACACGACAGGGGGTTTGCGATGCTATTGAGCAGCACGCACAGGCCGCTGGGCTGGTCACGATGGCTTGGCCGGGTGCCCCGATCCGTCCCCCGCCGCCACTTCTCTCGCACTGGCGTACGCCTTGCACCGGGCAGCAGGCCATGACTGCCCCCCAACTGCCGAAAGTGGCCGGAATCGACTCACCGGTCCCCGCACCCGCGCACACTTCCGCCCCAGTCGCGCCCTCGGCCCTTCCCGGTGAGACCACCGGTCCGGCCCGCGCGGCGTCCGCCCTCCCCGCGCCCGCCACCGGCCCGCCCGACGAGCCCCCGCTCTCTCCCCTCGCGCTGAACGCCCTGGTCCAGGACCGCCTCGCCGGCTGGATCTACGACCTGACCACGCTCCAGGAGCTGACCGAGCGGCTCGCCCGCACCGGCACGCTGGACGACGCCCTGCACGAACTCCTGCGCGCCGGCTCCACGCTCGTCGGCGCCCGCCGCGGCCTCGTCACCCTGCGGCCCGACGACGGGCTCGCCCCTCCCGTCACCGTCGGCCTCGGCCTCGGCCGCTCCGACCTCGGTCACATCGAGACGATCCCGCGGCCCGCCTCCTCGGCGCCTCCCTCCCCCGGCGCGCCCCCCTCCTACGGGCAACTGCTCGACGACCTCCCCCCGGTGGGCGACCGGTCCGGCACCGCCCACCCCGACATCGCGGGCGAGGAGGCTCTCGACCCACGCCACCGCGAGGTCGCGGCCCGCCTGGGTTACGCCGCCAGCTACGCGGTACCGCTGGAGTCCGACCCGCCGGGTGGCCCGGAGGCCGCCACGGGCAGGCTCGGCGCGGCCGTCTGGCTCTACGACGAGCCGGCCGAACCCAGCGAGCGCCAGCGGCACCTGATCGGCCTCTACTGCGGCTACGCCACCGAGCACCTCGCCCGGCTCGTCGAGCTGACCCGCGCCCGCGAGACCATCGCCACCCTCCGCGAGGAACTGCTCCCCAGCCGCCTCCCCCGGGTCGCCGGGGTCCGGCTCGCCGTCCGCCACCGGCCCGGGCCGCGCGGCGGCGGTGCCTGGTACGACGCGCTGCCGCTGCCCGAGGGCGCGCTCGGCCTCGCCGTGGGCGGAATCACCGGCTCCGGCCCCGGTGCCGTCGCCGCGATGGGCCGACTGCGGGCCTCCCTGCGCGCGTACGCCGTCATGGAGGGCGAGGACCCGGTCGCCGTCCTCTCCGACCTCGAACTCCTGCTGCGGCTGACCGAGCCCGCCCGGGCCGCCACCGCGCTCTTCGCCTACTGCGAGACCGTGGAGGACCCCCTCACCGGGGACCGGGCGCGCAAGGTCGTCCTGGCAGGGGCCGGGCACTGCCCGCCGCTGATCATCGGTGACCACCGCACCGAGTACGTGGAGACGTCGCTGTCCGCGCCGCTGGGCATGCTCGCCTGCTGGGAGGCCCCCAGCGTGGAGATCGAGCCCGCGCCGGGAGAGACGCTCCTCTTCTACAGCGACGGGCTGCTGCACCGCACCGGCGAGGCCATGGACCGGGCCTTCACCCGGCTGCACAAGGCCGCGGCGAGCGTGCCGCGGGCCCTGCGGCACGACCCGGACGCCATCGCCGACCACGTCCTGCGGGCCATGCTGCCGCCGGAGCGCCCCGTGGAGTCCCTCGGGGAATCCCTCGGGGAGCCCCTCGCGGGGGCCGCCGAGGCCGACGCGGAGCGCGACCGGGCCGCCGGGGCGCTGACCGCCGCGGCGGCGGCGACAGGCGGGGACAGCGGCGAGGACGTGATCCTGCTCGTCGCCCACTTCGAGTGACGTCGCCGTCGCCGTACGGAAGGAGTACGGAAGGAGTGCGGAAGCCCCTACCTCCCGCGTCCGAAAACCACTGATCCGTACCGCTGATCCCCACCGCCGAACCGCACGGCTGATCCATATGACAGTCACTACGGCCTTCCTTCCGACGTAACCTTCTCCGCCGCTTTCCTCCGCACTTACGATGGGTAGCGGCCCCGTCCGAGGAGGAATGCAGTGACCGAGCAGCAGCCCGCGCCCGAGAACCCCGAGGGTGACGAGCCGATCAAGCAGCGGAAGAACGGTCTGTATCCGGCCGTCTCCGACGAGCTTGCCGAGAACATGAAGTCCGGCTGGGCCGACACCGAGCTGCGCGATCTGCGGCCGATAGCCCAGGCACCGGACACCGCCCGCCGCCGTGCGGACCTCTCCGCGCGGTTCCCCGGTGAGCGTCTGGTGATCCCCGCGGGCAACCTGAAGACCCGCTCGAACGACACCGAGTACAGCTTCCGCGCCTCCACCGAGTACGTGTACCTCACCGGTGACCAGACCCAGGACGGCGTCCTGGTCCTGGAGCCGACGGGTGAGAGCGGGCACGAGGCGACGCTCTACCTGCTGCCGCGCTCGGACCGTGAGAACGGCGAGTTCTGGCTCGACGGCATGGGCGAGCTGTGGGTCGGCCGCCGCCACAGCCTCTCAGAGGCCGAGCAGCTCTACGGCATGCCCTGCAAGGACGTCCGCGAGCTGGCCGACGCCCTGCGCGACGCCTCCGGCCCGGTCCGAGGCGTCCGCGGCCACGACGCGGGCATCGAGGCGGCCCTGACCGACAAGGTCACCGCCGAGCGCGACGAGGAGCTGCGCGTCTTCATCAGCGAGCAGCGGCTCGTGAAGGACGCCTTCGAGATAGCCGAGCTGCAGAAGGCCGTGGATTCGACGGTCCGCGGCTTCGAGGACGTCGTGAAGGTCCTCGACAAGGCCGAGGCCACCTCGGAGCGCTACATCGAAGGAACGTTCTTCCTGCGCGCCCGGGTCGAGGGCAACGACATCGGCTACGGCTCCATCTGCGCCGCCGGTCCGCACGCCACCACCCTGCACTGGGTGCGCAACGACGGCCCGGTCCGCTCCGGCGAACTGCTGCTCCTCGACGCCGGCGTCGAGACGCACACCCTCTACACCGCGGACGTCACGCGCGCGCTGCCGATCAACGGCACGTACACCGACCTCCAGCGGAAGATCTACGACGCGGTGTACGAGGCCCAGGAGGCCGGTATCGCGGCGGTCCGGCCCGGCGCGAAGTACCGCGACTTCCACGACGCCGCCCAGCGCGTCCTCGCGGAGCGGCTCGTCGAGTGGGGCCTGGTCGAGGGCCCGGTCGAGCGCGTTCTGGAGCTCGGCCTCCAGCGCCGCTGGACCCTGCACGGCACCGGCCACATGCTCGGCCTGGACGTCCACGACTGCGCGGTCGCCCGCACGGAGACCTACGTGGACGGCGTCCTGGAGCCCGGCATGGTGCTGACCGTCGAGCCCGGTCTGTACTTCCAGGCCGACGACGTGTCCGTGCCCGAGGAATACCGCGGCATCGGCGTCCGGATCGAGGACGACATCCTCGTCACGGAGGACGGCAACCGGAACCTCTCCGACGGTCTGCCGCGGACGTCCGCCGACGTCGAGGCGTGGATGGCGGGCCTCAAGGGCTGACGCGAACCACCGCTGCGCGGCAGTGTCCTCAAGCGCCGGGCAGGCTGGTTTTGGCTGAGCCCAGCCACCTCAAGCCCGTCCGGCGTTTGAGGACACAGCACAGCAGCCCGTCCGGCGTTTGAGGACGCGCCCGCAGGGCGCTCGCCGCCGCAGGCGGCAACCGTCAGGCTTTCGTCACAACATGCCGGCCATGAGCAGGGACGAGTACGGGGTGTCGGATACCGTCAGGGCCGCCCCCATGTGCGTGAACTCCGGGCTGAGCATGGCCCGCTCGTGGTCCGGCTCCCCGAGCCAGTCCGCGAAGATCTTCTCGGGGTCGTCGAAGCAACCGCCCGTGTTCTCCGCGATGCCGACGACCGGGTACCCGTACCGGTCGGCCGCGGCCCGCAGCGGGAGGTAGTGGCCCTGGCTCCGCCGGCGGGCCTGCTCCCGGCTGCTCGTCGAGGCGGCTGAGGCCAGCCGGTCGTCGGGGCGGAGGGGGGAAAGCCCCTGGGCGGCGCGGTGGCCGTTCACCAACGCGTAGATGCGCGCTTGCCACAGCCGGGCGTCGGCCCCGTCGGCCACCGTTGAGCAGGAGCCGCCGACGTCCTCCTGGGTGTGGGCGAAGGGCTCGACGGGGGTCTGTGCGTCCTGCGGAAACGTGATCACTTCGTACCTCTGCTTCGCTGAACCACGCGCGAGCCCGGTGCGCCCGCGCCGACGGCCACACCCTCGCGCAGTGCCGTCAAGAAGCGATCAACCACCAATCAACGTCCGTCACGACGCGCATCCGCAATTGGCCGAATGATCATGCGTCACAACCGCGTCACAACCATACTTCCGCCTCTGACCTGGGGCTTTGCCCCGGCATTACCATCCTTGAGGTGACCGGAACCAGCGGTTACTCATGTCGTGCCCGCCTGACCCGCGCGCACGGTGCTCAACAAGGGGGAGGGCGGACATGTGCGGCATCAGTCTGGCCGTATTCGGGATCTCGGCAATGGAGGAAAGTCTTTACCGACATTTCCTGCGCAATCCTGATACGGCGCCCGACGATATCCATCTACGTCTGCACGTCGAACAGGACCAGGCTCAGGCAGCCGTGACCCGGCTCTCCGACCTCGGCGTGCTGCGCCGCACGGAACGCGGAACCATCGCCCCCGCCGACCCGGAAGTGGCCGTGGACCGGCTCACCGAGGCGCGGATGGCGGAGCTGTACTGCCAGCTCCAGGAAGTCACCCGGTCCCGGACCGTGATCGCGGACCTGCGCGCGGAACAGGGCACCAGAACGCTGACCCCGCAGGGGGTGGAGCGGATGGAGAACGTCGCCGAGATCCGGGACCGCATCGACGACCTCGCGTTCTTCGCGCGGGAGGAGATCCTGTCGGTCGAGCCGTACGCCGCGCTCGCCCCGGCGAACATCGAGCACGCCCGGCCGCTCGACCGGCGGTGTCTCCGACGCGGTGTGCGGGTGCGCAGCGTCGTGCTGAAGGAGGCGCTCACCGATCCGCCGACCGTCCGCTATCTCCTCGAACTCGCCGCGCAGGGGGCCATGATCAGAGTGGCGGACGACATCTCCGAGCGGATCCTCGTCTACGACCGGCGTACGGCGCTGGTCCCCGTCGATCCGGCGGACACCTCGCGCGGCGCGCTGGTCGCCCAGGAGGAGGGCCTGGTCGCCAACATCCTGGCGCTCTTCGAGAAGATCTGGAACGAGGCGACGGATCTCGCCACGCTGGTGGACGGCGAGGCGACGGGCGACGGCGAGGGCGGGCTCTCGGAGATCGAGCAGCAGGTGCTCGAATCGATGTGCAAGGTCGGCAAGGACGAGATCGGCGCCCGTGACCTGGGGATCTCCGTGCGGACGTACCGTCGGCACGTCGCCGACCTGTTGAAGATCCTCGATGCGACCAGTCGGCCGCACGCGGCGCTGCTGGCCCGCGAGCGGGGCTGGATCTGAAGCGACCCGCCCCGGCGGTGCCGGTGCCTCCGGCGGTCCTTCGCCCGCGGGCCGTCTTGCCGCCGCTCGCCTCGTCGGCGGGACCTTGGCCGCGGGCCGGTTTTACCGCCTGCGGCGGCGGGCGCCCTGCGGGCGCGGGGGGGGGGGGAGGGGGGGGGGGGGGGGGGGGGGGGGGGGGAGGGGGGGGAGGGGGGGGGGTA
>NZ_JBVIQR010000031.1:0-49374 GCF_055576875.1 Streptomyces sp. NPDC033229 | reverse complement strand
CTGTTTCTACCCTGGGGGGGGGGGGTACCCTGGGGGACTCCTCCAAAAGACAGGGGGGGGTGGGTTGGGGCGAACCCAACCAACAACCAGCCCGTCCGGCGCTTGAGGACACCGCCCGATCAGCCGGACTGTCGCCATCCGCGCAGGGCCGGGTCCTTGAAGACGGCGGCCACGCACGCGCTCACCTCTCCGGTGCCCTCCGGGCCGGACGTGCGCCGGACGCGCAGTTCGAAGCTGTTTTGGTCCGCCACCGGTGCGCACACCCAGTGGGCGGGCAGCATGCTCAGCACCCTGATCACCGTGGTCTGGCCCGGCGCCGCACCGGGGTCGTGCCGGACCGCGGTGATCACCACCTGCGGCTCATGACGGTCATTCATCTCGCTCAACTCCCTTGCGCCCTTCTCACTATGACTTCTCACGCGACACCGTCCACACACTTGCCATGATGGAAAGTCGCCGCTACGCTTTCCATCATGGAAAACGACAAGACGTACTCCGCGACCGCCGCCCAAGCCGCCCAAGCCGCCCTCGACAGCGTCTCCGCCACCCGCGCCCAGGTCGCGGGCCGGGTCGAAGGCCCCTGGTGGTACCACGTCGGGCTCGGCGCGTCCGTCGCGCTCGCCTTCACCTCGATCGACGTGGGCGGCAGCATGATGCCCTCCGGTCTGATCGTCGGCGCCGTGCTCGCCCCGCCCGCGCTGGCCTGGTCCGCGGCCCGCTCCCGTGGCGTCGCGATCGCCAACCCGCTGAACACCCCTGGCGCGCGCGGCCTTTACGGCCTCTACCTGCTGCTGCTCGGCGTCCTCGCCACCATCGGTCTGGTGCTCCAGATCGGCTTCGACCTGGACGGACCGATGAGCGTCGCCGGGGTGCTCGCCTTCGTCCTCACCACCGTGGTCAGCCGTCGAGCCGACGACGCGCTGAGCCAGGACGTCCGGGCCGGGGTCTGACCGCCGTGGCACTCGACGAGATCATCCATCCCACCAACCGGCTGCAGATCTGCGCGAGCCTGGCATCCGTCGACGCACTCGAGTTCTCGGTGGTCCGGGACACCCTCGGGGTGAGCGACTCCGTACTCAGCAAGCAGGTCAAGGTCCTTCAGACCGCCGGATACGTGGCGGTCAAGAAGGCACCGCTGAAGTCCCGTACGCACACGTGGCTTTCCCTCACCCCGGCCGGCCGCGAGGCCCTGGCCGGACACCTCGCCGAGCTGCGGCGGATCGCGGACCTGGCCGGTGGGGCCGCGGGCGCCGGGCTCTGACCCGGCCGACCCCACCCACCCGGGCCCCACGGGTCCTCTGCTCGTCACCGCCGGACCGGCACGACAGCCGGAAACGCGCCCACCGGGAAAAGCTCCACCGCCGCCTTCGCGACCTCGTCGGCCGATACGGTCCGCAGCCGCTCCGGAAGCCCGTACAGCTCCAGCGGATTCCCGCCCGCCCCGACGGCCCGCCGCAACAGATCGGCGTGCGCCTCGGGAGAGTCGAAGGCACCCAGCAACTGCGCGGCGCAGAAATCGCGCGCCGGATCCAACTCGGCCGCCCCGATGGGCACCTCGGCCAGGCGGGCCAGCTCCGCGTGGATCCCGGCGAGTGCCCCGTCCTCCATGCCCAGCGGAACCTTCCCCCGGACATAGGCGCGCGGTATGCCGACGACGGTGTCCCGGCCCGCGTACAGCTCGAAGCCCGCGTCGGCCCGACGCGCGAAGCGCTCCGCGAGACGGGCCCGGAACCAACCGCCGAGCACGGCCGTCGCCAGGAAGCGCGCGGCTTCCTCACCCGCCCCCGCGGATTCGGCCGTTCCCACGATCAGTTGGACGTCCGGCTGCCGGTCGTCACGCAGGACCAGCGGCTCCCCCGGGCCCGACGCGGCGTCGGCGCGGGTCGGCGACGCGACGTCGGACAGGTGCGCGAAGCCGCCCTGCCAGGCGGAGAGGGCACGGGCCGCGAGGTCGGCGAACCCCTCGGGGTCGAGGTCGCCGACGGCCACGAGCGAGCCGCCCGCCGGGGACAGGAAAGCGGCGTCCGTGGTTGATGCGCCGAGCCACCGGGACCGCACCGCGTCGTCCAGGGCCTGATCGGGGGTGCGCGCCGCGGCGGCGGGCCAGGACGGCACCTCGCGGGCGCCGTTGAGGACCTCCGCGAGGAGTTCCAGCCAGCTCTCGGCGCCACCGACGGGGACGTAGCCGGTGGCATCGGCCCATTCGCCGTCCGTCGACAGCTCGAAGCTGCCGCCGAGCGCCGCCGCCCGGACCGCCGCCCGGGAGTGCGTGGCGAGCGCGCGCAGCAGCGCGGCGCTCTGCCCGGGGCGGCTCCAGCCCGCCGCGCCGAGCGGCAGCCGCAGACGCAGCTCCACCAAGGGGGCCCGTCGGTCGGCCACCGCGACGACCCGCAGGCCGCCGGGGAGGACGGTGTCGCGCAGCCCGGCGTGGGCGGGCGCCGGCTGGGGGCCGGGGCCGGGCACGGGGCGGGGGCCTTCCGCCCTGCCGGGGGTACGGACCGCCGCGGCCGCCGGGCGGGCGGCGGGCTCGGCCTCGGTCGGCCGGGGGCGGGTGCGGACCTCGCCCGGCTCCATGACCAGCACGGCCTTGGGCACGGAAGACAGCGAACGGGCCGCCTCGGCGACCCGTCGGGGATCCAGTCCAGCGAGCAGGACCGGTAGTTCGTCCAGGAGTTCGGCGCGGCCGAAGAGGATCTCCAGTCGGCCGAGCGCGCGGGACCTGGTCTGGATGTCGGCGTGGGCCCGGTGGTGCTCGGAGACGAGGGCCGCAGCGGTCCGGGCGACCGCGTCCGGCAGGCCCGGGTCCGCGGCCCAGGCCGCCCACTGCCCGGCGACGGCCCCCACTGCGTCCTCGGGCCGGGTACCGGTGGGCAGGACGGCCGTGACGACCAGTGCGTCGGGGTCCTTGGCGTCCAGCGGGCCGAAGAAACCGCAGCCGGCGCTGACGGCGGGCAGTCGCAGCGCCGCGCCTCCGTGCCGGCTCATCAGCCGGGCCAGCACCGTGTGCGCCAGATAGCCGGGCAGGTCCTGCTCGGGGTCGGGAAGGCGGTAGCCCAGGGCCAGGGCCGTGCCGGGCACACCCGGCTCGGTGCAGGTGGCCCAGCGGTCGGCGGTCGGCAGCGGCTCGTCGCGGGAGGGGACGGGCGCCACCGGCCGGGCGGGGATGTCACCGAAGTGCCGCTCGATCAGGGCCCGCGTGTGCACGGGATCGACCGAACCGACCACGGTCAGCACAGCGTTCCCGGGCGCGTAGTACGCGTCGAAGAACTCGGCGCAGTCGGCCGGGGTGGTGCGCCGCAGCCGTTCCGCGTCGCCGTACCCGTCGTGGGCGTTGGCGAAGGAACGGAAGAGGACGCCCGGCAGCAGCGGCCACGGGAAACCGCCGTACGGGCGCCCGGCCACGGCCTGGTGGATCTCCTCCGCGACCCCGTCGAGCTGCTCGGCGAGCGCCTCGGGGGTGAAGGTCGGCGCGCGCATCCGGTCGGCCTCGGCGAACAGCGCCTGTTCCAGGGCGGAGGCCGGGGCGACCTGGTAGTAGTCGGTGTACTCCTGGTGGGTGGTGCCGTTGGCCTGCCCGCCGAGGCGGTGCACATGGTCGTAGAAGCGCCCGTCGGGCAGGCTCGCGCTGCCGCGGAACATCAAGTGCTCGAAGAGATGGGCGAATCCCTCACGGCCCGGCGGCTCGGAGCGGAAACCCACCCCGTAGTGCACGGAGACGGCAGCGCGCGGCACTCCGGGCTGCGGCTCGAGAAGGACACGCAGACCGTTGGGCAGCGTGAATCGGCACAGCGCGGAGTGTCCGCGGCTTTCCGTCATGGTGGAGAGGTCCTCCGCATCGGGGTCGGGCGCATCGGGGTCGGGTGTGAGGGCGAGGGGTTACAGGTCGGTCAGGAACTTCAGGAACGAGGAGTAGTGGTCGAACCCGCCCCGGTGGTCGTCGAGATAGGCCGCGATGTCGTGGACGTGCAGCAGCACGCGCAGCGCCGCCAGCTTCCGCCAGTCGGTGCCGAGGTCGCGTCCGTAGCCGTCGAAGAGCGCGTCGATGAGCGACTGCCAGGTGGCCCCGTCGCCGCCGAGCTGCCACTTCAGCTCCACGAGTTCGCCGACGACCCAGCCGAGGTCGACGTACCAAGGGGCGGCGCACACGTCCTCGCCGGTCAGCAGCGCGGCGGTGCCGGGCGGCCCGCCGATCACCAGGGAGCCGAGGCCCGCCGCGCCGTGCGCGAACACGACCCGGTCGTCGCCCGTGACCTCCTCGGCCCAGCCCCGCACCCGCGCCCAGCGCTCAGGACCCAGCGCCCGGCGGACCTGCGCCTGGGCGTGGGCCGCGCGCGGGCTCGGCGTGTGCCCGTCCAGCCAGGTGACGAGCCGGTCCAGACCACGGGAGCGGCGGCCGGCCGGCAGCTCGCCCGGGGGGGTGTCGTGGAGGGCCCGCAGCGCCCGGCCGAGGCCGCGCAGCGGGTCGTGCAGGGCGGGCGTCACACCGGAGGTGAGGAGGACGAACGCCACGGACTCGGCTCCGGCGACGCGGTAGGTCCGGGCCTCGCCGTCCGGCCGGGCCGGGGCGAGGAGGACCCCGCCCGGCGCCGGCCGCCCGGCCGTGCCCGCGAGGCGGGCGACGGCCTCCGGGGCCAGCCGGACGAAGGGTGCGGGGGCGAGCGGGCCCGGGGCCCGGCGCCACTCGTAGGTGCCGTCGGGCAACGGGAGCACGGTCGTGCGGAGCAGGCCGGTGCCGTACTCCGTCAGCGGCGGGGCTGTGGTGTCCTCCGCCTCCGGCTCGGTGCGGACGGTCGTGGTGGTCACAGCAGGGCCCTCTCCACGGGGTGGGCGGACCGGTCCGCCGCGAGTTCGGCGCGGCGGTGCTCCAGCGCCTCGATGACGTCGGGCAGCGGTGGCGGGACCCACGCCTCCATCCGGCCGGTCGTCGCACTGCGGCCCGGCTCCGGTGCCGTCATCACGACGTTGGGGCGGGCGGACAGGGCGGCCCAGTGGTTCTGGAAGGCGGCGCTGTCCAGGCCGCCCGGCGGCAGTGACGGGGCCAGCGCGACGGGGGCCTTGGTGACCTGGGCGGCGAGCAGCGACGGGCTGTCGGCGAGCCCGAGGGCGAGCCGCGCGGTGTAGTGCAGGGTCGCCGGATAGACGACGAAGGCCTGCGCCCACTCGGCCAGTTCGACGTGCCGGGCGCGGGCCTCCTCCTCCGGCCAGACATCGGTGAGCACGTCGCCACCGACCCGGTGGGCCAGGGCCTGCCGGGTGACGAAGCGCTGGGCGCTGCGGGTGAGCACCACGGACGTCTCCAGGTGCGGATAGGACATCCGCAGCCAGTCGGCCCAGAACGGCACACCGGTGGCGAAGGTCGATCCGGTGACCACCAACAGCAGGCGTTCGACCCCGAGTTCCGGCACTTGGACGAGCGGGTACGGGGGTTCGGTCATTTACGCCACCTCTCTCAAAACTTCTTCGAGCTCCTTCAGCGCGACGCGCGGCCCCTGGGTGAGGTGCACTCCGGTGACGTTGAGGACGATCTCGTCGACGCCCGCCTCCCAGTACCGCTCCAGCCCGGCGGAGATCTCCTCGGGGCCGCCGCTGAGGAAGCCGCCGCCCGCGATCAGCGCCTTGGCACTGGCCATCGGGTCGGCCTTCATGTCGACCTCGATGCCCGAGCGGCGGAGCATGTCGGTGTAGTGCGGCATGCTCATGTGCCCGGAGTTGCTGGCGAGGGCCACCGCGGCGGGGTCCCGGCCGGGCTTGTCGAGGGCCACCGGCACGATGGCCACCAGCCGGGGCACGGGCCGCCCGGCGGCGGCCGCGCCCTCGCGCATCGTGGGGACGACGACGTCCCGCAGGTAGGGGGCCGGGGTCAGCCAGGTGATGGCCGTGTCGGCGACCTCGCCCGCCAGCCGGGCCATGCCGGGGCGCAGCACGCCGAGGCCGATCTCGATCCCGGGGCGGGGCAGGGTGGGCAGACTGCCGCGGCAGCGGAAGAACTCGCCGTCCAGGTCGACCTCCTCGCCGTCGAGGAGGCCGCGGACGGCGGTGACGTACTCCCGGCAGGCGCCGAGCTGGCTGCGGTACGGGGCACCGAGCATGTTGCGCTGGAACACCCCGGCGCCCGGGCCGAAGCCGGCCACCACGGGGTGGCCCATGGCGACGGCCAGCGCCTGGGCCTGGAGGGCGGCCTCGAAGGGGTGGCGCAGCGGCATCACGGTCACCCCGGTGCCGACGGGGACGTGGAAGCCGGAGGCCGCCGCGTAGGCGAACGTCTGGTGCGGGTCGCCGACCGAGGACTGGCCCTGCCAGAGCCGGTGGGCGGCGCTCCACTGGGTGAGTGCCGCGAAGGGCAGGATCTGCTCGTGCCGGGCCGGGGTGAACGGCATCAGCACGGAGTAGCCGGTGCGCGGGGCGACGGAAGCGGACGGTACGGACACGGTTGCTCTCTCCTCGTCGGTCACGCGAGCGCGGGGGCCGGGGCGGGGGCGGCGGCAGAGGTGGCGAGCACCTGGCCGCTCACCAGCTCGGCGTAGGCGGGGCAGCGGCGCAGCAGGGCGTCGTGATCGCCTTGGTCCACGACCCGGCCGGCGTCCATGACGATCACGTGGTCGGCGTGCTGGATGGTGGAGATCCGGTGGGCGACGACGAGGACGGCGCGGTCGGCGGCGAGGGAGTCGACGACGTTCCTCAGCCGCTGTTCGTTGATGCTGTCGAGGTGCGAGGACGGCTCGTCGAGCAGGACCAGACGGGTGTCGGACAGGGTGGCGCGGGCGAGGGCGAGCCGCTGGCGCTGGCCGCCGGAGAGGTTGTCGGCGCCGCCGAGCACGGTGTCCAGGCCCTCGGGGAGGGAGCGGATCTCCTCGGCGAGGCCGACGCTCTCCAGCGCGGCGTACAGCTCCTCGTCGTCGGCGGGCCGGCTCTCGTCGCGGCCGAGCGTGAGGTTGCCGCGCACGGAGTCCTGGAGCAGGGTGTTGGACTGGTCGACGTAGCCGATCTGGCCGCGCAGCTCGCCGAGCGGCCACTCGGCGACGTCCCGCCCGTAGACGGACACGCGGCCCGACTCGGGCTCCACGAACCGCTCGATGAGCGCGAGCGAGGTGCTCTTGCCCGAGCCGGAGAGGCCGACCATGGCGGTCAGGCCGCGGGCGGGGACGGTGAGGTCGGCGCCGCGCAGGACGGGCCGGTCGTCGCCGTAGCCGAAGGTGACGTTCTCGAAGCGGACGGCGGGGGCGTTGCGCAGGGGCGCGGCGTTCTCGGGGGCGGGGGCGTCCGTGTCCTCGGTGGGCAGGGCGAAGACGTCCTCGAAGCGCTTGCGGGCGACGAGGCCGGTCTGGAGTCCGCTGACGCCCGAGGCGGCCATGATCAGGGGGGCGGTGAGCTGGAGGAGGTAGAGCAGGAAGGCGACGAAGTCGGCGAGGGTGAGGTGCCCGTCGAGCATCCGGGCGCCGCCGCCGACGACCACGGCGACCAGGGCGATCTGCTGGCCCAGGTTGATCACCGGGACCATCAGGGACTCCATCTTGGCGGCCTCGATCTCCAGGTCCGCGAGCGTGCGCGCGCGGCCGGCGAGGGCGCGGGAGGTCCTGCGCTCGGCGCGGTAGGCCTTGATGACGGTCAGGGACTCCATCGCGGAGACGAAGTTCTGGGCGAGCCCGCCGAGTTCGTCCTGGAGGGCGGCGTACTTGCGGCGCAGCCCCTTGATGACGACGGTGATGACGCCGACGGCTATCAGGAACGCGCCGACGGTGATGAGCAGCAGCACCCAGTCCAGCAGGCCCATGATGACGAGCGTGCCGACGACGGTGACGCCCGCCATGGGGAGCTGAATCGGGCCGATGTCGATGAGGCTCTTCACCCGGGCGGCGTCGGCGGTGATGCGGGCGGTCAGATTGCCGCCGCCCTCCCGCTGCGCGTCGGCGAGCCGCAGCCCGAGGGCGTGGTCCATCGTGCGGACCCGCAGCCGGCAGATCAGCTCCTGGCCCATCCGGCCGAGGAGGAAGGCGGCCAGCGCGCCGGCGGCGGCGGAGCCGAAGCCGACGCCCACCATCACCGTGGCCCACAGGGCCAGTCCCTCGTCGTTCTGGATGGCGGCCAGCAGCTTGCCGACCACCATCGGCAGGGCCAGGGTGGCCGCCGTGGACAGCACGGCGAGCACCCCGACGAGGACGAGCGCCGGGCCGTTGCCCCGGGACAGCTCCGTGAGGATCCGCAGCTTCGGGTCAGGGCCCGCGGCCGCTGTCCCGCTCTTCAGTACGCCACTCATGGCGCCCCAACTCCCTTGCCTGGAATGAATGTCAAGAAACGTTCGATCGGGACCGCGGTACGGGCGGGGTCACTGCCGCGCGCCCGCCAGGGCGTCCTTGACCTTGACGATGCCGCCGTACTGCAGGAGCCCACCGGTGTAGATGCGGCTGCCCACGCGGACCAGGACGGTGATCGCCAGCGCCATGAGCCCGAAAGCGGCGCCGATCTCCCACCACGCCACGTCCTCGTACGCCATGCGGACCGGCATCGACGCCCAGGACGTCCCGGGGACCATCGACAGGATCCGGACGGTGGACGAGTCGGTGCTGCCCGACACCGCGAGCACGGGGCCGATGAGACCGATCATCTGCAGCGCGTTGACCGGGCCGACGACGTGGTTGACGTCCTCGGGACGCGAGACCAGCGAGCCGGCCACCGCGTAGAGCGTGATGAAGAGGAGGTAGCCGGGGATGAACCACAGCAGCAGGTTGCCGCCGGTGCCGAGCGCGTCGGACGGCGTCTCGAAGACGCCGAAGCCGATCGCCGCGCCGAGGGTGGCGGTCGCCAGCACCAGCATCTGCACGAGGGCCGCCGCGCCGAGACCGGTGATCTTCCCGGCGAGCAGGTGCCAGGGCCGGACCTTCGCGAGCAGCACCTCCACGATGCGGCTGGCCTTCTCCTCCGCGACGCCCTGCGCCACGGCCAGGCCGGAGACGAGCATCAGCATGAAGAGCAGGAACACGCCCGTGCCCGCGGCGATGGTCCGCTGCTGGACCCGATCCGCGTCGGGGTCGAGGGTGCTGACCTTCAGCGGCTCGACGGTGAGCAGCCCGGGGACGTCCTTGGCCGGCACTCCGTGGTCCGTCAACCGACCGGCCTGGCCGACCGCACGGTGCGCCTCCTGAAGTGCCCTGCCCAGGTCCTTGGGCAGTTCCCGCAGGACCGCGATCCGGTCGCCGCTCAGGACCGCGGCGTCGACCTTGCCGTCGCGCACCGCCTGCCGTGCGGCCTCGTCGTTGTCATAGCGGCTGACCTCGGCCCGGTCGCCCAGGGCGGGCGTCAGGGCGGCCTGCCGGCCGACCACACCGACCTTGGACCGGTCCTCGCCACCGCCCTGGAAGAGCGTGGTGGCCCCGAAGGACAGGGCCAGCATCAAGGCCGTCACCGCCACCGAGATCCAAAAGGCCTTGCTGCGCATCTGCTGAGTGATCTCGCGGGCTGCGACAACCCTGATCAGCGCGGCGTTTCCCATCGCCGTCCCCTCCCCTGCCGTGCCGGTCACCGGGCGCTCCCGGCGACCGACTCGCGGAAGATGTCGGCGAGCGCGGGATCGCGCCGGCCGAAGTGCTCCAGGCGGCCGACCGCCTGGGCGGCGGCCAGGACCCGCTGGGCCGGGACGCCGTCCTCGACCTCCAGCGTGACCTTCGCGCCCGTCGTGGCGACGACCCGCACGCCCGGGACGGAGGCCGCCCAGTCGTCGGGTGCGCCGGAGAGGGCGATCTCCAACTGTCCGTTGCCCGCGCTGCGGCGCAGGTGCTCGACCGTTCCCTCGGCGACCAGGGCGCCGTCCCGGATGATGCCGACCCGGTCGCACAGCCGCTCGACCAGGTCGAGCTGGTGGCTGGAGAAGAGGGTCGGCACGCCCTTGCGGGCGAATTCGAGGAGGACCTCCGCCATGGCGTCCACGGCCACCGGGTCGAGCCCGGAGAACGGCTCGTCGAGGACCAGCACGTCGGGGTCGTGGATCAGGGAGGCGATGAGCTGGACCTTCTGCTGGTTGCCCAGCGACAACTTCTCGAGGGTGTCCTTGGGGCCGAGGACGACACCGAGCCGCTCGATCCACTCGTCCGCGCGCCGGCGGGCGGTGGCCGGAGCCACCCCGCTGAGGCCGGCGAAGAAGACGAGCTGGTCGCGGGGCGTCATCTTGGCGTAGAGGCCGCGCTCTTCGGGCATGTAGCCGAACCGGCGGCGGGAGCCCGCGTCCACAGGCCGGCCCTGCCAGCGCACGGCACCGGCATCGGCGGTCAGCACGCCGAGGGCGATGCGCATGGCGGTGGTCTTGCCCGCGCCGTTGGCGCCGCAGAAGCCGTACAGCTCGCCCGGCTTCACGACGAGGGACAGCTCCCGCAGGACGCGCTTGTCGCCGAAGCTCTTGGCCACACCGTCGAACTCAAGCATTGCGGAACTCCAGCAGCGTCCTGACCGGGGTGACGGGCCCCTCCCAGGAGACCGTGAGCCCGGCGGCAGCGCCCAGCGCCTTGATCTCCTCGACCGTGCGCACCGGCTTGGGCATGACGACCCGCAGGTAGAGCTCCATCGCGGCGGACTGGGTCCCGGGGCTCGGGACGGGGATGTTCACGTCGGCGACCAGGATCCGGCCGTCGGTACCGGCCGCCTCGGCGACGCGGCGGAGGATGGCGACGGCCTTCTCGTCGTCCCAGTCGGCGAGGATCGCGGAGAGCAGATAGACGTCGAAGCCGGGGGCGATCGGGTCGAAGAAGCTGCCGACGACGGCCGTGCAGCGGTCGGCGAGACCGCTCTCCTCGAAGCGGCGGCCGGCGAGCTCGGCGACGTTCTTCAAGTCGAGGACGGCGCCGCGCAGATGGGGGTGGCTGAGCACGAGCTCCATGAGCAGCGTGCCGTTGTGGCCGCCGATGTCCACGACGCTGCCGACCGCCGACCAGTCGTAGCCGTCGCGGACGAGTTCGGCGTCCCAGCCGAGCTGCGTGGGGCTCTCCTCGCTCAACGCCTGAGCGAACTGCGGGTCTTCGTTGACCGTCTCCCAGTAGCCGCGCCCGAAGAGGGAGGCGTGGGCGGGCTCACCGGTCCGTACGGTGTGCAGCAGGTTGACCATGGCCAGGTCGGTCCTGCCGAAGAGGCCGTCCATGCTGAGGTGGCGCCGTACCCCGGCCGGGTCGGAGTCCCGCAGGGGCGCGCCCAGTTCGGTGACTTCGTACCTCCCGGCGTCGTCCCGGCGCAGAAGGCCGAGGTGCACGAGGTGGCGCAGCAGCATGTCGAGCAGGTCGGGGTGGGTGTCCGAACGCTCCGCGAGGTCGGCGGTGGTGGTCGCCCCGGCTTCGATGTGGTCCACCAGACGCAGGGTGGCCGCGGCGCGGATCGTGGCCGGCTGGAGGAGATCGGCCATTCTCACGAGGTCTTCATGGAGTGATGTCGTAGCCATGGCGCGATCGCCGGCCTTTCTCGCGACGGAGGTGCGTGCGACGGGGGTTGTGCGTGGGGTGTTCGTGCGACGGATGTTCGTGCGACGGGGTTATGTGCGTACCGGTGTTGCCGTTCCGGCGGGGCCGGGCGGGGTTCCGCGGGGGACGGAACCGCGCCCGGCTCCCGGCTAGACCGCTGAGATCAGCAGCCGTCCTTGTACGTCTTCACCGTCAGCTGGCTACCGAGCCAGCTCATCGTGGCGGCGGCACATGCCGGAGTGGACGCGGGGGCCTCGGCGGCCGCCGTCGTGTTCAGCTCGTCAGCGGAGCTGTAGGCGTCGTAGCCCGCCATCAGGTCGATGATCGCTTCGGACTTCTCCATGATCAGCATCCATCCTTGTAGGTCTTGACAGTGAACTGGCTGGCGAGCCAGCTGACACCGGCCGCACCGCAGGGCGCGGAGGTGGCGGGGGCGTCGGCGGCCGCGGTGGTGTTCAGCTCGTCGGCCGAGCTGTAGGCGTCGTAGCCCGCCATCAGATCCATGATCGCCTCGGACTTCTCCATCGCGATCTCCCTTCTGTCTTCGATGAGTTGGGAAACATGGGGTGCGGGGCACCCCGGAGCGGGGTGGGTCAGCAACCGGCTTCGTACGTGGCGCCGGAGATCGCGGAGGCGCCGGCGGCGCACCAGCCGGAGCTGGCGAGGGTGGCGGCGCAGACCGGGGTGGTGGCCGGGGCGTCGGCGGCGGCGGTCACGTTGAGCTCGGCCACGTCGGCGTAGGCGTCGTAGTTCGAGACGAGGTCCATGATCGCGTTGGTCTTGTCCATGATTTTTCTCCTTGTTGAGTAAGGACTGAACTGAAAGCAGGGAGTGCGCAGGATCACTCCCTGCAATCACTTCAGGCTCGGTGCCCGGAATTCCGGGCGGGGTTGGCCGGATCGACACCGGCCTCGATGAAGGCCGCGGTGAGCAGCGTCTCGACGGGCTCTCCGCTCTTGGCGGCATCGAGCAGCGCGTGGGCCGTGATGCTGGCCCGGTGCTGGCCGAAGCTGAGACCGGTCATGCCGGGGCGGCGGTCGTCCGGCTCCCAGGCGGTGGCCACGCCGGGTGCCAGCTCCTCGGTGTAGACCGAGGTCTCATGGCCCACGCCGGGTGTCGTGGCGACGGCGTCGGCGATGCCGCGGGCGGCGTGTGCGGAGTCCCCGGCGAGATAGACCACGAGGGAGTCGCGGCGGGGGTACAGCGGCTTCGCGGAGAGGACCTTCGCCCGGTACGCCGTCCCCGTGTCCTCCAGGTGGCCGAGGACCGTCGCCCAGACCGCGGGCGCCTCCTGCCACGAGGTGATGTTGACGTACACCCGCAGCACGTCCCGGCCGGGCGGCCGGGGGCGGGAACCGTCGACCATGAAGAAGCCGGGCGACAGCGCGGGGCGCAGCGCGGCGGTGCGCAGGGTGACGACCGCACCCGGGGTCTCGGGGTCGCCGTCGACGACGAGGGCGCGCGGCACCCACACCCGCACCCCGTCCCGCTCGACGAGCAGCGGTGACGTCTCGGTCCCGCCGTGTCCCTCGGCCGCGCACACCCGTGCCCGGGTGGTGGTCTCACGGTGCGGTACGCCCTGGGCGAGGGCGCGTTCGAACTCCTCGTCCCGCATCCGGAACGAGATGGTCCCCTTCTCCAGCGTCCGGCCGGAGTGCAGCACGCCGTAGAGCGCCTCGGAGAGCAGTCGGCGCATCTCACGGGGGTTGTCGGAGGTCACCTCCCGGCCGTGGACGACGGCCTCGGAGCCGTCGCGCGATACCTGGATGTCTCTCAGCGCATCCGTGAGCCGGTGCGGCAGCATGGTGGTGCCGGTGCTCATGTCGTCTCCTCGAATCCCGAAGTCGCGTCGAATCCCAACGTCGCGGCGAACTTGTGCGGCGCCAGCAGGGCCGCCCGGCCGATGCCGGCGGCGGCGCGCTCGATGCCCGACAGCCGGGCGCTCTTCTGCGAGCTCGCCATCAGCCGGTCCAGCAGGTGCCAGCCGGCGAACGCGGTGGCCCGGTGGGCGAGTCCCTCGTCCACGACGGGGCGCACCTCGCGATATCCCCGCCAGAATTCCCGGACCAGCGGAAGCAGCCTCTGCATCTTTTCGACGCCGCGCTCGATGACGAGTTCATGAGTGAATTCGACGTCGAGGAAGACGGTGTCGCCGCGGTCGGTGACGATGTCGAGCACGGAACGGTAGAGCCATTCCCCGGCGAAGGCACCCACATCGCGGGCCGGGTCCGCCAACCGGAATTCCTCCCAGTCCGTGACATGGAATTCCTCGTCGCTCACCAGGAACTGGTCGACCCGCAGATCGCAGTGCGAGGGCACCTTCGGCGCCGCCCGCTCCTTTTCCCGGAGCGCCTCGACGGCCTTGACCAACTGCTCGTCCTGCTGCATGAGCTGCCAGCTCTGGACCTCGCCGAAGCTGAAATTCTCGAACATGGGCAGCGGAATGCCGTGGAGCAGTCGCACGGACGGCTGGGACGGCGGGGAGTCGTCGAAGTCCTCCCAGCCCGGCGGACGCGCCTCGTGCAGCAGTCCGATCGCCCGGCCGACCCGGTGTGCGAGGGCGCCGTCGAAGGTCTCGTCGACCATCAGCTGAGCGCCGTTGCGGGCGCCCTCGACGTACTCGAAGGCCACCAGATCCGCTTCCTCGTCGAAGCCGAGGAACCGCGGGCCCCGCAGCGCCGAGCTGGGCATCGCCGCCGAGCACTGCTCGAACGCCTTCAGCCGCCGCATCCGCGCCTTCACATCCGCCTCGGGCCCGACCAGGTGCTTGACGAAGGCCTTGCCGCCGCCGGCCGTCTCGCCGGCCCAGCAGTCGTTGCGGCCTACGGGCGCCGAGAGCGTGTCCCGGAGGTAGGGCCCGAGGCCCAGTCTCTCCAGGAGGGCGTCCACCGCCGGATATTCATCGAGATCGCGCGGCTTGTAGGCGGGTATTTCCGCCGCCGCTTCCTTCACTGCCATGACTTTTCGTAACCCTCAGAGAATGCGGGGCGCGGATTCGAGTGCGCACCGGATGGATATCGCTGTCGGCCCATCGCCTGTCGGGCGATGTCTACTGCCAGCCGTTGACCTGCCAGCCATTGACCTGCCAACCGTTGACCGGCTTGACGTCGGCGACCATCTTCTTGACCTGGTGCAGCGTCTCCGCGGCAGGGTTCTGCTCAGTGGGAATCGACGAAGAGGCGGTGTGGTGAGTGGAGTTCTCATCGGTGCGCTCGGCGACGCTCGCGGCGGCGATCCCGGTCGTTCCCGCGGTGATTCCTGCGGTGATGACGAGAGCGACGGTCGCGTTGCGGATTGCCTTCTTCATGATTCCCCCTGGCTGTTTTCCCCGACCCGTTTCTGGGTACGAGAAAAGATTGCCAGCGGGCGCGGCCGCTCTCCATGCACTTTGATGTCAGCTTGCTGCAGCGTTTGCCGCGGAGCGGTGCAGCTTGGTGCAAGGCCCTGGCCGGGCGGTGGCTCATGGGGGTCAGCAGCGGTTCGGCCGGCGCCGGGACCGGCCCCTCGGCGGGGCCATCGGCAGCGGCTGCGGCTTCGCCTGCGGGGGCGCCGGTGTCGGGTGCGGCTTCGCTCGCGCGGGCGCCGGTGCCGGCTGCGCCGGCGAGCGCCCTGCGGGCGCGTCCTCAAACGCCGGACAGGCTGAAATCACGCCCCCCCGGCAGGGTGGCCATCAGCACCGGCTGCGGCCTCGCCCGCACGGGCGCCGGTGCCGGCTACGCCGACAAGCGCCCTGCGGGCGCGTCCTCAAACGCCGGACGGGCTGAATCGTCACGACGCCTGGAGCAGCGCCGCGCCTTCTCTCCATTTGAGGATCTTGTCGAAGCTCACCACCGAGCCCTGCCGGCCCGGCCGGTTGCGGACGCGGACGTGGTCGGTGAGGGACTCGATCAGGAAGAGACCCCGGCCGTGCTCCTCGTGAGCCGGAACCGGGGTCTTCGTCTGCGGTGGGGGGAGGTGCCGCTTGGTGCGGCGGGGTTCGCGGGGGCGATCGGCGAAGCCGGGGCCCGAATCGGTCACCTCGATGCGGCAGGTGTCGCCGTCGATGAAGGCGGTGACGCGGTAGTCCGTGGAAGCGTCACCGCCGTGCTCGACGGCGTTCGCACACGCTTCGCTCAGGGCCACCGAGAGGTCGTACGAGATTTCGGGATCGACCCCGGCCGTCTCCATGGTGCCGATCAGAAGCCGCCGGGCGAGCGGAACGCTCGCAGCTTCGCGCCGCAAGTGGAGTGACCACCAAATGCTCATGCTCAGCCTCCTGGCTGCGGCTCGACATACCGATACGTATAGCCAGGGCCGGGGGCTCGTAAGCCTCCGGAGTGCGTGAGTCCGCTCATTCGGACGACGCGGCGTGGCGGTGCACCGGTGTATGTGAGACGAACACCGGCGCACGCGGGCGCGCGTTCGCGGCGCGAAAGGGCCGACCCCTGCCGTAGGTAAGGGGTAAGGGCGGTGGGATGATGGCGCAGCCATGCCTCACCCCGTCGCGCGCGTCGGCGCCGATCTGCGACTGCTCCGGGCCGCGGTGTTCACCGCGGTCTGTGTTCTGCTGTCCGCGGGCGGGCACGTGCTGGCCTCGTGTGCGAGCGTGCCGCTGTGGACGCTGGGCGCGGGTTTCCTCGTGGTGCTCGCGATCGCCGTGCCACTGGCCGGGCGGGAGCGTTCGCTGCCCGGCATCGCGGCCGGACTGGCCGTCGGCCAGCTCGCCCTGCACACCCTCTTCGGGCTCGGGCAGCAGGTCGCGCTCGGGCAGCAGGGCGCCATGGTCACCCGCGAGCAGGCGGGCGGTGAGGGGCGGCTGATCAGTTTCGCCGCCCAGCTGATCTGCAACCGGTCCCATCCGCTGTCCGGCGCCGACGCGCGCCGCGTCATCACCGAAGCCGGGCTCGACCCCGCCGCCCACCCGTCGCGCATGGTCATGACCGCGCCGATGGACGCCCCCGCCACCGGCGGCTCCCCGCTCCCGCACATGCTGCCGCCCTCGCTGCCGATGCTGCTCGGCCACCTGCTCGCGGCGCTGGCCGCGGGCTGGCTGCTGCGCCGCGGCGACCAGGCGCTCTGGCGCCTGGTACGGCTGTCGCAGCGTTCGGCGCGGGGGGTCGCGGAGATCGCGCTCGTCGGGGCGCTGCGCGCCGCGTTCGTGCTCGTACGGGCCATGGGCGCCCAGCCGGCCCATCAGCCGGTGGCGGCCGTCCGGCGGGCATCCGGGGAGGAGGAGCGCCCGGCGACCGAGCCCGCGCTCCAGCACTTCGTGATCAGGCGGGGACCGCCGCGCTTCGACCTCGCGGCCTGACCACACGACGCACTCCGGCATTCGGACGGGAGGGCGGTCGTGTTGTCACCGCACGCGCGCCATCACCCTCTCCGTCCCCTCCTGCCTGTGGAGTACCCCCATGAACATCAAAAGCACTCGCCTCCGCCGTCTCTCCCTTGCCGGTTCCCTCGCCGTCGGCTCCGTCCTGCTGCTCGCCGGTCCCGCCTCCGCGCACGTGAGCATCCCGGGCACCGCCGAGAAGGGCGGCTACGGCACCATCGCCCTCAAGGTGCCGAACGAGAAGGACGACGCCTCGACGGTCAAGCTGGAGGTCACCCTCGACCCGAAGCATCCGCTGTCGTCCGTGATGCCGCAGCCCGTCCCCGGCTGGGACGTGAAGGTCGAGAAGTCCAAGCTCGACAAGCCGATCCAGACGCACGGCAAGACCATCACCGAGGCCGTCACCAAGATCACCTGGTCCGGCGGCAAGATCGAGCCGGGCCAGTTCCAGCAGTTCCCGCTGTCGGTCGGCCAGCTGCCCACCGACACCGACGAGCTGGTCTTCAAGGCGCTCCAGACCTACTCCGACGACGACGTGGTGCGCTGGATCGACCAGTCCAAGCCGGGCGGGCACGAGGCCGAGCACCCGGCGCCGACCCTCAAGCTCGTCGAGAAGACGTCGCCCGACCACCACGACAAGAACGCCAAGAGCGACACCGAGGACGACAAGGGCAAGGCCACCGCCTCCGACTCCGCCTCGGGTGACAAGGACGCGTCCGACACCACCGCCCGAGTGCTCGGCATCGTCGGCATCGTCGTCGGCGTGGCCGGTGCCGCCTTCGGCATCGTCGCCGTGCGCCGTCGCAACGCCTGAGCAGGCCCGCCCACCGCGTGACCGTCGGACGTCCGACCCGCATGATTCGTCCGCGACGTCCCACGGAAACGGCCGGGGCGGCAAAGGCCCGTACCGCCCGCCGCCCCGCATCTCAGACCGACCCCGGAGAAGAACTCCATGCGCACCAAGATTTTGGGCGCGGCACTGGCAACCGCCGCCGCGCTCACCCTGACCGCCTGTGACGGTGGCGGGGACGACAACAACGGCGACAAGCCCGCGGCCGACGTGTCCGCGGAGCCCAAGAAGGCCGCCATCGTCCTCGACAACCCGAAGGCCAAGCCGGACTTGGTCCTCGACGACACGGCGGGCAAGAAGTACGAGCTGGTCAAGGAGACCAAGGGCAGGCCCGTACTCCTCTACTTCGGCTACACCTACTGCCCCGACGTCTGCTCGACCGTGGTCGCCGACATCGCCGCCGCCGAGAAGAAGCTGCCCAAGGCCGACCAGGAGAAGCTCCAGGTCGTCTTCGTCACCACCGACCCCGAGCGGGACACCCCCAAGCGGATGCGGGAGTGGCTCGACGCGCAGGGCGGGCAGGACATCGTCGGCCTGACCGGCGGCTTCGAGACGATCGAGGCCGCGGCCAAGCCGCTCGGCATCCTGGTGGAGAAGCCGAAGAAGGAGAAGGACGGCTCCATCACCGTCAACCACGGCGCCTCGGTCATCGGCTTCTCGCCGAAGGACGACGCGGCGCACTGGATCTACACGGCCACGACCACGGCCGCCGAATACACCAAGGATCTTCCCAAGATCGTCAAGGGGGAGAACCCGTGATCAGCAAGTCCACCGCCGCCACCGCCGCCGTCCTGCCCCTCGTGCTCGCCGGGGGTCTGCTGCTGGTCACCGGCTGCCAGTCGGAGAAGAACGCGCTGGGCCGCGACCAGGCCGAGCTGTCCGTCAGCGGCGCCTATCTGCCGCAGCCCGCCATGACCGACATGGCCGCCGCCTACCTCACCGTCACCAACGACGGCGGCAAGGCCGACCAGCTCACGTCCGTCACCAGCCCGCTCTCGCGCGACATCACCATGCACACCACCGAGGGCACGGCGATGAAGCACGCGGCGAAGCTGGACGTGCCCGCGAAGGGCAAGCTGACGCTCGCCCGCGGCGGCACCCACCTCATGCTCGGCAAGCTCGACCACAAGCCCAAGGTGGGCGAGCGGATCGAATTCACCCTGCATTTCGCCACGTCGGCACCCGTCAAGATCAAGGTGCCGGTCGAGACCGCGACCTTCCGTCCCAAGGACTGACGTGCGATGACGACCCCGACCGCCCTGCCCGCCCCGACCGCCAGGCGGGTGCTGCCCGTCCTGGGCACCCTGCTCGCCACCCTGTTGTGCGCGCTCACCTTCGGCGCCACCCCCGCGTCGGCGCACGCCGCGCTCACCTCCACCGACCCCGCGAACGGTTCGGTGGTGCGGACGGCGCCGCAGCGGATCACGCTCCGCTTCTCCGAGGGAGTGCTGCTCAACGCCGACTCGATACGGGTCCTCGACCCGGGCGGCGAGCGGGTCGAGCAGGGCGGTCCCGAGCACGTGGACGGCAAGTCCGACTCCGCGGCCGTCGCGCTGCGCGCCGGGCTCGCAGACGGTACCTACACCGTGGCGTGGCAGGCGGTCTCGGCCGACAGCCACCCGGTGGCCGGGGCCTTCACCTTCTCCATCGGGGCGCCGTCGAAGACGACGGTGAAGGCCACGGCCACGGTCACCGAGGTCGATCCGGCGGTCGAGGTCCTCTACGACGCGGGCCGCTACGCGGCCTACGCCGGCTTCGTGCTGCTCGTCGGCGGCTGCGTCTTCGCGGGCGTGTGCCGCTCCTCGCGGTCCGTGCAGCGGATCGCGGTCGGCGGCTGGATCACCCTCTTCGCCTCGACGGCGGCGCTGTTGTTGCTGCGCGGCGCGTACACGAGCGGCAAGGGGCTCGGGAACGTCCTCGATCTCGCCCTCCTCGGCGACGTGCTGGCCACCAAGCCGGGGGCGGCGCTGCTGTCACGGCTGCTGCTGCTGAGCGCCGCGGCCGTCTTCCTCGCCGTGCTCTTCGGTTCGTACGCCCGCGAGGACGACGACCGCACGCGCGGCGAGCGCCGGGACGTCGCCTACGGGCTCGGGATCGGCGGCACCGTCGTCGCCGTCGGGCTGGCGGCGACATGGGCGATGGCCGAGCACGCGTCGGTCGGCATACAGGCGTGGCTCGCGATGCCGGTCGACGTGCTGCACCTGGTGGCCGTCGCGGTGTGGCTCGGCGGACTGGCCGCGCTGCTGGCCACCCTGCGCTCCGGCGAACCCGTCCGGCGCGCGGCCGTGGTCCGCTTCTCACGGCTCGCGTTCGCGTCGGTGTGCGCGCTGGTCGCGACCGGGCTCTACCAGTCCTGGCGACAGGTCGGCTCATGGGGCGCGCTCACCGGCACCTCCTACGGCCGGTGGCTGCTGATCAAGGCCGGGCTGGTGATCGTCCTCGTCGGCGTCGCGTACTTCTCACGGCGCTGGACAGCCCGGCTCACGGACGCCCCGGAGCAGAAGAAGACCAAGTCGGCCAAGCCGACCACGCAGAAGGTGCCGACCGCGCAGAAGGTCGGAGCCGCCGCCAAGGGTGGCGGCTCCGACTCCGCCGAACGGTCCGCACAGCTCGCCCGGCAGCGGGCCGCGCTGGAGAAGGCCGCCGGGAAGAAGCAGCGCGACGCGGACGAGAACCGCAGCGGGCTGCGGCGCTCGGTCTGCGCCGAGGCCGCCGTGGCGGTCGTGCTGCTGGCCGTCACCACCGTGCTCACCGGCACCCAGCCCGGCCGCGCGGAGGCCGAGCAGCAGCGAGCCGCGTCCGGCGCGGCGAGCCCGGCCGCGACCGGCCCGGCCGAGGTGCGCGTCCCTTACGACACCGGCGGGACGAACGGGCGCGGCACGGCCCGCATCACCCTCGACCCCGGGCGCTCCGGCCGCAATACCCTCGACGTCGCCGTCACCGACGCCGCCGGGCGGCCCGTGGACGTACCCGAGCTGGAGGTGTCCTTCACCGAGAAGGCGAAGAAGATCGGCCCACTGCGCGCCACGCTGGAGCGCCGCTCCGGCGGCCGCTGGCAGGCCACCGGCTTCCAGCTGCCCATGGCCGGCGAGTGGCAGCTGTCCCTGACCGTACGGACCTCGGACATCGACCAGGTCACCGAGATCAAGAACGTGAAGATCAACTGATGGCTGAACAGGCGAAACAGGCCGGGCGGGCTGCCCAGGGCAAGGGGGCCGGACAGGGCAAGTCCTCCGAACAGGCCGAACGGGCCGAGCAGGCCGACCACCACGGCATCAGCCGCCGCCGTCTGCTGGGGACCGCCGGTGCGGCGGGTGCGGCCGGGCTCGTCGCGGGCGGCGCGGCCGGCGCGTTCGGGGCCGAGGCCGTACGGGAGACTCCGGCCGCGCTGGCCGGCGTCGGCTCCGCCACCGTGCCCTTCCACGGCGCGCACCAGGCCGGCATCGTGGAGCCCGCGCAGGCGCACGGCCACCTCGTCGCCTTCGACCTCGCCCCGGGCGCCGACCGCAAGGCCGCCGCCGCGCTGCTGCGCCGCTGGTCGGCGACGGCGGCGGAACTGGCGGCGGGCGAGGCGCCGAAGGGCGACGACACGGGCATCGCCCTGGACGCGGGCCCGTCCTCCCTGACCGTCACCTTCGGCTTCGGCCGCACCTTCTTCGACCGCACCGGGCTGACCTCGAAGCGGCCGGCGGCCCTGGAGCCGCTGCCCGACTTCACCGCCGACGCGCTCGACCGCAAGCGCAGCGACGGCGACCTGTGGGTACAGATCGGCGCCGACGACTCGCTCGTCGCCTTCCACGCGCTGCGCCTGCTCCAGAAGCAGGCCGCCGGGACGGCACGCGTCCGCTGGCAGATGAACGGTTTCAACCGGGCGCCCGGCGCGACCGCGCGACCGCTGACCGGCCGCAACCTGATGGGCCAGATAGACGGCACCAACAACCCGAAGCCGTCGGATCCCGACTTCGCCTCCCGGGTGTTCGTGCCGGACCGCGACGGCGACTGGATGGCGGGCGGCTCGTACGCCGTCGTCCGGCGCATCCGCATGCTGCTCGACAGCTGGGACCACCTGTCGCTGGAACGTCAGGAAAAGGTCATCGGCCGCCGCAAGTCGGACGGCGCCCCGCTGTCCGGCGGCACGGAGACGACACCGGTCGACCTGAACAAGGTCGAGGAGAACGGCGCGCTCGCCATCGCGGGCGACGCGCACATCCGCGTGGCGGCCCCCGAGTCGAACCGGGGCGCGGCCATGCTGCGCCGGGCGTTCTCCTATCACGACGGCTTCCTGGACGACGGCGCCCCGGACGCGGGCCTGCTGTTCGTGGCCTGGCAGGCGGATCCCCTGAAGGGCTTCGTCCCGGTGCAACGGAAGCTGGACCGGGGGGACGGGCTGTCGCGCTTCCTGCGACACGAGTCGAGTGGGCTGTACGCGGTGCCGGGCGGCTGCGCGCCGGGCGAGTACGTGGGGCAGCGGTTGCTGGAGGGTTGACGTTCGCGATGCCCGCGGCGTCGGAAGCGTTTCGGGCACGCGTCCGTCGGCTTCGCTGTCCTCAATCGCCGGACGGGCTGAAAATCGGCCCGTCCGGCGATTGAGGACCGGGGTCCGGGGCGGAGCCCCCGGGACCACCGCGGCGCAGCGCCCCCAGGCCGGCCACGGCGGAGCCCCGGTACGAAACGGCCGTCCCGGCCGGAAGATATCGTGACGACGCTGCCCCCAAACCACCCGCGAGGAGCGCACATGTCCCCCAGCCGCTATGCCTATCTCGGCCCCGAGGGCACCTTCACCGAGGCCGCGCTCCGTACGCTCCCCGAGGCCGCGACCCGCGAACTCGTGCCCATGGTCTCCGTGCCGGCCGCGCTCGACGCCGTGCGCAACGGAGAGGCCGCCGCCGCGCTCGTGCCGATCGAGAACTCCGTGGAGGGCGGTGTCACCGCGACGCTCGACGAACTCGCCACCGGCGCACCGCTGATGATCTACCGCGAGGTGTTGCTCCAGATCGCCTTCGCGCTGCTCGTACGACCCGGCACCCGGCTCGCGGACATCAAGACCGTCACCGGTCACCCCGTCGCGCAGCCGCAGGTGCGCAACTGGCTGGCGCAGCACCTGCCGGACGCGCTGTGGGAGTCGTCGGCGTCCAACGCGGACGGGGCGCGGCTGGTGCGGGAGGGCCGCTACGACGCCGCGTTCGCCGGGGAGTTCGCGGCGGCGACGTACGGGCTCGAGGCGCTGTACACCGACATCCACGACGCGCAGAACGCGCAGACCCGCTTCGTACTGGCCGGCCGTCCGGCGCGGCCCGCGGCGCGCACGGGGGCCGACCGGACGTCGTTCGTCGTCTGGCTGCGCGACAACCACCCGGGCGCGCTGCTGGAGCTGCTGCAGGAGTTCGCCTCGCGCGGGGTGAACCTGATGCGGATCGAGTCGCGTCCCACGGGCGAGGGCATGGGGCAGTACTGCTTCTCCATCGACTGTGAGGGGCACATCACCGACCGCCGGGTGGGCGAGGCGTTGATGGGGCTGAAGCGGACGTGCCCGAAGGTGCGGTTCCTCGGCTCGTACCCGCAGGCGGGGGTGGACGCCGGGGTTCCGCCACGGCCGGGGACGTCGGACGACGACTTCGTGGCCGCCGCGGACTGGCTGACGCGCTGCCAGGACGGCCGGGCCTGACGGGCCTGCGGGCTGCGGGCCTGCGGGGGCCCGTACGACGGTGGCGCGCCTGCGGCAGTCGGAGCGTGGCGTTCGGCACAGCGCGTGGTCAGCGGTGGTCAGCGGTGGTGTGGACAGAAGATGGAGTTATCCACAGGTTGCGACTCGACCTGGGGATAAGTCGACACGGTCACCCCTCCCCGCACCCGACGAATCGGTCAAGGTCGACAAATCTCTCTAGCTACGAGTCGGCCGTCCACAGGGCGGCCGACCGCATCCACCGCCGCCTCCGCACCCCTTCGTCACCTGAACGCCTTCGAATAACCCTTTAGGGCGAGCAATTACCACCCGAATGAGCACTCACGCGACGTTTAACCGGAGAAACTTCAGCGCAGGACAGTAGAGGCGGAACGACCCCTTCCGGAATCCACAGATTTCACGCACAGCCTGTGGATAAAGAATCGGAACCTCTCGCCCCTGTGGACAACAGGCCGCCAACTCCCGCCCACCGCAAGGGGCGTCAACACCGAACGCCGCCCCTATGCCCCTTTTCAGCAAATGCGCGCGAATTCCCCGGCGCCCGCCCGCCCTCCTTATTCACAGCGTTTTCCACCCGCCTCAATATGGGACATACCGACACGAAGAGGAATATCGCGTGCGGCAGGCGCAGCCCGCAACGGTAGCCTGGAGGGGTGATTGACCTTCGCCTGCTTCGTGAGGACCCCGACCGTGTGCGCGCCTCCCAGCGCGCTCGTGGAGAGGACGTCGACATCGTCGACGCGCTGCTCTCCGCCGACGAACGACGCAGGTCGTCCAGCGTCCGCTTCGACGAACTCCGCTCCGAGCAGAAGGCGCTCGGCAAGCTCATCCCCAAGGCCTCCGGTGACGAGAAGGCCGGGCTGCTGAAGAAGGCGGGCGAGCTGTCCGCGGCCGTCAAGGCCGCCGACGCCGAGCAGGACGAGGCCGCGGCCGAGACGCAGCGCCTGCTGCTCCAGGTCGGCAATCTCGTCCACCCGGACGTGCCCCGCGGCGGCGAGGACGACTTCGTCGTCCTGGAGACCGTCGGCACCCCCCGTGACTTCGCCGCCGAGGGCTTCGAGCCCAAGGACCACCTGGAGCTCGGCCAGTCGCTCGGCGCGATCGATGTCGAGCGCGGCGCCAAGGTCTCCGGCTCCCGCTTCTACTACCTGACGGGCGTCGGCGCCCTGCTCGAGCTCGCGCTCGTCAACGCCGCCATCGCCCAGGCCACCGCCGCCGGCTTCATCCCGATGCTGACGCCCGCGCTGGTCAAGCCGCGCGCCATGGAGGGCACCGGCTTCCTCGGCCAGGCCGCCCAGGACGTCTACCACCTGGAGAAGGACGACTTCTACCTGGTCGGCACGTCCGAGGTGCCGCTCGCCGCGTACCACATGGACGAGATCATCGAGGCGGAGAAGCTGCCGCTGCGCTACGCGGGCTTCTCGCCGTGCTTCCGCCGCGAGGCCGGCACGTACGGCAAGGACACCCGGGGCATCTTCCGCGTCCACCAGTTCGACAAGGTGGAGATGTTCTCCTACGTCGACCCGGAGGACGCCGAGGCCGAGCACGCGCGTCTCCTGGAGTGGGAGAAGCAGTGGCTCACCAGCCTGGAGCTGCCGTACCAGGTCATCGACGTGGCCACGGGCGACCTCGGTTCGTCCGCCTCGCGCAAGTTCGACTGCGAGGCGTGGATCCCCACCCAGGGCAAGTACCGCGAGCTGACCTCCACCTCGAACTGCGACGAGTTCCAGTCCCGCCGGCTCTCCGTGCGGATGCGCGACGGCAAGCACGTCAAGCCCCTGGCGACGCTCAACGGCACGCTGTGCGCGGTGCCGCGCACGATCGTGGCGCTGCTGGAGAACCACCAGCAGGCCGACGGCACGGTGCGCGTCCCCGAGGTGCTGCGCCCGTACCTGGGCGGTCGCGAGTTCCTGGAGCCGATCGCCAAGTGAGGCGTACGGGCGGCTCGCGCGCGGCCTCGCCGTCGCCGCGCGGGCTGCCCACGACCACCCTGCCCGCGCCGCCACGGTGCCGCGCGGGCGGAGAAACGAAGAGGAAGACGCCGTGAGTGCCGCCCCGCCGCCGTACCGCCTTGTCGCGACCGACCTCGACGGCACGCTGCTGCGACCCGACGACACCGTCTCGGAGCGCACCCGCGCCGCCCTCGCCCGGGCCACGGCGGCCGGTGCCGCGCACATCATCGTCACCGGCCGGTCCGTCCCCTGGACGCGGGCGATACTCGACTCCCTGGACTACCGGGGCCTCGCGGTCTGCGGTCAGGGCGCGCAGGTCTACCACGCGGGCGAGCACCGGCTGCTGACGTCGGTGACGCTGGACCGACAGCTCGCCGCGCTGGCCGTCGCCAAGGTCGAGGCCGAGGTCGGCCCGCTCCACCTCGCCGCCAGCCGTGACGGCATGGACGGTGACGTACTGATCGGCCCCGGCTACCGCATCCAGGACGGCCCACTGCCGGCCGTCCCGATCACGGACCCGGCCGAGCTGTGGCTCACCCCCCTCAACAAGCTGTACCTCCAGCACCCCGACCTCGGTGACGACGAGCTGGTCGAGGTGGCCCGTCGGGTCGCCGGTGACCTGGTCGGCGTGACGATGGCGGGCGCCGGCATCGTCGAGCTGCTGCCGCTGGGTCTGAGCAAGGCCACGGGCCTGTCGCTGGCCGCGCGCCGCCTGGGCGTGAAGGCCGTCGACACCATCGCCTTCGGTGACATGCCCAACGACATACCGATGTTCGGCTGGGCCGCGCACGGGGTGGCGATGGCCAACGCCCATCCGGAGCTGCGGGCCGTCGCGGACGAGATCACGGACTCGAACGAGAACGACGGGATCGCGGCCGTTCTTGAGCGGCTGTTCGACTGACACCGACCGGCTGCCGTCCCGGCCACCGCACGGGGGCCCAGGGCCTGCGGCCGCACGTCAGCGGCCAGCAGGCCAGCCCCACGGCGACGGAGATCGCGTGGCCGAGGTCGGTGTACGTCGTCCCCCCGGTGACGAGCGGCAGCCCGAAGAACAGCGTGACCGCCAGCAGATAGGCCCACCGCCAGGGCCGGGCCACCCGGTAGGCCAGCACCCCGGCGGAAGCGGCGAGCCCGTACGAGACCCCTATGTCGACAACGTGCTTCATCGACCGGGGCACCGCGTGCTCCTGGATCGACAGCAGCAGCACCTCCTGGCTGATCAGCGTGGCCGCCATATGGGCGACGGCCACGGTCACCAGCCACCGCAGGGTGCCGATCCAGCGTTCGACGTTGGCGTGGAAGACCTCGAAGAGCACGGCGTAGAGCAGGAACGACGACGGGCTCTCGATCCAGAAGCCGCTGATGAGCAGCGACTGCAACGGGTGCTTGGTGAGCGCGTGGATGTTGCTGCTGGTGCGGTGGAGCAGGAACGTCTCCAGCCCCTCGCTGGCCGCCGCGATGACGAGGCTGGTGATGCCGATGATCAGCAGCCAGATGTGCGTACCGGGTGACGAGCAGACCCAGCGGCGTATCCGGTCGGCGGCTGTCACCATTCGAAGGTAGCCGGGCCGACGGAACTCCGCGCGCCGACGAAATCCCCCGGTCGGGCCCCATCAAGCCGTCCGGCGCTTGGGGGACACCACCGTCCCGCGCAGCCGAAACCAGGGCGTGACGGCGTTGAGGAAGCCACCGGCCCCAGCCAAAACCAGCCCGTCCGGCGATTGAGGACACCACCGGTCCGCAGCCGGCCCCATCGAGCCCGCCCGACGCTACGGGGCACCCCACCCAGCCCGTCCGGCGCTTGAGGACACCCAAATCCAGCCCGTCCGGCGATTGAGGACAGCAGTTGTAGGATGACTGGGCAACCGGGCAAGACGCTCCGCCCCAGACCCCACCGTCCGGAGGACGAAATGACCTTGAGAGCAGCCGGACGCCAGTCCCTGGTGGACACCGTCGTCGACCAGCTCCGCACCCAGGTCACCGCCGGCGAGTGGCCCGTGGGCGGCCGTATCCCGACCGAGCACGCGCTCGCCGAGCAGCTTCAGGTCGGGCGCAACACCGTCCGCGAAGCCGTCCGCGTCCTCGTGCACGCCGGAATGCTGCGCTCTAGGCAGGGTGAGGGCACGTTCGTCGTCTCCACCGCCGACCCCGGCGAGATCATGCGCGGTCTGCAGCGCGCCGGCGTGCGGGACGTGCTGGAGCTGCGCATCGCGCTGGAGGCCGAGGCCGCGCGGCTCGCGGCGGTCCGCCACGAGCCCGCCGACCTGGAGCGGATGCGCGCCGCACTGGAGGCGCAGACGGCGTTCGAGGACCCCGACGGGCAGCCCGACTCCGGGAATCTGGAGCTGTACGCGGATCACGACATCGCGTTCCACAAGGCCGTCGTCGAAGCCGCGCACAACAGCGCGCTGACCGCCACCTACGGCTGGTTCAGCAGCTCGGTGCGCGAGTCGCTGGTCACCGCGCTCGGCGACCGCGAGATGCCGCGCATCGTCCACGGCGACCACCACGCGCTCATGGACGCCATCGCCTCCGGTGACCCCGACGCCGCCGCCCGCGCCGCCCGGACCCTGCTCGACCGCCCGAAGCAGGCCGTCGAAGCCCTGCTCGCCGAACGCTGAACGGCTGAACGGCGGCCCGGCCGCCCCCGCACCACCGCACCACCATTGGGAAAGGCACCACCATGTCCGAGACGAGGTCCGAAGCACCACTGATCGACGCGGAGGAGGCCCTGGCGCCCACCGCGCCCGTGGCCGCCGCGAGACGGCGGCTGCGCGCCCATCCCGCGCTCGTGATGCTCGGCATCGTCCTCGCCTCGCTCAATATGCGGGCCGCGCTCGCCGGGGTCTCGCCGCTCCTCGGCGAGATCGGTGACCACTTCCACCTGGCCGCCGCCGCGAGCAGCCTGGTGACGACCATTCCGCTCGTCTTCATGGGACTCGGCTCGATCGTCGCGCCGAAGCTCGCCCGGCGCTGGGGCACCGAGGCTGTGCTCTGCGGCGCGCTCGCGCTGCTGTGCGGCGGCATCGTGCTGCGCGTCGCGCCGCCCGTCGTGGCGTTGTTCGTCGGCTGTGCGCTCGTCGGTACCGCGATAGCCCTGCTCAACGTCCTCATGCCGGGTCTGATCAAGCGGGACTTCCCGGACCGGGCCGCGAGCATGACCGCCCTCTACTCCACCGCGATGATCCTCGGCGCCACCGTCTCCGCCGCCTCCGCCGTGCCGCTGGAGAACGCCCTCGGCGGCTGGCAGGGCTCCCTCGCCTCCTGGGCGCTGCTCGCGGCGCTCGCCGCCGCCGTGTGGGTCCCGCAGGTGGTCATCTCCCGCCGGGGCACCGGCCACGGACAGCCCTCGGCGAACCCCGTGGCCACCGGCGGAACCGACCTCGTCCGTACGCCGCTGGCCTGGCAGATCACCCTCTTCATGGGGTCGCAGTCGCTCGTGGCGTACGTCTGCATCGCCTGGCTGCCGACGATCTTCACGGACCACGGCATGAGCAAGGCCGAGGCCGGTCTCGTCTTCGCGTTCAGCACCCTGGTGCAGATGGCCGGTTCGTTCGTCGTGCCGATGCTGGCCGGGCGCATGCGCTCGCAGCGTCTGCTGGCGGTCGTCGTGGTGCTGTTCATGGCGGCGGGCATCACCGGGCTGCTCGTGGCCCCCGTCGCCGGGGCGTGGCTGTGGGCGGTGCTGCTCGGCATCGGCCAGGGCGGTGCGCTTGGCCTCGCGCTGACGATGATGGTGCTGCGCACCCGCGACGCCCACACCGCCGCCCGGCTCTCCGGCATGGCGCAGACGTGGGGCTACCTGCTGGCGGCGGTCGGTCCGTTCGCGCTGGGCGCCGTCCACCAGGCGACCGGCGGATGGACCGTCCCGATCATCCTGCTGCTGGTGGTGTGCGCGGGGCTGGTGATGCTCGGGCTCGGCGCCGGGCGCGATCGGAAGATCTGAGACGTTGAACAGGGTGGTGGCTCCCCCCACGACCGGGGGCCACCGCCCTCTCCGCGCTCGCGGACGACATGCTCGCCGAATGCCGGACATGCTCCCGGCCCTGGCCGACCCGGCCGAACGGGACCTGCTGCGCTCCTGCGCGGCCGCCGTCCGGGACGTGGCAGACATGGGTTTGGACCGGCGGCGCGCGGTGAACTGGACGCCGGCCCGGGTGCTACAGAACGCCCCAACTCAGTCTGTCCGGCGTTTGAGGACACCACCGCGCAGCGGGGGGGGCGGCCGAGACGGCCCGCAGCCGCCTCACTCCTCCCCGGCGAGGGTGAGCGTGCGCAGCTTGCGGCCCGCGTACCAGGTGGCCGCCACCGTGACGCCGATGAGCAGGACGAGCGCCAGCGGCAGGCCGACGTCCGAGCTGATGGAACCCTCCGCGCCGATCTTCTGGGCGAGCGCCAGGGACCACTGCTGGACGCTGAGGGTCCGGGCGCCCGGGATGAGGTTACCGAAGAGCGACTCCCACACCAGGGCGTAGACGAGTCCGGCGACGACCGCGTGCCGGGTGACGGTGCCCAGCAGCAGGAAGACCGCGCTGTAGGCGATGGAGGCGACCGCAGCGGCGGCGGCGTAGGCCACGGCGATCTGCTGGCTGTTGCCGTTGAGGATGAAGCCCGCGAGGAGCGTGGGGACCGCCGAGAAGGCGACCGTGACCCCGATCGCGACGATCAGCTTGGTGAAGACGATCGTGGGCCGCTTGATCGGCTTGGCCAGGAGATAGACCACCGAGCCGTCGTCGATCTCCGGGCCGATCGCGCCCGTACCGGCGACGACGCCGATGAGCGGGACCATCGTGGCGAGCGCGAAGCCGCCGAGGACGGTGGTGGCCGTCTCGTCGTCGGCGCCGGTCATGACGCGGATCACCGCCGAGATGATCAACAGCAGGGCGGGCAGGGCGAAGAGGATCGCGGCCCGGCGGCGGCCGAGGAGGGCCCGGTAGGTGAGCCGGGCGACGGTGGGGTGGTACAGCCCGGAGGACGCTGACATCGCTGAGGGCTCCTTTCAGGCCGCGACGAGGTAGGAGAAGACCGATTCCAGCGACTCGTCGGAGGGCGAGACCGTCAGGAGGCGGATGCCCTGCGCGCGGGCGACGCGCGGCAGAAGCTCGGTGAAGCGGCCGAAGTCGACGGCCTGGATACGCAGGGCGCCCTCCTGGACGTCCACTTCGATGCCCGACGTGGACGGGTCCGCGATGAGCGCGGCGGCCAGGGCCCGGTCGTCGCTGGAACGCACGAGATAGCGGTGCGGGCGGTCCGTCATCAGCCGGCGGATCTTGCGGAAGTCGCCGGACGCGGCGTGCCGGCCCGCGACGACGACCTCGATGTGGGCCGCCAACTGCTCGACCTCCTCCAGGATGTGCGAGGAGAACAGGACCGTGCGGCCCTCCGCGCCCATCTGCCGCAGCAGCTCCATGAGCTGCATGCGCTGACGCGGGTCCATGCCGTTGAACGGCTCGTCGAGGAGGAGCACCGACGGATCGTGGACGAGGGCGGAGGCCATCTTCACGCGCTGGCGCATGCCCTTGCTGTACGTGGCGATCTTGCGGTCCTGGGCGTACTCCATCTCGACCGTGGCGAGCGCCCGCTGCGCCTCCTTCGCGCCCAGGCCGTGCAACTCGGCGTTGGCGCGCACGAATTCCAGGCCGGTCAGGAAGTCGTACATGGCTTCCCGCTCGGGGACGATGCCGATGTGGCGGTAGATCTGCTCGTTGCGCCAGATCGCCGTTCCGTCGAGGGTGACCGTGCCGGTGGAGGGGGCCAGGAAGCCGCCCATCATGTTGATGAGGGTGGACTTCCCGGCGCCGTTGGGGCCGAGCAGGCCGGTGACACCGGGGCCGATGACCATGGAGACGTCGTTGACGGCCACCACATTGCCGAACCAGCGCGAGACGTTGTCGATGCGGATGGAGCTCACAGCCCGACCTTTCGGTAGCGGCGCATCAGCAGCCCGTACGAGCCGGCGACCAGGGCGAGAAGGACGAGGAGATAGACGACGCCGGTGCCGGCCGACGGGCCGTGACCGCCGGGGAAGGCGGAGGTGGCGGAGAGGAACGCCGTCTGCACCCCGTCGACGATCGTGATCGGTGAGAAGAGGCCGATCCAGCTGACCGCCCCGGTGTTGTCCTGGGACAGCGCGATGCCCTGGATGGTGGACACGGCCCCGTAGGAGATCGTCAGCACGGCGATCACGGCGGCCACGCCGAAGCCGCGGCGCGGGGTGAGGGCCGCGACCACCAGGCCGATCCCGGCGAAGAGGAGGGAAAGCAGGGTCACGGAGACCAGTCCTTGCGCGAAGCCCTTCGTCTGGTCGGCGAAGTCGAGCTTGGCGAGCAGAGCGCCCACATAGAGCAGCAGCAGGGGCGTGGCGGTCAGGATGAACAGGGCGGACGCCATCGCCGCGAACTTCGCGGCCACGTAGTCGACGCGCTCGATGGGGCGGGAGAAGTACAGCGGGACCGTCTTGAAGCGCAGATCGCGCGAGACGGACTGCGGCGCCTGGGAGGCGACGTACAGGCCGATGACGGCCTGGAGGAGGATCGCGTACCGCGTGTACTCCAGCGGCAGCTTGTCCATCTTCGTCGCCACGCTGACCGCCACGATGATCGCGGCGGGCAGCACCATGACGCCGAACAGGATCATCGGCAGGACCTTCGACTTCGCCGAGCGCCCGAGGCCGTACGCGCCGCGCAGGCTCTGCGAGAACAGCGAGCGGCGGGCGTAGGCGCGGCCGAGCCGGGGGCCCGCGTAGTTGCGGTAGCCGATGTTGTGAATGACGTCCTGCGCCGGGGCGGCGGTGGTCTCAGGCGGCATCGGGGGCGCCTCCGTTCTGCTCGTCGCGGAAGACCTCCGCGATGCGGTGGCGCCGCTGTTCCATGCGGACCAGGCCGAGGCCGAGCTCGGCGACGGCGTCGCGGACCGTGTCGTAGGTGCTCTCGTCGACGACGTCCACGAGGAGCACCCGCCCGGAGGCGGGCGAGCCGTCCGGGGCCCGGCCCGCGGGCTGGACCGTCAGCCGCGCCCCGGTGAGCGCGGCGTGCAGCGCTGCCACGCCGTCCGGGCAGGCGTCCGTGTCCGTGACCTCCACGGCGAGGGAGCCGGTCGCCTGGGTGAAGTCGCTGGTGGAGGAGGACCTCAGCAGCGAGCCGCCGTCGATGACCACGACGTGGTCACAGGTGCGCTCCAGCTCGCCGAGCAGGTGCGAGGTGACCAGGACCGAAATGCCGAAGTCGGTGTGGACCCGCCGGATCAGGCCGAGCATCTCGTCGCGGCCGACGGGGTCGAGGCCGTTGGTCGGCTCGTCCAGCAGGACCAGCTGGGGGTCGTGGACGAGCGCCTGGGCCAGCTTGACCCGCTGCTTCATGCCCGTCGAATAGCCGCCCATGGGGCGGTACCGCTCCTCGTAGAGCCCCACGTGGCGCAGGGTGTCGGCGGTGCGCTCGCGGGCGGCGGTGGCCGGCAGGCCGGACATGCGCGCCATGTGGACGACGAACTCGGTCGCCGACACGTCGGGCGGCAGGCAGTCGTGCTCGGGCATATAGCCGACCCGCTCGCGGATCGCGCTGCCCTCGGTCGCGACGTCGAGGCCGAGCACGGCGGCGCGGCCCTCGGTGGCCGGGGAGAGCCCGAGCAGAATCTTGATCAGCGTGGACTTGCCGGCTCCGTTGGCGCCCACCAGGCCGGTCACTCCCGGGGCGATGTCGACGGAGAGCCGGTCAAGAGCGGTCACCCGGGGGAACCGCTTGCTGAGGCTTTCGGTGGCGATCACAGTCACGTGTTCGACGTTAGTGGCGCACGCCACAGGAGTCGTCAGACCAGATGGCTGGATGGGCGTAGTCCTCGGGTCTGACGTGCCCGTAGGGGAGCGGTACTCCTGGAGGGGGCGCTCTCCGGGTGCCGGGCGGTGCGTGAGGGGCGGGAGAAAGCGGCCGTGCGGGCGGTGCGCGGGTTTTCCACAGGCACGGGCGAGCCCCTTGACGCAGCCGCCGGACATTGTCACATTCATCATTGTCAACTTTCGGACGTGGTCAACTCACGGGCGCGTCCCCGGATTTCACCGTCCGGGTCCCGTGCCCGGCACAGGGACGGACGGGTGGGCATGGCGGCTGTCGCGGCGGGACGGGTCGAGGGGCGGGGGCACAGCCCCGGGCGGTCGGCGGGCATCGGGGCCGCGGAGCTGCGCGGGTTCCGGGCGGTGCAGCGCCTGGCGTACACCTGCGCGGAGGAGGTCGCCGCCCAGCTCGCACCGGGGATGACCGAGCGGGACGCCACCCGGATGCAGCGGGAGTGGCTGCGCGGGCACGGGGTGCGGGACTGGTTCCATCTGCCCTTCGCATGGTTCGGGGACCGCACGGCCTTCACCGGCTTCCGGGTGCCGCTCCAGTTCTTCCCCACCGGGCGGCGGCTGGAGCCGGGCATGCCGTTCATCCTCGACATGGCGCCGATCCACCAGGGCTTCACCGCCGACATCGGCTACTCGGGCTGCCTCGGTCTCCATCCGCTGCACGACCGGCTGCTGGCCGATCTCGAGGCCCACCGCGAGCTGATCCTGCGCGAGGTGCGCGAGCGGCGCCCCCTGCGGGAGATCTACGAGGACGTGGACCGGCTCATGGCCCACCAGGGCTACGCCAACCGGCACCGCGCGTACCCGTTCGGCGTGATCGCGCACAAGGTGGGCCGGGTCCGCGAGCGCCGTTGGTCGCCGCATGTGCTCGGGTTCGGCACCCAGTCGCTCAAGGGGCTTGCGTCCGACGCCGTCCACGGGCACCGCGAGGGCTGGTCGCCGCTGTGGAGCCCGTACCGCTTCTCCGACCACCCGCCGACGCCCGGCCTGTGGGCGGTCGAACCCCACCTCGGATTCCGGGGCACGGGCGCGAAGTTCGAGGAGCTCCTGGTGGTCACCGACTCCCGGGACCCCGAGGAGAGCGCCTTCTGGCTCGACGACGATCTGCCGCACGTGCGGCGCTGGCAGGAGGAGAAGGCCGCATGAGCAGCAGCACGGACGTCACGGGTGGCGCGGGTCTCGAAGGCGCGCGCGAGCGGTGGGTACGGACGGGCGGCGTCGAGCTGTGCGTCGTGGAGCTGGGTGACGCCTCGCGGCCCACGGTCGTGCTGGTGCACGGCTATCCGGACAGCAAGGAGGTGTGGACCGAAGTGGCCGGCCGGTTGCGCGACCGCTTCCACGTGGTGCTGTACGACGTGCGCGGCCACGGCCGGTCCACGGCGCCGCGGCCGCTGCGCGGCGGCTTCACGCTGGAGAAGCTCACCGACGACTTCCTGGCCGTCGCGGACGCGGTGAGTCCGGACGCGCCGGTGCACCTCGTGGGGCACGACTGGGGGTCCGTGCAGGGCTGGGAGTTCGTGACCGTCCCCCGCACCGAGGGGCGCGTCGCCTCCTTCACCACCATCTCCGGGCCGTCGCTGGACCACTTCGGCCATTGGATCAACGACCGCGTCGCCCGGCCCACCCCGCGCCGGATGGCCCAACTCCTCGGTCAGGGCTCCCGGTCCTGGTACGTGGGGGCGCTGCACACCCCCGTGCTGCCCGAGGCGCTCTGGCGCGGTCCGCTCGGCAGGCGCTGGCCCAAGATGGTGGCGCGGCTGGAGAAGCTGCCCAGCGGCCCGTACCCCACGGCCTCGCTGCCGGTCGACGCGGCCCACGGCACCTGGCTGTACCGCGACAACGTGCTGCCCCGAATGCGCCGTCCGCGCGCGGACGCGTTCGCCCATGTGCCGGTGCAGCTGATCGTCCCGACCGGTGACGCCTATCTGTCCGAGCGGCTCTACGACGATCTGGAGCGCTGGGCGCCGCGGCTCGTGCGGCACACCCTGGCCGCCAAGCACTGGGTGCCGCGCACCCGGCCCGACCAGGTGTCCTCCTGGATCGCGGAGTTCGTCACCGCCCAGGAGGAAGGTGCCCCGGCCCGCCGACCCGCGCCCACCGGGCCGTACGCGCAACGCTTCGGCGGGCATCTGGTGCTGGTCACCGGCGCCGCGAGCGGCATCGGCCGGGCCACGGCCTTCGCGTTCGCGGAGGCGGGCGCGCGGGTCGTCGCCGTCGACCGGGACGCGGCGGGTGCCGCCCGGACGGCCGAGATGGCCCGGCTGCTCGGCGCGGCCGAGGCGTGGAGCGAGGTCGTCGACGTCTCCGACGAGCAGGCGATGGAGAAGCTGGCCGCCAAGGTCGCCGCCGAGTACGGCGTGGTGGACGTGCTGGTCAACAACGCCGGGATCGGGCTTTCCGGCTCCTTCATGGACACCACCACCGAGGACTGGAAGAAGGTCCTCGACGTCAATCTGTGGGGCGTCATCCACGGCTGCCGGACCTTCGGCAGGCAGATGGCCGAGCGCGGCCAGGGCGGCCACATCGTCAACACCGCCTCCGCCGCCGCCTTCCAGCCCTCCCGGGCCCTGCCCGCCTACAGCACCTCCAAGGCCGCCGTCCTGATGCTCAGCGAATGCCTGCGCGCCGAGCTGGCCGGGCAGGGCATCGGGGTCTCCGCGATCTGCCCCGGCATCGTCAACACCAACATCGCCGCGACGGCCCGCTTCACCGGTGTCCCGGAGGAGGAGCAGCAGCGCCGCCGGGAGCGGACCGCGCGGGCGTACGGCAGGCGCAACTACCCCCCGGAGAAGGTCGCCGACGCCATCCTGCGGGCCGTGTTCCACGACCAGGCCGTGGTCGCGGTCACCCCGGAGGCCCGGGGCCTGAAGCTGCTGTCCCGGCTCTCGCCCCGGGCCCTGCGCGCCCTCGCCCGGATCGAGCCCCGGCTGTGACCGAGCCGCACCCCCACCACAGGGCCCACCACAGGGCCCACCACAGGCCCCAGCAGAGGCCCCAGCAGAGGCCCCAGCAAAGGAGAGGACCGAGATGCCCCACCCCCACCAGGTCGGCAGTCATCGGATAGCCCCCAGACGGGTCTCGTTCGACTGGCGGGAGACCCCGCTGCACTGGATACCGGACGAGCCCACCGCCACCCACGTCATGAACGTCCTGCATCTGCTGCTCCCCGCGGGTGAGCGGTGGTTCGTCAAGGTCTTCAAGGAGGCCCTGCCGCTCGTCCGGGACGAGGCGCTGCTCAGGGACGTCAAGGGCTTCATGGGCCAGGAGGCCACGCACAGCGTCCAGCACGCGTACGTCCTCGACCATCTCGCCCGACAGGGCCTGGACACCACCCCGTACACCCGTCACATCGACTTCTTCTTCGACCGGCTGCTCGGCGACACCCCGCCCTTCGGCCTTCCGCTCTCCGAGCGCGAGTGGCTGCTCTTCCGGCTCTCGCTGATCGCGGCGGTGGAGCAGTTCACGGCGGTCATGGGCAATTGGATCCTGCACGCCGACGGGCTGGACCGGGCCGGCCCGGACCCGGTGATGCTGGACCTGCTGCGCTGGCACGGGGCGGAGGAGGTCGAGCACCGCGCGGTGGCCTTCGACATGTACGAGCACTGCGCGGGGGAGGGCGCGGGGCGCTACGCCCGCCGGGTGCTGGGCATGGCGGTCACCGCACCCGTGCTGTTCTACCTATGGGGGTGGGGCACCCGCTATCTCATACGCAACGACCCGCCGCTCGCGGGTCGCCTGCGGTACACACTCCGCCATCACAACCGGGCCGTGGCCAAAGGCCTGTTGCCCCGTTGGGGAGAGCTGGGCTCGGCCGTCCCCCGCTACCTCAGACGGTCGTACCATCCCTCGAAGGAGGGGTCGCTGCGCAGGGCCGTCGACTACCTGGCGACCTCACCCGCGGCACGGGCCGCGGCGGGCGCGATCGGACGCTCCGCCCTGGCCTGAGGAGTTCGTAAGGAGCCAGCCCCTTTGAGCAAGCAGCCCAAGCAGGCCCAACAGCCACATCAGGCCCAGCAGGCCCAGCAGCAGCCTCGGCAGCCGGACCTTCCGGGACGACCCGAGCCGTCGAAGACGTCCGCTCCGGTGAACCGACCCAGGCCACGGCCCGAGCCGCCGCGTCCCGCCGAGTACCGGATCGAGGACCTGGCCCGGCACAGCGGCGCCACGGTCCGCACGATCCGCGGCTACCAGGACCGCGGGCTGCTGCCGAGGCCGGAGCGGCGCGGCCGGGCGAACGTCTACCGCGACACCCACCTCTCGCGGCTGCGCCAGATCGCGGGCCTCCTCGACCGGGGCTACACCCTGGCCAGCATCAAGGAGCTGCTGGAGGCCTGGGACGCGGGGCGCGGGCTCGGCGGCGTCCTGGGTCTGGTCGCCGAGGTCGAGCGGCCCTGGTCCGACGAGGAAGCCGCGCGGATGACACGGGCCGAGCTGAACGAGAAGTTCGGCGGCACCCGGGACGACGCGGCCGTGGAGGACGCGGTGGAGCTCGGCGTGCTGGTCCGCCTGCCGGAGACCCCGGACGAATTCCTCGTCCCGAGCCCGCAGGAGCTGGCCGTCGCCGCCGAGCTGCACGCCGCCGGGGTGCCGCTGCTCGCCATCTCGGGCCATCTGCGGGAGCTGCGCGCGCAGGTCGAGCACATCGCCGGCCGGTTCCTCGACTTCACCACCGAGTACGTCTTCCAGCAGTACCTCGACCACCCCCCGACCGACGCGGAGGCCACGGAAGCCGCCTCGCTCGTACGCCGACTGCGCCCCCTCGCCCAGCAGACCGTCGACGCCGAACTCGCCCGCGCCATGCGCGCCCTGGCCACCCGCTATCTCCGCCACCACCTGGGAGAGGCCGCGATACCCCAAGCTCCGGACTCCGCACCCGCGACCACCTCGCCCGCCCCTGCCCCAGGCCCCGATGCCGCTCCTGACTCCGTCGCCGAGCCGGTGCCGCTGCCGGCCGCGACCGTGCGGGCCGTCCGCGAGCTGGTCGGCGCGGAGCACATCGCCGCGTTCATCGCAGCGGCCGCCGAGCGCGAGGTCCGCGCCCGCACCATGGACGCACTCGCCACCCGCCACTGAGCCTGTCCGGCGGATCTTGGGGGCCGTTGCGCGGGGCGGTGTCCGCCTGCGCAGCGGACACCGCCCCGCGCAGCGGGAAACGGCGCCGCACCCGGCAGAGGTCAAAGCACCGCGCAGCGGACACCGCGCGCGCTCACAGGCCGGGCGCGCCCCACACCGGGAACCAGCGGCTCAGATCCTCCTCGATCGGCAGGTCGTCGCCCAATAGCGCCCGGACCCGCAACTCCAGTGCGTTGTCCCGCCGTTCACCCGCGCCCGGCAGCGGCGCGAAGGGATAGAACGTCCCCCGTTTGTAGAGGTAGACGAGCGCGAGCGGGCGCCGCTCCGCGTCGCGGAAGCCCAGCAGCGAGCAGAGCAACTGCGGGCCGAAGCCGCCTTCCTGGAGCAGCGTATTGACCGCGTGCAAGTCGTTGACCAGGGCGGCGATGCCCTCCTGCCCCTCCCCCTGCCGCGCGAGCAGCCACGTGTAGCCGTAGCCGTCCTGCCTGAACTCCACCGGAACCCCGCCGCGCCCCGTGTCGGCGTCCAGCAGGGCCCGTACATCCTGCTGGAGCCGCTGGAACGCCCCGCCTTCCACGCTCGCGAAGCACACCGAGCCCAGACCGGTCGGAGTGAACCCGGCGCCCGCCTGGAGGGTGACGGCGGCGGACGGCAGGGCGAAGAGCCGGTCGAGGTCGGGGCGGACCGGTTTGCTGCGGCCGAGGATGGTGTCCAGGAAACCCACAGGCGCTCCTTTCGCGGGTCGGCGGACGGCGGTGCCGGTCAGGCCCGGCCGAGCTGGGCCGAGATCCGGCCGAGCTGGTCCAGCCGCTGCTCCAGCGTCGGGTGGCTGGACAGCAGCCGGCCCATGCCCTCCTTCGAGAAGGCGGGCGCGAAGTAGAAGGCGTTGAAGGGCTCGGCCTTGCGCAGGTCCCGCGTCGGGATCCGGGCCATCTGCCCGGTGACCTTGGTGAGCGCCGACGCGAGCGCCGAGGGGCGGCCGGTCAGCAGTGCGGCGGCGCGGTCGGCGGACAGCTCGCGGTAGCGGGACAGCATCCGGGTGAGGAGATAGCTGATGGCGTAGACGACGGCGCTGATCAGCGGGATCAGGACCACCAGAATGGCGGCACTGCTGTCCCGGCCGCTGGACTGACGGAAGCCGCCCCACAGCCCGATCCGGGTCACGATCCCGGCCAGGACGCCCAGGAAGGAGGCGATGGTCATGACGGCCACGTCGCGGTGCGCGACATGGGACAGCTCATGCGCCAGGACGCCCTCCAGTTCCTCGGGCTCGAGTCTGCGCAACAGCCCGGTCGTGGCGCACACCAGCGCGTTCTTCTGGTTGCGGCCGGTGGCGAAGGCGTTCGGCACATCGCTGTCGGCGATGGCCACCCGGGGCTTGGGCATGTCCGCGAGCGCGCACAGCCGGTCCACGGCCCCGTGCAGCTCGGGCGCCTGCTGCGGGGTGACCTCGCGGGCGCCCATGCCGAAGGCGGCGATCCGGTCGCTGAACCAGAACTGCGCGATGAACAGGCCGCCGGCCAGGAGCAGAATGATCGGCCACGCCCCGCGCAGCAGCGCCAGCAGCACGCCGACGAAGACCACGTAGAGCAGCCCGATGAGGAACATCGTGGTCACCATGCGGGTGGTCAGTCCCCGGTCGGGGGTGAATCGGGTGCCTGGCATGGGGCCTCCAGGGCTCTGCGGGCGGGTGCCCGCGGAAAGTACCTCTGCCCCGATTCTCCCTCTTTGCCGGATATTGGTGGAGTAAAGGCGTCCGGAGCGGGCCGAAACCCGCCCCGCGACGCCCCGCGACGCCCCGCGGACGCCTGCGGACGCCTCCGGGGCTCCCCCCAGGCGCGCCCGCCCCGACCCCGTCAGCCCAGCTGTGCGAGCCCCTCGGTGGCGATCTTCTCGAAGACGGCGACGTCCGCCGCGAAGAGCGAGTCCGCGATCGGCCAGTGCACCACGATCTCGTCGAAGCCCAGCTCGGCGTGCTTGCCCGCGAAGTCGACGAAGGCGTCGAAGGAGGACAGCGGCCGGTCCGGGGTGAAGCCCGTGAGCATCACCTTCTCCAGCTCCGCGACGTCCCGGCCCTCGGCGGCGCAGGCCGCGCCGAGCTTCGCGATCTGCCCGGCGATGGCCTCCCGGGACTGGGCGGGGGTGCCCGTCTCGGACACCTTCGGGTCACCCGTGGTCACCCACGCCTGACCGTGCCGGGCCGCGAGCTTCAGACCGCGCGGGCCGGTCGCGGCGACCGCGAAGGGCAGCCGGGGCCGCTGCACGCAGCCGGGGATGTTGCGGACCTCGAAGGCGGAGTAGTGCTCGCCCGGGGCGGTGACGACGTCCTCGGAGAGCAGCCGGTCCAGCAGCGGCACGAACTCCGCGAAGCGGTCGGCGCGCTCGCGGGGCGTCCACGCGCCCTCGCCGTCCTTGGACAGGGCCGTGGCATCGAAACCGGAGCCGCCCGCCCCGATGCCGAGCGTGACGCGGCCACCCGAGATGTCGTCCAGGGAAATGAGCTCCTTGGCGAGCGTCACCGGGTGCCGGAAGTTCGGGGAGGTGACGAGCGTGCCGAGGCGCAGCCGCGACGTCGCGGTCGCGGCAGCCGTCAGGGTCGGTATCGCACCGAACCAGGGCCCGTCACGGAACGTGCGCCAGGACAGATGGTCGTAGGTGTAAGCGGTGTGGAAGCCCAGTTCCTCGGCTCGCTGCCAGGTCTCGCGGCCGCCCTCGGACCAGCGGCGGTCGGGAAGGATCACGGTGCTCAGTCGCATGGAACCGAGCCTACGGCCTGGCCGGCCGACCATGAATGTGGGGCCTTGCCCGCCGTCTCTCCTCAAGCGCACCGCAGCCCGCCCGCTGGGGGCACCTCCCAGCGGTAGCTGGGGGAGATTGAGGGCACGCACGCAGCGGAGGCACACCCTGACGCTGTCCGCCGGGCCAAACGCACACTTGTGCGCCATCCCGCCCGTCTGTCAACGAGAATGGGACCGTGACTTCAGCGACCGAGCAGCCCGAGACCCCGGCCCTCCGCCGGCCAGCCGCCACGCCCCGGCTGATCGCCACCGACCTCGACGGCACCCTGCTGCGCGACGACAAAACGGTCTCCGACCGCACCGTCGCCGCACTGGCCGCCGCCGAGGCGGCAGGCATAGACGTCTTCTTCGTCACCGGCCGCCCGGCCCGCTGGATGGACGTCGTCAGCGACCACGTGCACGGCCACGGCCTGGCCATCTGCGCCAACGGTGCCGCGGTCGTCGATCTGCACGACGGGGGCCGCTTCGTCGAGGTCCGCCCGCTGGAACGGGCCGATGCCCTGGCCACCGTGGAGAGTGTGCGCGCCGCCGTCCCCGGCGTGTCCTTCGCCGTGGAGCACACCAACGGCATCCTCTACGAGACGCGGTACCCGCCCTTCTACCTCGACCCGGGCTCGGTCATCGACTCCGCCGAGGAGCTGCTGGCGAACGGCTCCTCGGGCGACGCCCCCGACGGCCCGATCCTCAAGCTGCTAGCCCACCACCCCGACCTCGGCCCCGACGACTTCCTCGCCCGGGCCCGGACGGCGGGCGGCGCGCACGGCTCGTTCACCCGGTCCAGCCCCACCGCCCTGCTGGAGATCAGCGGCCTCGGCGTCAGCAAGGCCAGCACCCTGGCCCAGTGCTGCGCCGAGCGCGGCATATCCCCCGAGGAGGTCGTGGCGTTCGGCGACATGCCGAACGACCTGGAGATGCTCACCTGGGCGGGCACCTCGTACGCGATGGCCAACGCCCACCCCGAGGTGCTCGCGTCCACCACGAACCGCACGGCGGCCAACACGGAGGACGGCGTCGCGGCCGTCATCGAACAGATCCTGCACGGTCTCCCCTAACGGGTGCGGCCTCGCCCGATGGGCTGTGGCGTGCGCACCTCCGCTGCGCGGCGGTGCCCTCAAACGCCGGGCGGGCTTGATGTGGCTGACCTCAGCCGAATCCAGCCCGTCCGGCATTTGAGGACGCGCCCGCAGGGCGCTCGCCGCCGCAGGCGGCCGGACAGCCCGCAGCAGCCGAGGGCCCGCCCTACAACCGGACACCCCGGGCTCGCAGCCACGCCACCGGGTCGACAGCGGACCCGTACCCCGGCTTCGTACGGATCTCGAAGTGCAGGTGCGGGCCGGTCGAGTTCCCGGTGGTCCCGGACAGCCCGATCCACTGGCCCGTGAGCACCTGCTCCCCCGGTGCCACGAACGACGCCGACAGGTGCGCGTACTGCGAGTACCAGCCCCCGTCGTGGCGGATCACCAGGCTGATGCCGAACGGTCCGCCGCAGCCGGCGGAGACCACCGTCCCCGCCCCGACCGACCGCACGGGGGTGCCGGTGGGGACCGCGAAGTCCTGCCCGGTGTGGCCGCGCGCCCAGCTCGCGCCCGAGTTGCCGTAACCGGCCGACAGCTCGTACGCCAGCACCGGGCGCGCCCACTCCGCCTCCTCGGCCGCCCCCGCCGTGTCCACGGCGGCCGGGCCGTAGGCGCCCGCCGCGGCGGTGAATTTCTCCCGGTCGAGCGGCTCGCACCGGCCGCGGGCGATGGCGGCCCGGGCCATGGCGTCCAGCTTGCCGCGCGCCGCCGCCAGCCGTCTGTCGGCCACCCGGCGTTCCGCGCGCAGCCGCGCGAGATCCTCCTCGGCGGCGGGCCAGGAGGCCGCCGCCGCCCGCTCCCGGGCCGCCAGCTCCCGGCTCTTTCGGTCGGTCTCTCCCAGCGATGCCGCCAGCAGCTTCCGGCGGCGCTCGGCGGCCGACTGGCGGTCCAGCAGCTCCATCGGGTCGTCCGAGGCCGCGGCGGGGGCTTTGACGGCCGTAAAACCGCCCGTGCGGTACTGCGCGCGGGCCGCCGCCCCGGCGTCCGCGCGCAGCGCCGAGGAAACGATCCGCTGCTGACGCAGCTGCCGGGCGACCCGGCGGGCGCCCGCCGTCTGCTCCTTCGCCTCCCGCACCCCGGTCTCGTACCGCTGCCGGGCCCGCCCCGCCTCCTCCGCCAGGCGGAACACCTCGGAACTGACGCGTACGAGCCGGTCCGGTGGCCTGGCGGCGGCCGAGGCGTCCGGGGCCGGCGAGGTACAGACCGCCACGCAGAGCGCGCACAGCACCGCGCGACGGTGCCGGTAGGTCGTCCACTGGCTCCAACGGGTCCAATGGGCCCAATGGGCCCGGTGAGGCCGACGGGAAGGGCGATATGGGCGTCGCATGAACGCGATCGTTGCCCGCCCGCCACCGGCACGCCCCCGCAGAGGCCCGTTCGGGGGAGCCGATACCGCTACAAGGCGGCACCGATCGCGAGGACGGCCTACAGAGGCGCCTCCCACACCACCCGCGTGCCGCGTCCCCCCTCGCCGATCCCCGGACCGTACGTACTGGAGCCGCCCAGGGACTCGGCCCGCTTCGCGAGGTTGCGCAGCCCGCTGCGCCGGCCGCCCTCCGGAATGCCGACCCCGTCGTCGGCGACGGTCAGCCGGACCGCGCCCCGCCCGTCCGGCAGGGTGGCCGTCGCGTCGACGACCACCTCGATACGGGAGGCGCGGGCGTGCCGGAAGGCGTTGGAGAGGGCCTCGCGCAGCGCCGCGATGAGGTTCTTGCCGGTGAGCTCGCCGACCTTCGCGTCGACCGGTCCGACGAAGTTCGCGGACGGCTGGAAGCCGAGCGGCACGGCCGCCGTGCCGATCTCCCGCAGCACCCGGGTGCGCAGCCCGGCGGGCGCCTCCCCGGGGCCCTGCTGCAGGGCGAAGATCGCGGTACGGATCTCCTGGATGGTCACGTCCAGCTCGTCGACCGCCTGACCGATCCGCTCCCGCACCTGTGGGACGACGGCCTTGCGCGCGGCGCCCTCCAGCATCAGTCCGGTGGCGAACAGCCGCTGGATGACCAGGTCGTGCAGGTCCCTGGCGATCCGGTCGCGGTCCTCGAAGACGGCGAGCCGCTCCCGGTCGCGCTGTGCCTCGGCCATGACGAGCGCGAGGGCCGCCTGCGCGGCGAACTGTCCGGCCAGGGTGCGCTCGGCGTCGGTGAACTTCCGTCGGCCACGCGCGCGTGGCGTCGCGAGCGTGCCGAGGACCCGGTCGCCGCTCTTGAGCGGCAGCAGCATGCTCGGCCCGAACCGGGGCGCGACCTCCGTGATCATGCGCGGGTCGGTGGCCGAGTCGTCGATGAACACCGGCTCCCCCGCGAGGAGCTGCGAGACGACCGGGCTGTGCGGCGGTATCACCGTGCCCAGCAGCCCGGCCGGCTCGTCGGCGGAGACCGCCACCATCTCCAGCCCGCCCTCGCCGTCCGGCAGCAGCACGATCCCCGCCGCCGAGTCCGCGAGCCGACGGGCCTGTTCGGCGACGACCGCGAGCGCGTCCTCGGCGTCGTTGCCCGCCAGCAGGGCCGTGGTGACGGCCACCGAACCGTCGATCCAGCGCATCCGCTGGCGGCCCTGTTCGTACACGCGCGCGTTGCCGATCGCGATGCCCGCCTCGGTCGCCAGGATCTTCACCATGTGCAGGTCCGCGATGCTGAACTCGCGGCCGCCGCGCTTCTCGGTAAGATAGAGGTTGCCGAAGATCTCGTCCTCGACGCGGATCGGAACGCCCAGGAAGTTCCGCATCGACGGGTGCTCCGGCGGGAAACCCGACGAGCGCGGGTCATTGGCCAGGTCCTGGAGCATGACGGGCGCGGGCTGGTGGATGAGCGCGCCGAGCAGCCCGTGGTGGCCGTCGGGCAGGGCACCGATGCGCTCGTGCTGCTCCTTGGTGACGCCGTAGGTGATGAAGTCGGCCAGCCCCTCACCCGTGGAGTCGATGACCCCGATGGCGGCGTACTCGGCGTCGGCGAGGTCGGCGGCGGTCGCGGCGATCCGGTCGAGGACGCTGTGCAGCTCCAGCCCGGTGCCGACCGAGCGCATCGCCTCCAGCAGCTGCGGCACGCGCGCGCTCAGCTCCGTGGACATGCCCTGGAGGCTGCGGGTGGCCTCGGTGGCGATCTCCAGGGGGTCCATGCGCCGCGGCGCCTCCCGACCGCCGGGGGTGCCCGCGGAGTCCGCGGGGGGTTCTTCCGTCGCTGCCATGCCCCTGAGCCTAGTAAGTCCCATTTGTCAGGGAAAGAGCGTTGCCGCTGGTGTCCGCCATCCGTTCCCGCTCCAGCATCCGGCGGAACGGGCCGTCGGCCGCCGCCAGCTCCTCGTACGCCCCCCGCTGCACCGCCCGCCCCCGCTCCAGCACGATCACCTCGTCGACCGCCGCCAGCCCGGCCAGCCGGTGCGTGATCAGCACCGTCGTACGCCCCTCGGTGGCCGCCAGCAGATCGGCGGTCAGCGCGTCGGCGGTCGGCAGGTCGAGGTGCTCGGCCGGCTCGTCCAGCACCAGCACGGGGAAGTCCGCGAGCAGCGCCCGGGCCAGCGCGAGCCGCTGCCGCTGGCCACCGGACATCCGCGCCCCGTGCTCGCCGACCAGCGTGTCGAGCCCCCGCGGCAGAGAATCCACCCACTCCAGCAGCCGCGCGGCCCGCAGCGCGGCGCGCAGCTCCGTCTCGTCCGCGTCCGGCCGCGCGAGCCGCAGGTTCTCCCGGACCGAGCTGTCGAAGAGGTGCGCGTCCTGCGCGCACAGCCCCACCAGCCGCCGCAGGGCGTCGCCGTCCATGGCGGCCGCGTCCTCGCCCGCGAGGGTGTACGCGCCGGACTCGGCGTCCAGGAAGCGCAGCAGCACCTGCGCGAGCGTGGTCTTGCCCGAACCGGACCGGCCCACGACCGCGACCCGGCGGCCCGGCACCAGCTCCATCGACAGCCCGTCCAGGGCCGGCACGTCCTGCCCCGGATAGCGGGCGGTCAACTCCCTCACGCGCAGCGGGAACGGCGCATCCGGCGCGGGCCGCGAGCCGTCCCGTACGGGCAGGGGGGCGTCCAGCACCTCGTACACCCGCTCGGCGGAGCGGCGCACACGCTGCCGGTGGCGCACCGCGAGCGGCAGCGCCGACACCGCCTCGAAGGCCGCCAGCGGCAGCAGCACGACGACCGCCAGCCACAGCCCGCCGAGCCGGCCGTCGTGCACGGCCCGCACACCCGCCCAGGCCGCGGCGGCCACGGTCAGCCCGCAGGCGAGGGCGGACAGCCCGGCGCCCAGCGCCCCGGCCGCCGACGCGCGCCGGGCGATGCCGGTGAGCTCCCCGTCGGCGCGCTTGACCTCGGCCAGCCGGGACGGCATCGCTCCCGCCGCCGTCAACTCCGGTGCTCCGGCCAGCAGATCGACCACCTGCGTCGCCAGCGCACCGCGCGCGGGCGCCAGCCGCCGCTCGGCGCGCCGGGCCACCGCCGCCGACAGCGCGGGCACGGCCGCCCCGGCGGCCAGCAGCCCGACGGCGAGCACCGCGCCCGCCTCGGGCAGCAGCCACGCGGTGAACCCCACCGAGACGGCACCGACGACGACAGCCGCACCGAGCGGCAGCAGCCAGCGCAGGAAGTAGTCCTGCAGCTCGTCCACGTCCGCGACGAGCCGGGACAGCAGATCGCCGCGGCGCGTCTCCCGCAGCCCCGCCGGTGCCAGCCGCTCCAGGCGCCGGTACACCTCGACGCGCAGCCCCGCCAGGGCGCGCAGCACGGCGTCGTGCGAGACCAGGCGCTCGGCGTAGCGGAAGACGGCCCGGCCGATCCCGAACGCGCGGGTCGCGGTGACGGCGACCATCAGATAGAGCACGGGCGGCTGTTGGGAGGCCCGCGAGATCAACCACCCGGAGACCCCCATCAGCCCGACGGCACTCCCGAGCGCGAGACTCCCGAGCAACAGCGCCAGCCCGAACCGCCCCCACCAGGGCCTGCCGGCGGCCCGCACCCGGGCGAGGGGCCGGGCCTGCGGCCCGGTCCCGGGCTCGTCGGGCGCGGCTGCCCTTTCGGGGGCACCCGCCCGGGAGGCCGGGCCGTGCTCGCCGTGCGGCGCGGGGATCCCGGCGCCTGCCCGGGCATCGGTGGAGCGAGCCGCGTCACCGCCGTGGTCGGCCGGAGCGGCCGGACCCGCCCCCGTCAGGTGGTCGGCCTCCGGCCCGGGGCCGGCCCCGCCGTCCCTGGCGGTGGACGCGGGCCCAGCCGTCGCCTCCGGTGAAACCGTCCGCGAAGCCGGGAGAGACACGCCGCCGTCCTGTCCACCCGACGCAGTCGGACCCGCCCCCGCCGGAGTTCCGGCAGCGACCGACCCGCACCGGATACCGACAGCCTCGGGGTCCACAACCGGGCCGGAGGCCAACGGCAGGCGGACCACACGGTCGGCCACGGCCAGCAGCGCCGGACGGTGGGCGACCAGCAGCACCGTGCGGCCGACGGCCAGTCGGCGGACGGCCTCCACCACGGCGGCCTCCGTCTCGCCGTCCAGGCTCGCCGTCGGCTCGTCGAGCAGCAGCACAGGACGGTCCGCGAGGAACGCCCGTGCCAGCGCGAGGCGTTGGCGCTGCCCGGCGGAGAGCCCGGCGCCGTCCTCGCCGAGGCGGGTGTCAGTGCCGTGGTGCAGCATGGAGACGAAGTCGAGCGCACCGGCCGCACGCAGCGCGTCCCGCACCTGCGCGTCCGTGGCGTCCGGCCGCGCCAGGCGGACGTTCTCGGCGACCGTACCGGCGAACAGACGGGGTCGTTGCGGGACCCAGGCCACCTGGTCCCGCCAGCTTTCGGGGGAGAGCGATGACAGATCCGCACCGCCCACGCACACCCGCCCGGCCGTGGGCCGCGAAAAGCCCAGCAGCACGTTCAGCAGGGTCGTCTTGCCGGCGCCGCTCGGCCCCACGAGCGCGACCGTCTCCCCGGCCCGCACGTCGAACGAGACCTCCGGCAGCGACGGTTCGGCCCGCCCCGCGTGCCGCACCACGAGCGCCTCGACGCTCAGCGCCGCACCCCGGGCGTCCGGCGCGGGCCGGGTACCGGCCGGGGCGGGCTCGGTCTCCAGGACGGCGAAGACCTCGTCGGCGGCGGCCAGCCCCTCCGCCGCCGCGTGGTACTGCGCGCCCACCTGCCGCAGCGGCAGATACGCCTCGGGCGCCAGGACCAGCACCATCAGACCGGTGAAGAGGTCGAGTTCGCCGTGCACGAGCCGCATGCCGATCCCGACCGCGACGAGCGCGACCGACACCGTGGCCAGCAGTTCCAGGGCGAAGGAGGAGAGGAAGGCGAGGCGCAGCGTGCGCAGCGTCGCACGCCGGTAGTCGGCCGTGATGGCACGGATCGACTCGGCCTGCGCCTTGGCCCGCCCGAAGACCTTGAGGGTGGGCAGTCCGGCGACGACGTCGAGGAAGTGCCCGGAGAGCCGGGACAGCAGCCGCCACTGCTTGTCCATCCGGGACTGGGTGGCCCACCCGATGAGGACCATGAAGAGGGGGATGAGCGGCAGCGTGAGGACGATGACGAGTGCCGAGACCCAGTCGGCGGTGACGATACGGGCGAGCACCGCGACCGGCACCACGACCGCGAGGCCGAGCTGGGGCAGATAGCGGGCGAAGTAGTCGTCGAGGGCGTCCACCCCGCGCGTGGCGAGCGCGGTCAGCTCGCCGGTGCGCCGCGTGGCGAGCCAGGACGGCCCGAGCCGGGTCGCGTGCGCGAGCAGCCGCCCGCGCAGCTCGGACTTGACCGCCGCGCTCGCGCGGTGCGCGGCCAGCTCGGTGAGCCAGGACACGGCCGCCCGGCCGACGGCCACGGCCGCCAGCAGGACGAGCGGCGTGGCCAGGTCACCCGTGCCGCGCCCGTGCTGGAAGGCCCCGGTCACCACCTCGGCGATCAGCATCGCCTGGGCGATGACCAGCCCGGCCCCCGCCAGTCCGAGCACGACGGAGGCGGCCAGGAAGAAGCGGGTCGCGGCGGCGTACCTGAGCAGTCGGGGGTCGACGGGCTTCATGCGCGATCACTCCTCGAATCGGTGCGGCTTGCGGCGCCGCGCGCCGTGCGGGACCGGGCCGCGCTCAGCCGAATCAAGCCCGTCCGGCGTTTGAGGACACCGCCGCGCAGCGGTGGTGCGGGACGACACGACACGGCCTAGTGGGCGGCGCCGGTGACGGCGGCAGCCGGAATGTGCTGGGTGCCGATCCGCTTGCGGAAGACCCAGTACGTCCACGCCTGGTAGCCGATGATCAGCGGCGTCATCGGCACCGCGACCCACGACATGATCTTCAACGTGTACGGACTGGAGGACGCGTTCGCCGCCGTGAGGTTCCAGGCCGGGTCGAGGGACGACGGCATCACGTCCGGGAAGAGCGCGAGGAAGATCAGCGCGAAGGC
>NZ_JBVIQR010000030.1:0-97473 GCF_055576875.1 Streptomyces sp. NPDC033229 | reverse complement strand
TTGCATCCGCGTCACGCAACACGATTTACCGGATCAGACCCCGCCGCGAAGGCCAATCCCACAAATTGATCACAACCGAATACGCGCCCTAGTCGCGACCATCGCCCGGTGGCGGCCGCTTCGCGCGGTGGCCATCGAGCACGGCCGAGGCCCGGCACCCCTTCGGGGGCGCCGGGCCTCGGCCGTTTTCCCTCCGGGCCCGGGAACCTACCGGCGGCCCGTCCCCGACGACGCCCGCCCCAGCGCCCCGCGCGGCGCCAGCTTCGCCAGACCGCTGAACGCCTTGTACCGGGGGTCGGGCACGGAGACGGTCTTGCCGCGCGCCAGGTCCTTCAGCGCCGAGGTCACGAGCTTGTCCGCGTCCAGCCACAGCCAGTTCGGGATGTTCTCCGCGGGCATGCCCGCCCGCTCGTGGAACTCCGTCCGGACGAAGCCGGGGCACAGCGCCATCAGCCGCAGCCCGCTGCCCTCCATATCCTTTGCCACGCCCTGGGTGAACTGCACGACCCACGCCTTGCTCGCCCCGTACGTGCCGCGCGGCACGAACGCGGCCACCGACGCGACGTTGACCACGCCGCCGCGCCTGCGCTCCCGCATACCGGGGACGGCGGCCGACGTCAGCCGCAGCACCGCCTCGCAGTGCACCTTGAGCATCCTCAGCTCGTCGGCCATCGTGACCTCGAGGAAGACGCCCTTGTTCCCGAACCCGGCGTTGTTGACCAGCAGATCCACCGGCTGCGTACGGTCCGAGAGCCGGGCCTCGACCGCCCCGATGCCCTCGTCGTCCGCCAGGTCCGCGCGGAGCACCTCCGCTTCCACGCCGTGCCGGTCGTGGAGCTCGGTCGCCTGTTCGTTGAGCCGCTTCTCGTCGCGCGCCACGAGCACCAGATTGTGCCCGTCGGCCGCCAGCCGCCGAGCGAAGGCCGCGCCGATGCCGGCCGTCGCTCCCGTGATCAGTGCAGTCGTCATACGGGAACGTTAGTGCTCGCCGCCGTCCCGCGGGGGGCCTCCGGCGCCCCCACTGACCCTTCCGGCTGATTCCGCTGCCGCGCCAGGTGCTTGTGGACGGCCTCCACGGTCTCCGGGTGCAGGGCGTCACCGGCCGCCAACACCCGGGGCAACAGGGCCCGTTCGGTGGTGAGCGCGCGGAAGAGGAAGGAGATGCTCACCTCGTGGTCCGGCCGGTGCGCGATCGCCACCGGATCACCCGCACGGACCTCGCCGGACTCCACCACCCGCAGATACGCGCCGGGCGCCGCCTCCTGGGTGAACCGCTTCATCCAGCCCGACTCGCCCAGCCAGTCCGCGAAGGTCCGGCAGGGGATGCGTGGCGCGGAGACCTCCAGCACGAGATCCGCGCCGATCCGCCAACGCTCGCCGATGAGGGCGCCATTGACGTCGACTCCGGCGGTGGTGAGGTTCTCGCCGAAGGAGCCGTGGGGGAGCTCGCGGCCCAACTCCCGCTCCCAGCCGTCCAGGTCCTCGCGGGCGAAGGCGTACACCGCCTGGTGATCCCCGCCGTGATGGCGCAGATTGACCACCTCGTCTCCGGCGAGGCCGCTCCCCGCGGTGCCCTTCGGCCCGGGCGGGGCCACGGCGACCGGCCCGGTGACGGGGCGCTTGTCGATGCCGGTGTCCAGGCCGGCCGCGAAACCGGGGGCGTCGCCGGGGGCCGCCGCGGTCGTCGCGCGGCCCACGTTTACAGAGATCACGTACATGAGGGCCAGGTTAGGCGCGCCCTCCTCAAAGTTGCGAACGCGTATTTTCGGCCGTCTCCAAGAAGGCCTTATGCTCGACGCATGATCGAGGCTCGTCATCTGAGGGTGCTGCGCGCGGTGGCCGCCACCGGTTCGTTCTCGGCCGCGGCGCGCGACCTGGGCTGCACCCAGCCCGCCGTCAGCCAGCAGATGAAGGCCCTGGAGCAGTCCACGGGCACACCGCTGCTGATCCGCACGGGCCGCGAGATGCGCCTGACGCAGGCGGGCGAGGCCCTCGTCAGGCATGCCTCGGGGATCCTGGCCGGGCTGACCGCGGCCGAGGAGGAGATCGCGGCGATCGCCGGGCTGCGTGCCGGGCGGGTGCGGCTGGTCTCCTTCCCCAGCGGCAGCTCGACGCTGGTGCCGGGCGCGCTCGCGGCGATGCGGGCCGCCCACCCGGGAACGCGGGTCTCCCTCGTCGAGGCCGAACCGCCGCGCTCCGTGGAGATGCTGCGCGACGGCGACTGCGAGATCGCGCTGGCCTTCCGCTACCCCGAGGTACGCGGCGCCGACCCGGCGGCGAGCGCGGAGTGGGACGACCTGGTCGTCCGGCCGCTGCTGACCGACCGGCTCATCGGCGTGGTCCCGGAGGGGCACCGGCTCGCCGGGGCCGACCGGGTCGGGATCGAGGAGCTGGCGGGGGAGTCGTGGATCGCGGGCTGCCCGCGGTGCCGTCGGCACCTGGTCGAGGTGTGCGAGAGCGCGGGCTTCACGCCGCGGATCGACTTCGCGACCGATGACTATCCGGCGGTGTTCGGGCTGGTCGGGGCCGGGCTCGGGGTCGCGGTGATGCCGGAGCTGGCCCTGGAGTCGGTACGCCCCAAGGGCGCCCGGATTGTACCGGTCGAGCCCGTCGTGCAGCGCGAGATCGTCGCCCTCACCCTGCCGGACCTGGCCCGGGTTCCGGCCGTCGGGGCGATGCTCGAACAGCTGGCGGCGGCCGCCCGTCGCTGAGCGCTCCTGGTGAGACTTTTCTGCCGAGCGCTCCTGATGGGACGTTTCTTCAGCGGGGACGTCGAGCGGTGGAACGTTTCTTCACGCGTCGGGGCATGTGGTCTCACGCACTGAGAGCGCCGGTCACGGCGATGCTCCGGTGTCGCGCGCGTCCCATCAGCTCCTCGCGCTCGTCCTCGGTGAGGCCGCCCCACACGCCGTAGGGCTCGCGCACAGCCAGCGCGTGCGCCGCGCACTCCGCGCGCACGGGGCAGCGCATGCACACCTCTTTCGCCGATGCCTCGCGGGCGCTGCGGGCGGCGCCGCGTTCGCCCTCGGGGTGGAAGAAGAGGGAGCTGTCGACCCCTCGGCACGCCGCCAGGAGCTGCCAGTCCCACAGGTCGGCGTTGGGACCGGGAAGGCGGGAGAAATCTGCCATTGCTTATCCCCTCGAAGCGATCTGTGACGCGATGTGTGCGATGTGTGAGTGGTTCCTGAGCGGTGTGCGGGGTGATCCTCTGAGGAGTTCCCCGTCATCTGCTGTGTAAGCAGATGTAAATATGACTCATTGCGAATCTAGCCATAGACACCAGCAAATGGGAAGAAAAACGGCGCCGGATGGGCAAATGGGGCATAGCTTGGGTGGTGAGCGGGGCGCCCCCAATGCGCCCTGCTCCGTGTCCGCGCCCTCACGTAGAGTGCCGAACGTGGCCGACCGAGCCCGTAACTCTTTCGGGTGACCGTCGTTGAGAGTGCGGAGGCGGTTGACGGATGAAGCAGTCGGGCAGGTGTCCGACCCAGCGGGAAATCGTTGATCGCACAGGTGACGATCAGTACCAGCCTGGAGGCTCAAGGTGACGCGCATCAGCTGCGGAGGGCGGCCATGACATCCGTCCTCGTCTGCGACGACTCCCCGCTTGCCCGAGAAGCGCTCCGTCGTGCGGTGGCGACCGTGCCCGGCGTCGAGCGTGTGACGACGGCGGCCAACGGCGAGGAAGTCCTCCGCCGCTGGGGCGCCGATCGTTCGGACCTCATTCTGATGGACGTTCGGATGCCGGGGCTCGGCGGTGTGGAGACCGTGCGCCGGCTGCTCTCCGCCGATCCCGGGGCCCGGATCATCATGCTCACGGTGGCCGAGGACCTCGACGGGGTCGCGCTCGCGGTCGCCGCCGGGGCGCGCGGCTATCTGCACAAGGACGCCTCGCGCGCCGAGCTGCGGGCGACCGTGACCCAGGCGCTCGCCGACCCGACCTGGCGCCTCGCTCCCCGGCGACTGCGCTCGGCGGAGATGGGCGCGGCGCCCACGCTCACCGCGCGGGAGATCCAAGTGCTCGAAGGCATGAGCCACGGTCGGTCCAACGCGGAGATCGGCCGTGAGCTGTTCCTCTCCGAGGACACGGTGAAGACCCACGCGCGGCGTCTGTTCAAGAAATTGGGCGCCTCGGACCGGGCACACGCGGTGGCGCTCGGCTTCCGCTGGGGCCTGGTCCGCTAGGGCGTGGTGTGGCGCGCAGTGTCGTGAGGCCGCGGTGCGCGCCACCCGGGTGGTGCCTGCCGCGGCCTCACCGCGTCGGCGTCCGACGCCGAAACTCCGAGGGATGCCGCATCCTTGGAGTGTGACTCCTCCCCGGCAGGAGCCGAGGCTTCTCACTCGGCCCCAAAAGATCTCATGACGGACAAGCCCTGCCCGGCGCCGTACGGCACGGGCACAAGCTATCGGTGGAGTCGTGAGTGCAGGGGCGGGCATACCCGAAAGGGGGAGGCGCTAGACGTGAGTGCGAGGACACCGACGCGTAACGGTTCGATGCACAACCACCAGGGCGATGCCACGGAAGCTTCCACAGCGAGGCACCATGGACCGATGCGCGACGACGACAAGGCGGGGTCTCCCATGCCCACAGCCCCAGGGGAGATCGGCGCCCTCGTCGCGCGCGCCGTCGAGGGTGACCGGCGGGCCACCCACGATCTGCTGGCCCTGGTGCACCCGCTCGCCCTGCGCTACTGCCGCACACGGCTGTCGCGGCTGCCGGGCGACGCCAGGCACTTCGTGGACGATCTGGCCCAGGAGGTCTGCCTGGCGGTGCTGTGCGCCCTGCCGCGCTACCGCGACACCGGGCGGCCCTTCGAGGCCTTCGTCGTGGCCATCGCCGCGCACAAGGTCGCCGATCTGCAGCGGGCCGCGATGCGGCACGGCAGTACCGCGGTGCCGTCCGACGAGATGCCGGAGCAGCCCGACGACTCGCTCGGCCCCGAGGAGCGGGCGCTGCTCAGCAGCGACGCGGAGTGGGCGAAGAAGCTCCTGGCCAACCTTCCGGAGAACCAGCGCGAGCTGGTGCTGCTGAGGGTCGCCATCGGGATGACGGCGGAGGAGACCGGGCAGATGCTCGGCATGTCGCCGGGTGCGGTGCGGGTCGCGCAGCACCGGGCGCTCAGTCGGCTCCGGGCGCTCGCCGAGCAGTGAGCGACCCCGGGGCGTTCCGCAGAGTCCGGGGAGAAGTCCGTGGACACCGTCGATTTGTAAGAACGTACAAGTGATGCGGGACTCAGCCGTCGTGGAATGGGACACCTGTGACGGCCGTTAGCATGGGAGTCCGCGCTGGGGCAAGACCATTTGGGAAGGTGTCATGACTGACAACGTCGACGGAATGCCCGGAAAATTCGCGATGCTCGGTCTGACATACGACGACGTCCTGCTGCTGCCGGGCGCCTCGGAGGTACTGCCGAACGGGGTCGACACCTCGTCCCGCGTCTCGCGCAACGTCCGGGTCAACATCCCGCTGCTGTCCGCCGCGATGGACAAGGTCACCGAGGCGCGGATGGCGATCGCCATGGCCCGCCAGGGTGGCGCGGGCGTGCTGCACCGCAACCTCTCCATCGAGGACCAGGCCAACCAGGTCGACCTGGTCAAGCGCTCCGAGTCGGGCATGGTCACCGACCCGATCACGGTCCGCCCGGACGCCACGCTCGCCGAGGCCGACGCGCTGTGCGCCAAGTTCCGGATCAGCGGCGTGCCGGTCACCGACCCGGCGGGCAAGCTGCTCGGCATCGTCACCAACCGTGACATGGCCTTCGAGCTGGACCGCCGCCGTCAGGTGCGCGAGGTCATGACCCCGATGCCGCTGGTGACGGGCAACGTCGGGATCTCCGGCGAGGACGCGATCGAGCTGCTCCGCCGCCACAAGATCGAGAAGCTGCCGCTGGTCGACGAGAGCGGCGTGCTCAAGGGCCTCATCACGGTCAAGGACTTCGTCAAGGCCGAGAAGTACCCGAACGCGGCGAAGGACTCCGAGGGCCGCCTGGTCGTCGGTGCCGCCGTGGGCGTCGGCGAGGAGGCGTACGAGCGCGCCCAGGCGCTCGTCGCGGCCGGTGCGGACTTCCTGGTCATCGACAGCGCCCACGGCCACAGCCGGGGCATCCTCGACATGATCGCCAAGGTCAAGTCCAACATCAACGTCGATGTCGTCGGCGGCAACGTCGCCACCCGCGACGGCGCCCAGGCGCTCATCGACGCGGGTGTCGACGGCGTCAAGGTCGGTGTCGGCCCGGGCTCGATCTGCACCACCCGCGTCGTCGCCGGCATCGGCGTCCCGCAGGTCACCGCCATCTACGAGGCCGCGCAGGCGTGCCACGCGGCCGGTGTGCCGCTGATCGGCGACGGCGGTCTGCAGTACTCCGGCGACATCGCCAAGGCGATCGCGGCCGGCGCGGACACGGTGATGCTCGGCTCGCTGCTCGCGGGCTGCGAGGAGTCGCCGGGCGAGATGGTCTTCATCAACGGCAAGCAGTTCAAGTCCTACCGGGGCATGGGTTCGCTGGGCGCGATGCAGTCGCGCGGCCAGGCCCGCTCGTACTCCAAGGACCGCTACTTCCAGGACAACGTTCTCTCCGAGGACAAGCTCGTGCCCGAGGGCATCGAGGGCCAGGTGCCCTACCGCGGTCCCCTCTCCTCGGTCGCGCACCAGCTCATCGGCGGTCTGCGGGCCTCCATGGGCTACGTCGGCTCGGCCGACGTGCAGGAGCTCAAGGACAAGGGCCGCTTCGTGCGCATCACGTCGGCGGGGCTCAAGGAGAGCCACCCGCACGACATCCAGATGACGACCGAGGCACCGAACTACTCCCGTCGGTAGTAGTACGCGCTTCACCGGAGCCCGCGACCGAAAGGCCGCGGGCTTCGCCGCGTCGGGGATACTGGTATGCGCAGACGGAGCGCCAAGGAAAGTTGAAAGGCCACACACGTGACTGAGATCGAGATCGGGCGCGGCAAGCGCGGCCGCCGGGCGTACGCATTCGACGACATCGCCGTCGTCCCGAGCCGCCGTACGCGCGACCCGAAGGAGGTCTCGATCGCCTGGCAGATCGACGCCTACCGCTTCGAGCTGCCGTTCCTGGCCGCTCCCATGGACTCGGTCGTCTCGCCCGAGACCGCCATCCGCATCGGTGAGCTCGGCGGCCTCGGCGTGCTGAACCTCGAGGGCCTGTGGACCCGCTACGAGGACCCGGAGCCGCTGCTCGCGGAGATCGCCGAGCTGGACGAGACCGCGGCCACCAAGCGCCTCCAGGAGATCTACGAGGCTCCGATCAAGGAAGAGCTGATCGGGCAGCGCATCAAGGAGGTCCGCGACTCCGGCGTCGTGACCGCCGCCGCGCTCTCCCCGCAGCGCACCGCGCAGTTCTCCAAGGCCGTCGTCGACGCGGGCGTGGACATCTTCGTGATCCGCGGGACGACCGTCTCCGCCGAGCACGTCTCCGGTGCCGCCGAGCCGCTGAACCTCAAGCAGTTCATCTACGAGCTCGACGTCCCCGTCATCGTCGGCGGCTGCGCGACCTACACCGCCGCGCTGCACCTGATGCGCACGGGCGCGGCGGGTGTCCTCGTCGGCTTCGGCGGCGGCGCCGCGCACACCACGCGCAACGTGCTGGGCATCCAGGTCCCGATGGCGACCGCGGTCGCCGATGTGGCCGCCGCCCGCCGTGACTACATGGACGAGTCCGGCGGCCGTTACGTCCACGTCATCGCGGACGGCGGCGTGGGCTGGTCGGGCGACCTGCCGAAGGCCATCGCCTGTGGCGCGGACGCCGTGATGATGGGCTCCCCGCTCGCGCGTGCCACGGACGCGCCGGGCCGCGGCTACCACTGGGGCATGGAGGCCGTCCACGAGGACGTGCCGCGCGGCAAGCGCATGAACCTGGGCACGGTCGGCACGACCGAGGAGATCCTCGCCGGTCCCTCGCACACCCCGGACGGCTCGATGAACATGTTCGGCGCGCTGCGCCGCGCGATGGCCACCACGGGCTACAGCGAGCTGAAGGAGTTCCAGCGGGTCGAGGTGACGGTCGCGCCGTCGCAGCACGACAACCGCTGATCTCACGCCTTCGAGGGCCCGGACCGCTGCGGCGGTCCGGGCCCTTCGGCGTGTGCGGGGCCGGGCGCTCGGGGGCGGCTGTCAGCCCCCGAGCTTGCGGGCGGTGGTGAAGGCGCCGACGCCGCCGAGGGCGTAGAAGAGCGCGTCCATGCCGCCCAGGTCGTCCTTCCACGCACTGTTGACGATCTCGAAGTGGTCGAAGAGCACCTCGGTCACGGACACGTGCAGGAAATCGGAGAGTGCCAGGGAGTAGCCGAATATCTGGCCGAGGTAGACGCCGAGGAGTCCGAGGACCACGCCGACGACCGGGAGAACGGCGTTGCGTCCGCCGAGCTTGCCGAGGGCGGCTCCGACGAGGGCGCCCACACCGATGGCGAGGTAGCCGATCTGGCGGCCGTCGGTGGCCTTGAGGATGTAGCCGTAGACGCCGGCGCCGACGAGCATGGCCACGACGCCGAGGAGCACCGCGAGGCCCACGTTGCCCTGGCGGGCCGGCGGCGGGAAGCCGCCGGGGGCGCCGTACTGCGGGGCGGCGTGCGGGGGCATGCCGTACGGCTGCTGTGGCTGCTGCGGGCCGTAGCCGGGCGGCGGGGGCTGCTGCCCGTACGGGCCGGGCTGCTGCGGCTGCTGGCCGTAGGGGTTCGGCGGCTGCTGCGGCGGCTGCTGCCAGGGCTGATTCATGGTGGTGTCCCCCGTGGGTGAAGAAGATGAGCGCAGAAAGTTGCAGAGTGTGAAGCGTGGGCCACAAGCTAGCAGCCGGGCCTGACAGCGCGTCAAGAAATCCCGGTGGTCCCCGACATGACCCCGGCCGACGTTCTGTCACCGACAGCGAGCGGGCCGCTGTGAACTCCGCATAAACGTTCGACCATAGGGAATAATGGCAACTTATGGCACAAAGCAAGTCGTTCAGCGGCAGGGACATGGGCATCGACCTCGGCACGGCGAACACGCTCGTGTACGTGCGGGGGAAAGGAGTGGTGCTCAACGAGCCATCGGTGGTCGCGGTCAACGCCGCTGACGGCGGAGTGCTCTCGGTCGGATCCGAGGCCAAGGAGACCATTGGCCGCACCCCTTCGAACATCGTGGCCATCCGTCCGCTGCGCGACGGCGTCATAGCCGACTTCGAGATAGCCGAGCGGATGCTCCGGCACTTCATCAAGAAGGTCACGGGCAACCGCCGCTTCACCCGCCCGCGCGTCGTGGTGTGTGTGCCGTCCGGCATCACCGGCGTCGAGCGCCGCGCGGTCATCGAGGCCGCGACACAGGCCGGTGCCCGTCAGGTGCATCTGATCGAGGAGCCGATGGCCGCGGCGATCGGCGCGGGGCTGCCGGTCAGCGAGCCGACCGGCTGCATGGTCGTCGACATCGGCGGCGGCACCACCGAGGTCGCCGTGATCTCGCTGGGCGGCATCGTCACCGCGCGTTCGGTGCGGACCGCGGGCGACGCCATGGACACGGCCATCACCTCGTACGTGAAGAAGCACTACGCCCTCGCGATCGGTGAACGGACCGCGGAGGAGATCAAGATGAGCATCGGCTCGGCTTCTCCCACGGCCTCCTGGACCGCGGCCGGGCTCAGCGCGCTCGCCAAGCAGCTGGAGAAGAACGACGGTCTGGAGGACGTCGGCGGCGACCCGGAGGAGACCCAGGGCCTGCTGCCCCCGGACCGCTTCACCATTCGCGGCCGCGACCAGGTCAGTGGTCTGCCCAAGACGCTGGAGCTGACGGCCGACGAGGTCCGGCACGCGCTGACGGAGCCGGTCGACGCGATCGTCATGGCCGTGCGGCAGACCCTGGACGAGACGCCGCCGGAGCTGGCGGGCGACATCATGGACCGCGGCATCGTCCTGACCGGCGGCGGTGCGCTGCTGCGCGGCCTGGACGTGCGGCTGAGCAAGGAACTCGACATCCCGGTGCTGGTCGCCGACGAGCCGCTGGACTGCGTGGCCGTCGGCACGGGCCGCTGCGTCGAGGACTTCGCCTCGCTCAGGACGGTCCTGGACGCGCAGCCGGGCCGGCTGCTGGGAACGGGCCGGCTGTAGGGGCGGCTGGTTTCAGGGACGGATTTCAGGCCGGTCCGGCGTTCTCTCCCCGGGGTCGGGGGAGACGCGGGGCCGGCCTTTTCGGCCTTGGGGGAGGCGGCGGTGACACCAGGGCTCCGTGGTCGCGCCGCACGAGCCGGGCGTCTGTGGGGGCGTGTCCCTGGCGCGTCCCCTACAACCGGTGTGCCGCCCCGGCGGGGCTCGCGCCGCGGGTGTCCAGCAGCAGCTGCGCCTTGACCGCCAGTCCTTGCAGGTCGTAGGTGCGGTGGGGCTGGAGAAGGACCGTCAGGTCGGCGATGGCGGCGGCCTCGTAGAGACAGTCGGCACGCGGTACCGGACGGCCGAGGACCCGCCACTGCGGGACATACGGGTCGTGGTAGCTGATCTGGGCGCCCAGCTCCATCAGCCGGGAGGCGATCTCGCGGGCCGGCGAGCCCTCCTGGTCGCCGGTGTCGGCTTTGTAGCCGACGCCGAGCAGGAGCACGCGCGCGCCGCGCGCCGACTTGCCGTGCTCGTTGAGGAGCGTGGCGCAGCGCTGGATGACGTAGCGCGGCATCCGGCCGTTGACCTCCTGCGCGAGCTCCACCATCCGCAAGGGGTGGCCGAGGCTGCGGCCCTTGTAGGAGAGGTAGTTGGGGTCGATGGGCACGCCGTGGCCGCCCACCCCGGGCCCCGGGCGGAAGGCCTGGAAGCCGAACGGTTTGGTCTCGGCGCAGCGCACGACGTCCCACAGGTCGACGCCGATGTCGTGGCAGAAGACCGCCATCTCGTTGGCGAGCGCGATATTGACGTGCCGGTAGTTGGTCTCCAGGACCTTGACCGCCTCCGCCTCGCGGGGGCCGCGGGCGCGGACGACCTTCTCGCAGATCCGTCCGTAGAAGGCGGCGGCGGCCTCGGTGCAGGCGGGGGTGAGGCCGCCGATGACCTTGGGCGTGTTGGTGTAGCCGTGGCGCCGGTTGCCGGGGTCGAAGCGGCTGGGCGAGTAGGCGAGGTGGAAGTCCCGGCCCGCGCGCAAGCCGGAGCCGGATTCGAGCAGTGGACGGAGGTAGTCCTCCGTGGTTCCGGGGTAGGCGGTGGACTCCAGGAGCACAGTGGTGTGCGGGCGCAGCCGGGCGGCGAGCGCGCGGGCCGCGTCGCCGATGGCGCCGAGGTCCAGCGCCCGGTCCTCGCCGAGCCGGGTGGGGGCGCAGATCACCGCCGTACGGACCCGGCCCAGCTCGGTGTCCTCGGTCGTGGCGCGGAAACCGGCGGAGAGCATGCGGCGGACGCCGGCGGCGGTGAGCGAGCCGTCGGCGCCTTCGGTGGGCAGCCTGCCGGCGCGGAGTTCGGCGACGGTGTGCGGGTCGGGGTCGTAGCCGACGGTGGCGATGCCGGCGGCCGTGGCGGCCTGGGCGAGCGGGAGGCCGAGGTGGCCGAGTCCGAGGACGGCGAGATCTGCGGGCATGGCGGGCGGTCCTTCCCGGAGGGGTCCTGCTGGCCGGTCCTTCCCGGAGGGCCGTCGGTCGGGAGGGCCTCCGGAGGTTCCGGAGGGCTCTGCCGAAGGGTGGGCCCGGAGGGGAGGCGGATGGCCCCGCGGGCGGACGGGACCGATCCCCGGACGAGTTACATCAGGTTAAGCGGATATATGACTGTTATCCGGGATTGCCGCGGCGCGGCTCGCCTCCGACACGGCCAAAGCGGCCGATCTGGTGCAGCATCGAAGGGGAACGGGTGCCCGGCAGTCCTGGTGCCCCCGGTGGCCGCGGTCACCGGGGCGGCAGTGAGAGCGGTCAATCGGGAGGCAGCAGTGAGGACAGCGACACTCGGGCCGGCCGAGCGCGGTGAGGCGCTCGCCCGGATGGCGGAGCGGGAACTGGACATCCTGGTGGTCGGCGCCGGTGTCGTCGGCGCGGGCACCGCGCTCGACGCGGCCACCCGCGGGCTCACGACCGGGCTCGTCGAGGCGCGCGACTGGGCGGCGGGGACCTCCAGCCGGTCCAGCAAACTGATCCACGGCGGGCTGCGCTATCTGGAGATGCTCGACTTCGCCCTCGTGCGCGAGGCACTCAAGGAACGCGGGCTGCTCCTCGAGCGGCTGGCCCCGCACCTGGTGAAGCCGGTGCCCTTTCTCTACCCCTTGCAGCACCGGGGCTGGGAGCGCTTCTACGCCGGCTCGGGCGTCGCGCTCTACGACGCGATGTCGGTCTCCTCGGGCCACGGGCGGGGACTGCCCACCCACCGGCACCTCACGCGCAAGCGCGCGCTGCGGGTCGCGCCCGCCCTGAAGAAGGACGCGCTGATCGGCGCCCTGCAGTACTACGACGCCCAGATGGACGACGCGCGCTACGTCACCACCCTGGTGCGCACCGCCGCCGCCTACGGCGCGGACGTCGCAAACCGGGCGCGCGTGGTCGGCTTCCTGCGGGAGGGGGAGCGGGTGGTCGGGGCCCGGGTGAAGGACCTGGAGCAGGGCGGTGAGTTCGAGGTCCGCGCCCGGCAGGTCGTGAACGCCACGGGGGTGTGGACGGACGACACCCAGCAGCTCATCGCGGAGCGCGGGCAGTTCCACGTACGGGCGTCGAAGGGCATCCACCTCGTCGTGCCCAAGGACCGGATCCACTCCACCACCGGGCTGATCCTGCGCACCGAGAAGAGCGTGCTGTTCGTGATCCCATGGGGCCGGCATTGGATCATCGGCACCACCGACACCGACTGGGACCTGGACAAGGCGCATCCGGCCGCCTCCAGCGCCGATATCGACTATCTGCTGGAGCACGTCAACGCGGTACTCGCCGTGCCGCTCACCCGCGACGACGTCCAGGGCGTGTACGCCGGGCTGCGTCCGCTGCTGGCCGGGGAGTCGGACGCGACCAGCAAGCTCTCGCGCGAGCACACCGTCGCCCACCCGGTACCGGGGCTGGTGGTCGTGGCGGGCGGGAAGTACACCACCTACCGGGTGATGGCGAAGGACGCCGTGGACGAGGCGGTGCACGGCCTGGCCCAGCGGGTCGCGGAGTGCGTCACCGAGGACGTGCCGCTGGTGGGGGCCGAGGGCTACCGGGCCCTGTGGAACGGCCGGGCGCAGATGGCACAGCGCACGGGCCTCCACGTGGCGCGCGTCGAGCACCTCCTGAATCGCTACGGCTCGATGGTCGACGAGGTGCTGGACCTCGTCACCGCCGATCCGAAGCTGGGCGAGCCGCTCGGCGGTGCCGAGGACTATCTGCGGGCGGAGGTCGTCTACGCCACCTCCCACGAGGGGGCCCGCCACCTCGACGACGTACTCACGCGCCGGACACGGATCTCCATCGAGACCTTCGACCGGGGCACGCGCAGCGCGCGGGAGGCCGCCGAGCTGATGGCGGGGGTGCTGGGCTGGGACCGGGCGCAGATCGAGAAGGAGGTCGAGCACTACGAGAAGCGCGTGGAGGCGGAGCGCGAGTCGCAGCGGCAGCCCGACGACCAGACGGCGGACGCGGCGCGGCTGGGCGCCCCCGAGGTGCAGCCGCTGTAGGGCGGTGCGGTGCAGTGCCGGACGTCCGGTTCGTCAGGCTTTCGGGCAGAACTCGGCGCTCAGGAGGGCCCTTTCGGCCGCCGCGTCGACGGGGGCGTCGCTGTTGACGCGGTAACTGATGAGGTGCCGCCCGTCCGCGGTGCCGAGCGTCTGCACGTACGAGCCGCTGATCTCGCCGTTGTGGCCCCACAGGGTGCGGTGGCAGGGCAGCCGCACGGGGAACAGTCCCATGCCGTAGCGGCCGTACGAGGCCGTCGTGTCCCGCATCTGCCGTAGCTCCGGTGCGGGCAGGAGCGCGCCGCGCAGCAGTGCGCCGAAGAGACGGTTGAGGTCGGGGAGGGTGGAGACCAGCTCGCCGGCCGCGCCCGCCGAGGACGGATTGAGGTCGGTGGCGTCGGCGGTGAGCCTGCTGCCCCTCGTCGTGCCCGTGCCCGTCGTCGTGTAGGCGCGGCCGTGGGGGGAGGGCAGCCCCGCGCGTGTGCCGGGAAAGCTGGTGCCGGTGAGGTGCAAGGGGGCCACGATGCGCCGGTGGGCCTCGGTGGCATAGGAGTGGCCCGTGACCTGACGGATGACCATACCGAGGAGTAGGTAGTCCGTGTTGGAGTAGCGGTACCGCTCACCGGGGGCCGCGTACGGCGGGTGCGCGAGGGCGGTCCGTACCAGTGCGTCGGGTTTGTGGGTATCGAAACGGTGCGCGGCGAAGCCCGGACCGAAGAACCGGCGGAAGAAGGCGCGGTCGTCGGTGTAGGAGAACAGCCCGCTGGTGTGGGTGAGGAGTTGACGGACGGTGATCCGACAGCCCTGGGCGCGGCTGTCGCTGCCGCCGGGGCAGGGCAGCAGGGTGGCGGTCGAGACGGGCAGATGGGTGGTGACCGGGTCGTCGAGGTCCAGCTTGCGCTCGGCGGCGAGCTGGAGGGTGACGGTGGCGATGACGGTCTTGGTGATGCTGCCGACCCGAAAGCGGTCCGTGGGAAGGATGGGGCGCCCGGTGCGTACATCCGCGACGCCCGCCGTGTGGAATCGGACCCCATGAGCGTCTTGTGACAGCTGGGCCGCACCGGGAACCGTTCGCGGGGAAACGAGGTCTTGGACAGGGGGCCGGGCGGCGGTGCGACTGCCCGCCGACCCCGCGGACAGCGTCACGGCGCAGGTCAGCGCGGTCATGGCGGAGGCGAGGCGCACGAGGGCGGTGTGCGTCGGCATGGGCTCATCATCCATGGGCACTCGGACCCTGGCCTTCCACCGGTCTGCGGATGAGAGACAATGGTCGCTCTGCCAGGGTCGGTTGGTCGCAGAGCTGATTGCCAGAGGGGACGCATGTCGGAGGCGGAGCAGACGCAGGGCACGGCAGGGCGCCTCCTGGCCGGGCGGTACCGCCTCGGGGGCATCCTCGGTCGTGGCGGCATGGGCACGGTCTGGCGGGCGACCGACGAGACGCTCGGCCGCACCGTCGCGGTCAAGGAGTTGCGCTTCCCGGCCAACATCGACGAGGACGAGAAGCGCCGCCTGATCACGCGCACGCTGCGTGAGGCGAAGGCCATCGCCCGGATCCGCAGTGCCGGTGCGGTCACCGTCTACGACGTGGTGCACGAGGACGACCGCCCGTGGATCGTCATGGAGCTCATCGAGGGCCGCTCGCTCGCCGATGTCATCCGTGAGGACGGACCGCTCAAGTGGCGACGGGCCGCGGAGGTCGGACTGGCCGTTCTCGACGTGCTGAGCGCGGCACACCGTCAGGGCATCCTGCACCGCGACGTGAAGCCGTCCAACGTCCTCATCGCGGACGACAACCGTGTCGTCCTCACCGACTTCGGCATCGCCCAGGTCGAGGGCGACCCGTCGGTCACCTCGACGGGCATGCTGGTCGGCGCCCCCTCGTACATATCCCCGGAGCGGGCGCGCGGCCAGAAGCCCGGCCCGCCGGCGGATCTGTGGTCACTGGGCGGCCTGCTGTACGCGGCGGTCGAGGGCGTCCCCCCGTACGACAAGGGTTCGGCCATAGCGACCCTCACCGCCGTGATGACCGAGCCGCTGGGCCCCCCGCGAAACGCGGGTCCGCTCGAAGGCCTCATGTACGGACTGCTCGCCAAGGACCCCGCCAAGCGGCTGGACGAGGCGGGCGCCCGGGCCCTGTTGACCGACGCGGTCAACGCCCCCGACGAGCGCCTGCCGAAGGCGCCGGAGGCCTCCCCGGCCCTGGACGCCACACAGGCGATCGCTCTGCCGTCCCCCGCCGAGATGCGCTCCGGCACCCGTCCGTCCTCCAGGTCGGGCGCGGGAGCGTCGGCGGGCGCGGGTTCGGCATCCGCGCCGGGCTCGCGTAAGGGCGATAGCCGTGCCTCCGCCGCCCCGTCCACCGGCTCGCGCGCGACGGACGGGGCGGGTGACCGGATGCGGGGCGCGTTCAAGTCCGTCCGGGACGCGGCCTCGGGCACCGGCGCCAAGCCGCCGCGACCCGCCAAGCCCGCCCCTTCCATACCGTCCGCCCAGCGGCAGACGGGACTCGGCCGGTCCGGAAGCGGCGCCCACCCCGCCCGTCCCGGGCGGGCATCCATCACGGACGTCGTGTCCCGGCGCACGCTGCTGGCCGTGGCGGTCATCGTCGCGCTGGCCATCATCGGCACCGTGCTCGCCATCACGCTGAACGGCGACGGTGACGACAAGGGCACCACGGGCGGCACCAAGGGCGGCTCCTCCAAATCCGTCGGGGACAAGGCCACTTCCTCCCTCACCGAACAGGGAGCCAAGGGCGCGGACGCCGCGTCATCCGGGACGGGCAAGGGCAAGAAGGACGACACGTCCAAGGACGAGGACGGCACGTCCTCGGAAGGCGATGACCTGCCCGGCGGATACGCGGCGGTCAAGAACGCCGAATACCACTTCAGCATCGCCATGCCCAAGGGATGGCGGAAGACGGGCACCGCCGGGGCCCACTCCGGGGCGATATACAGCAAGTCGGGTGGCTTCCCGCGCCTCCAGGTCGACTTCGGTTCCGACCCGGGCTCCGACGCCGTCGCGGCGTGGCGTGATTCCGACTCCGCCGCCAAGAGCGGCGGGATGCCCAACTACCGCGGCCTCGGCGTCGAAGAGGTCGACGACTGGGACGGCCACGACTACCCGACCATCGCGGACTGGACCTTCGAGCGCGACCAGAAGGACAAGCGCGTCCAGGTCGTCAACCGGGGCTTCAAGGTGGACGACAAGCGTGGCTACGCCATCATGGTGACGTGCGAGAAGGGCAAGTGGTCCGAGACGGAGTGCCGGAAGCTCCGGGAGACGGCGTTCAAGACGTTCCAGCCCGCGTGACGGGCCGGAGCCCCGGCCGCATACTGAGCCGTACGCGCCCGAAGGGACGGGTTCGGCACGTATCGTGAGTCCCCGTGAACCATACGCAGCCGCAATAAGCAGCTAAATGACCGACTTTGATGGTCATTCGAGCGATGGTGGGGATCGCGCGCTTGGGGAGGCGTCGTGGACGACTATGCGGGCCGGGTGCTCGCCGACCGCTATCGCCTGCCGCTTCCACCGTCCGACGCCTTCGAACTGGTGGAGACGCGGGCCTTTGACACGTACAGCGGCCAGGAGGTCCTCATCCGGCAGATCCCCCTGCCGGAGATCGTCGACGCGGAAGTCCTGGGCGACGAGGGCCCGTACGAGGGTGAGCGCGCCGCCGGGTACCGGGCCGGTCGCGAGGACGAGGACGGCCGCGGTGAGGTGCTCGGTGCGGGCGGGCTGACGGGCCAGGGGCCAGGTGATCCGGCGGTACGCCGTGCTCTGGTCGCCGCCACCGCTGCCGCGCAGCTCCCCGACCATCCCCGTCTCGACCAGGTCTTTCACGTCTTCGTCGAGGCGGGAAGCCTATGGATCATCAGCGAGCTCGTATCCGCCCGTCCGCTGGCCGCCCTGCTGGCCGAGCGCACGCTCTCGCCGCACCGGGCCGCCGAGGTGGCCGCCGACGTTCTCACCGCGCTGCGCGCCCTGCACGCCCAGGGCTGGACCCACCGCAACATCACCACCCGCACCGTCCTCATCTGTGACGACGGCCGTGCCATGCTCACCGGACTCGCCGCGGGGGCGGCGGAGGAGGCACTCTGCGGCCACGACCCCGTCCCGGCCGGCCCGGTCGGTGCCGGGCCAGGGGCCGGCGCCGGCTCCCCGGGGCAGGGCGGCTCGCAGCCGGGCGCCGCGGCGGGCGGACGTGCGGCGATCGCGACACCCCGCGCCGGGGAAGCAGCCCCGACGCGGCAGTCGGGGGCCGCCCCGACCGGCTCCTCGGCCCCGCGGCTCCCGGACCAGCCAGCTCCGTGGCAGCGGCCGATGGGCGGAGGCGGCGCGACCCGTGCGACCGGGGAGGCGGCCGCGGCCGGCATCCCGGCGCAGGAGGGGCCGCTGTATCGCGGCCAGGGCACGATCGGTGGGTACGCGCCGTCCGGCGGCGCGATGCCGGGTACCGGCCGGGCGGGCAGCCACGAGCGGGACGCGGCCCCTGACGACCGGGTGCCCCGGGCCGGAGCGATCGCCGCCTACCGCGCGGGCGCCCGGGCCGCTGCCGCGCGCGCGGCAGCGGAGAGCACCCTCCGGCCGTCGACCGGCTCGCCCACGTGGGGCGAGGGCAGCGCCGCCACATCAATCGACCCCCCAGGGGGCTCTGACGCTTTTGTCGGACGCCCCGGCCCCAGTGGCCCGCTCGGCTCGGATGGCCTCGGCGGTGCGGGTGGACCCGTCCCCGCGCAGAACGGTGCGGGGCGCGGGAGCGACCCGGGTTCCACCGCGGGCGGCTGGGCGCACACCGCCGGGCCGGGCGGTGCGCTCGCCGCCGAGCGGGCGCGGCAGGCGCGCATGGTGGTGGTCGGTGCCGTCACCGAACGCTGGGCGCCGGAGCAGGCCCATCCGGTGCAGGAGAGCTGGCAGCTCGCGCCTCCTGTGGGACCCGCCGCCGATCTGTGGGCGCTGGGCGTGCTGCTCTTCCGCGCGGTGCAGGGCCATGCCCCGTACCCGGAGGAGAGCGCGGCCGAACTGGTGCAGCTCGTCTGCGCGGAACCGCCCGCCTACGCCGAGGAGTGCGGAGCGCTCCGCCCCGTGGTCGAGTCGCTCATGCGCAGGGATCCGACCGAGCGTCCCGAGTGCGAGGAACTGCGCGGCTGGCTGCGCTCGCTGATCCGCTCGGCGCCGGAGCCGGACCTCGGCAGCCGGACGGTCACCGTGCCGTCGATCGGTACGAGCCTCCCCACCGACCCGCGTCGGCTGCCGCTCATCCGGCGGCGCGGCGAGCTCGTGCGCCGCCGCCGAGGCCGCGCCTCCGGTGCCCCGGGCCCGGCACCCGTGCAGGGGCGGCACAAGAAGACGGCCGGGGAACAACGGGGAGAGGAGCCCGGTGAGTGGGACGAGGCGGCCCCCGGAGGCTCGTCGGTTGCCGACCGTGCCGACGACCGGGCCGCGTCGCAGGGCAAGTCTCACTCCACGGGCCCCTCGGACCGGGCCCGGGAGCGGCGAGGGGGCGCGCAGCGCTCGCCCCGTCACCTGGGGCGGCTACTGCTCGGCCTGATCCTGCTCCTCCTGGTCGGCGCGGTGCTGTACGCGCTGTTGTTCATGCCGCGCGCCGACGAGGGCGCGGGCCGGGGGCAGACGGACCGGACGGGCACGGCGGGGTTGCGGAGCGCCGTCCCCAACCAGCCGGGGACGAACGGCAGGACGACCCAACCCGACCGCTCCGGCACACAGGAGGCGAGAACCACCGGGCCTCGTGGCGTCGCCAAGGGTTACACCCTGCGCCAGGACCCCCAGGGCTTCTCCTTGGCCGTCGCCGAGAACTGGCAGCGCCGTGGTGAGAACGACCGGGACCAGGTCGTCTACGTCGGCGGGGACTACGAGCTGATCGTGGTGCCCGGCCGGGACAAGGTGTCGGAGTTCGGCGGCGACCCGTTGGACTACCAGCAGGGCAGGGAGCCCGAGCTGGAGCCCTACCGGTCCTCGTCCTGGTCGGGCGCTTCCGGGCTGCGCCGTATCGACGTCGGCGGGAGGGCGATGGCGGAGGGCACGTTCAACTGGAACGACAGCAGTGGCCGCCAGGTGTATGTACGCAACGCCGCGATGATCCTGGCGGGCCGCTATCACGTGGTGCAGGTGATCGGCCCGATGGACGGGCAACGCTCGGTGGACGGCTTCTTCGAACAGGCCACGTCCACCTATCGGCTCACGGGTTGAGCGCCGGGACTGCCGAGCAGTCCGTCAAGCGGCCCGTCAGTCGGAGAAGCGTTCGCGCAGCTTGTACTTGAGGACCTTGCGGAGCGTGTCGTTGCGCGGCAGCTCTTCGACGAGCTCAAGCTGCTCGGGCATCTTGTGCACGGACAGCCCGGCGCTCCGCAGGTGGGCCGTGATGTCGTCGAGCCCCAGCGGTGCGGCGCCGGGTGGCTGCTGGACCACGGCGCAGACCCGCTCGCCGCGCGCCGGGTCGGGAAGGCCGATGACGGCCACGTCCTCGACGTCGGGGTGTCCGTGGAGCAACCGCTCGACCTCCTGGGCGGAAATGTTCTCGCCCTTGCGGATGATGATGTCCTTGGTGCGGCCGGTGAGTACGAGGTGGCCCTCGATGGTGAGCCGGCCGAGGTCTCCGGTGATGAGGAAGCCGTCCGGGTCGAAGGCCTCGGTGGAGTGGGCGGGATCGAGATAGCCCTGGCAGACGGCCTCCCCGCGCAGCCGTATCTCTCCTTCCGCGCCGGGCGGGAGCGGCTTGCCGTCGGGGTCGACGACGCGGATCCGCATGCCGGCCGGGGGGCGTCCCTCGGTGGTGGCCAGTTGCTCCGTCGTGTCGTCCGGCGATCCCATGGTGATCATCGGGGCTTCGGTCATGCCGTAGCCGTGGGTGAGCGCGCACCCGAGCTCGTCGACCACCTCGTGGTAGAGCGCGGGCGGTTTCGGCGCGCCTCCGCCTGCCATGAGGCGGAGGGTGGGGAGGAGTCTGCGGGTGGGGTCCTTGCGCTGCTCGGCGAGGAACAGGGAGTAGAAGGCGGTGGATCCCCCGGCCACGGTGACGCCGTTGCGACGGTAGGCATCGAGCGAACCGGGCAGGGCGAAGTGCTCCAGCAGGATGCTCGGGAAGCCCCGGAGCAGCAGCATCACGGTGTAGTCGGGGCCGGCCACGTGCGCGTAGGGGAAGGCCATGGAGCCGACGTCGTCGGAGGTCAGGCGCAGCGCGTCGGCGAGGCAGGCGCCGGCGGCGATGAGGGACCGGTCCGTGTGCAGCACGCCCTTGGGCTCGGAGGTCGTGCCGGAGGTCCAGTAGATCCAGCGGACGGTGGTGCCCTCGGTGGGAGGGGGCGGGAGCGTCGAGGGGTCCGTCTCCGGGAGGCTGTCGTACGCCGTGAAGACGAGGGGCGGTGACGGCAGTGTGAGGGCGAGGCGGTAGGCCATCGCGGAGTGGTCGAAGCCTCGCCAGACACCCGGCACCGCGAAGAACTCCGCCTGAGCCGCCCGTAGCGCGTGGCCGACCTCGCGGTCGCGGTAGAAGGGGATGAGCGGTGTCTGGACGGCCCCGAGCCGGGCCAGCGCGAAGGCCAGGACCACGGTCTCGATGCGGGTGGGCAGCTGCCAGGCGACCCGGCTGCCCGGCCGTACGCCCAGCCCGTGCAACCAGGCGGCGACGCGCTCGGCGCGGTCGCGCAGCTCGCCGAAGGTCAGGCGCCGATCGGTAGCCGTGTCACCGTCCGCCGGCTCGTCGGCCTGGATGAGGGCGGTGGCATCCGGGGTGAGCGCGGCTCGGCGGTCGAGGAGCTCCCACAGGGTGCGGGAGGCGACCAGATCGGGGGCGGTGCCGGTCATGAGCCCTCCCGGAGTGCTGACGGTTGGTCAGGCGTGGCGGGAAGCGTAGGGGCGACCGGCTTGTCGGTCCAGAGGGCGCGGACTAACCTCGAATCTGACTGAGCGTCAGAAATGCTGGGACCGCGTCGTCGGGTAAGCGAGAGGGAGCCCCTCATGGATCTGCCGCGCATCGTCAGCGTGGACGACCACGTGATCGAACCCGCCCACCTCTTCGAGACCTGGCTGCCCGCCAAATACCGCTCCCGCGGCCCCCGCGCCCTGACGGCCGGCATTGGTGAACTGGCTTACGTGGGCGGCAAGTACGTCATCACCATGGACCCCGAAGGGCCGCCCACCGACTGGTGGGTCTATGAGGACCTCAGATTCCCGTACAAGCGCAACATCGCCGCCGTCGGCTTCGACCGCGACGAGATGACCCTGGAGGGCATCACCCGGGAGGAGATGCGCCCAGGATGCTGGGACCCGGCGGAACGCCTGAAGGACATGGACCTCAATCACGTCGAGGCGTCCCTGTGCTTCCCCACCTTCCCGCGCTTCTGCGGGCAGACCTTCGCGGAAGCGCACGACAAGGAGGTCGCACTCGCGTGCGTCCGGGCCTACAACGACTGGATGGTCGAGGAGTGGTGCGGCGACAGCCGAGGCCGGCTGATTCCCCTGTGTCTCATCCCCCTCTGGGACGTCGGCCTCGCCGTCGCCGAGATCCGGCGGAACGCCGCCCGCGGCGTACGGGCCGTGACCTTCAGCGAAATCCCCACCCACCTCGGGCTGCCCAGCATCCACTCCGGCTACTGGGATCCCTTCTTCGCCGCCTGTCAGGACACCGGCACCGTCGTCAACATGCACATCGGCTCGTCCTCGCAGATGCCCGCCGCCTCCCCGGACGCGCCGCCCGCCGTACAGGCGTCCCTGTCGTTCAACAACGCCATGGCGTCGATGATGGACTTCCTCTTCAGCGGCGTCCTCGTGAACTTCCCCAGCCTCAAACTCGCGTACAGCGAGGGACAAATGGGCTGGATCCCCTACGCCCTGGAGCGCGCCGACGACGTATGGCAGGAGCACCGGGCCTGGGGCGGGGTGCGCGACCTGATCCCCGAACCGCCCTCCACCTACTACTACCGGCAGATCTTCTGCTGCTTCTTCCGCGACAAACACGGCGTCGCCTCACTCGATGTGGTGGGCCGAGACAACGCGACCTTCGAGACCGACTATCCCCACGTCGACTCGACCTTCCCGCACACCAAGGAAGTCGCGCTCGACCACATGAAGGGCCTGGACGACGAAACCGTCCACAAGGTGATGCGGGGAAACGCGATCCGGATGCTCGGCCTGGACCTGGACCTGGACATACGGGGCCTGGACGCCCACGGGGCGGTCGGGCGCGGGCACCCGGCGGCGTCGGCACCCGGCCACGATCGACCGGGCGCGTGAGACCTCATGGACCTCACCTTCACCAAGGAAGAGGAAGAGTTCCGGCGAAGGCTGCGTACGTGGCTGCGCGAGGCACTGCCGAAGCTGCCCGCGAAGCCACCGCCCGCCCACTGGCCGGCGCGGCGGGCCTATGACTGCGCCTGGCAACGCGCGCTGTACGACGCCGGCTACGCCGGGCTGCACTGGCCGACCGAAGCCGGGGGGCAGGGTGCCACCCCCACCCAGCACCTGATCTTCCTGGAGGAGACGGAGCTGGCGGGCGCGCCCTACGTCGGTGCCAACTTCGTGGGTCTCCTGCACGCCGGACCCACCATCGCCGTGGAGGGAACGGCCGAGCAGCGGGCGCGCTGGCTGCCGCCGATCCTGCGCGGCGAGGACGTGTGGTGCCAGGGCTTCTCCGAGCCGGACGCGGGCTCCGACCTGGCCTCGCTACGCACCCGAGCGGTCCGGGACGGCGACGCGTACATCGTCAGCGGCAGCAAGATCTGGACCTCGCACGCCGAGGTCGCCGACTGGTGCGAACTGCTCGTCCGTACGGACGTCACGGCCTCCAAACACCGGGGGATCACCTGGCTCGCCATGCCCATGGACGCCCCCGGGGTAACCGTCCGCCCGCTGCGCACCCTCGCGGGCTCCACCGAGTTCGCCGAGTTGTTCCTCGACGACGTGCGGGTACCGCTCTCGTACCGCGTCGGCGCCGAGAACGACGGCTGGCGCGTCACCATGGTCACCCTTTCCTACGAGCGCGGCACGGCCTTCGTGGGCGAGGTCGTCGCCTGCCGCCGCACACTGGCCCGGCTGGCCCGGACGGCGAAAGAGAACGGCCGGTGGGACGACGTGGTCCTGCGCCGTCGCCTGGGGAGGCTGAACGCCGAATTCGGTGCGCTGTGGCGACTCACGCAGTGGAATGTGAGCGCGGCCGAGCGGGCGTCGCCCGGGGACGGGAGCGCGGTGCCGGGCGTCGGCGGCTCCGTCTTCAAGCTCCGCTACTCCGAGGCGCGCCAGGAACTGTACGACGCGGCCGCCGAGGTCATCGGCCCGGAAGCGCTGGACGCCGGGCACCCGTGGACGGCGGACCGCCTCTCCGCCCTCTCCTACACGATCGCCGCCGGCACGTCCCAGATCCAGCAGAACATCATCGCCGAGCGCATCCTCGGCCTGCCCAAAGGCCGTTGATCATGGACTTCCGGCTGAGTGACGACCAGCGAGCCCTGCGGACAGGGACACGGCAACTCCTCACGGCGCTGTTCCCCCGCGAGCGGCTTCGGGAGATGGTGGACGCGGGTGCGGGTGCGGGTGCTGCTGCGGGTGGGGGTGGTGCGACGGGGGGCGGTGCCTCGGTCCGCGAGCTGTGGCGGGAACTGGGCGACACCGGCTTCTTCTCCCTGAGGCTGCCCGAAGAGCGCGGCGGGACCGGGCTTGGCCTGCCGGAGGCCGTGCTCGTCTTCGAAGAGGCAGGGCGGGTCCTGCTGCCCGGCCCGCTGGTCGCCACTCACCTCGCGGCGGGCCTGGTGGAGGGCGCGGCCGAAGGAAGGGCACTGGTGACGGCGCTGGACCGGCCGGGGCCGATCGAGCACCTCGCCACAGCGGATGCCGTCCTCCTGCTGGACCGCACCACCGTCCGGATCCTGCGAACGGACACGAACACGAACACGGGCGCGGACACGGATGTAGACACGGTGGCGCTCCCGCACGCGCTGGGGGCTCGACCTGTGCAGGCGGTCGATCCGACGACACCGCTGCACCTCGTGAGCCAACTGCCGGACGATGTCGGTGCGATCTGTGTCGCTTTCCCCGAATCTGTCCGACTGCGTCGGGAAGCCGCCCTGTTGACGGCGGCTCTGCAACTGGGCAGCGCCCTGCGCACGGTGGAGATGACGGTCGAGCACGTCAAGGCCCGATCGCAGTTCGGCCGCCCGGTCGGCACTTTCCAAGCGGTGCAGCATCTCTGCGCCCGCATGTTCGTCCGTACTGAAATCGCCCGCTGCAGCGTCTATGCCGCATCACTGACAGTGACATCCGGAGATGTTTCCAGGGCGAAATTGCTCGCCGATACGGCTGCTGTCCGTAATGCCCGTGACTGCCTGCAACTGCATGGCGGGTTTGGGTTTACCTGGGACGCGGACGTTCATCCGCACCTCAAGCGGGCTTGGGTGAGAGCGGCGCAGTGGCAGTCGGCGGCCGAGGCCGAAGAGGGGCTCGCGGAGGAACTCCTGACCGAATTTCCCGCAGGGATGCCGACGGGTCGGGACGCGGTTGCCACGAACGTCGAGATTAGCTCTGAGTGAGCACTGTGACCGAAATGCCCGGTATGTCACTAATAAGTGATTACGCAGCGTCGATATCGGGTTGTGTCCTGCGTGTGACTCGTCACGGGGAGGAGATCGCCCCGACCTCAGGTACGCTCCCTTGAATGCGAGTGGTTCAGAAGCGCAATTATCCCGGTGTCGCCGATATGGCGGCGCCGAACGCGGGATTGTCTGCCGCTCGCGTCGGCTCGGGGGCCGCGATTCCCCGATGTTCGAGTCCCCGCAGCGCGCGTCGCACAGTATGCAGTACGCATACTCCTTTGCGCCGGAATATGCCTGAAGCGCTTGTTGAGGTGACTCTACGTCAACCATGCTGTCTCGGAAGGAGATCACGTTCCGTGACCTCTCGGAGACGCGAGGCGTTGTGTCCGCCGGTTCGGATGGTGTGAGCGGTGCAGGTGCTTCAGATGCAGATGGAGGTTCGGGCCGACCCCGCGGAGGTGGGGCGGGCTCGCAGATGGGCGCGGTCGCGTCTTGCCGGTACCGGGATAGGGGTGGACGAGCCCCTGGCTGAAACGCTGATCCTGCTCATCTCGGAGCTGGTCACCAACGCCGTGGTGCACACGGGTTGTCCGGCCGTCCTGCGCATGCTCTTCCCGGGTGCGGGCAGTTCCGCCGAGGCCGCGGCCGGGGTGTGTCCGGGCACGGTTCGTGTCGAGGTCGCCGACATCAGTGCTCGTCCGCCGCGTCGCCGCTGCGCGGAGGGTGACGACACCGGTGGCCGGGGGCTGGAGTTGGTGGACGGCCTGGCCGACCGCTGGGGTTGGCAGCCGGAGGGTGCGGGCAAGCGCATCTGGTGCGAGGTCGACCGCGGGGAGCCGCTCTGGGTCGGCGCTTTTGAGCCGCCACGCGCCGTCACAAATCGGGCGTAGTCGACAAAGTCCAGACCAGGTGTTGACGTGAAGTGTTCGCGTGATCACCCTTGGATGGAGCGATTCGTTGCGAGGGGACGTCGAGAGGTCCGTGTTGCCGGGGCCGGCTTGGCGAGTGCGGGTCGCGGCCCGGCGCGATATCAGGGCAGAGGCGCCGGAGCTGGGTGGCGGCGTGTGGGTGCCGTGCTCGGGGTGCGCATCAGCGCGCCGCCGCCCGCCCTCATGACGCTCTGGGTGGCGTCGGCTTGCTTCGCGATGGGAAGGCCGACGGTCCGTTGAGCTGGGGTCCGGTGGCCGGTGGCCGGGCGGGATGGCCTGAGGTCAGAGGATCGCCACCGGCGCCACAGGCGCTCCCGTCCCGCCTGTGAAGGGCTCGGGGGTCGCCGACAGGAGGAACGCGTAGCGTTTCTCCTCCGCACACGCTTCCGACAGTTCCTCGAGATTCCAGTTCTGGCCTTGCAGCATGCCCATCTCGACCAGGTCGAGCGCGTGTACGGGCAGCCATAGATTCTCGAACTCCGGTGGGAATGCCTCGAACGTCAGGGTGTCATTCGCGACAGCGGCGACATCGCGGCGGTGAAACCACTCCGGCGTACGAATCGACAGCCCGGGCGAAGGAAAGGCGTACGCCTCCCTGTCTCCCGCCAGATATTGCTGAATCTGCCCTGTCCGCACCAGGACGATATCGCCAGCCCGTACCGTGACACCGGCCAGTTCTTGCGCCGCGTCGAGGTCCTCGGGGGTCACGATGTGCCCGCTGTCGAGCCGCTCGGTGCCCCTGGCTCGCGCGACATCGAGCAGGACGCCCCGTGAGACGACGGCCCCTGCCTTCTCCATGCCACTGAAAGCCGCACGGCCGTGCGTGGTGATCGAATCCGCCGGGCGCCCGTTGTAGATCTTTCCGCTGTGGGAGACGTGGGGGAGGGCGTCCCAATGTGTGCCCGCCTGGAGGCCCATGGTCACGGTGTCGTCGCTGGTGGCGATGGTGTCCGGACCGAACATCTCCCAGTTGACGGCGACCATCGTGTGGAGCGGGTTGACCCTGCCGGGAATCATCCCGGTCTGCACCCCGTCCTGCCGGAGCGGCAGCGCCAGTGGGATGCGGCGACCCGTCGTCACGGTCGTGGTGGCGGCGCGCACCACGCTGCCGGTGATGAGATTGAGGGTGCCGATCTCGTCGGCCGCTCCCCAACGCCCCCAGTTGTTGACGCGCTTGGCGATCTCGTGGAACTCGGGCGGTAGTGGCATGGGAACCCTTCCGGGGATCGGACCTCGTACGCCGTGCCGTGCCAGGACTTCGTGCGGCCACTTCGGTGGTGGGTCTTGTGCTCGTGCCCACTCTGCCCAAAAATCTAACGGGCCGTCAGAAACTCCGGGAAGGGGCAGGCCGTGGGGAACTTCTTGGCGGGCAAGGTGGTCGCCGTCACCGGAGCCGGACGGGGAATCGGCCGGGCGGTCGCCCTGGCCTGTGCCGTCGAGGGGGCGAAGGTCGTCGTCAACGACTACGGCGTCTCCGTCGACGGCGGTGAGCCGACCAACGCCGTCGCGACCGCTGTCGCTGAGGAGATCGAGAAGGCGGGCGGCGAGGCGACCGCCCTGGCGGACGACGTGTCGACCATGGCGGGAGGACAGCGGATCGTCGACACGGCGCTGGCGCGGTACGGGCGACTCGACGGCGTCGTCTGCGTGGCAGGGATCCTGCGGGAGCGCATGCTCTTCAATATGACCGAGGAGGAGTGGGACCCGGTCATCGCCACGCACCTGAAGGGGACCTTCACCGTCTTTCGGGCCGCCTCCGCGCTGATGCGCAGGCAGGGCAGTGGCACCCTCATCGGATTCACCAGCGGTAACCACCAGGGCAGCGTGTCCCAGGCCAACTACTCCGCCGCCAAGGGCGGCGTCATCTCGCTCGTCCGCAGCGCCGCACTGGGCCTGAACAAATACGGGGTCACGGCCAACTGCGTGGCCCCCGTGGCGCGTACGCGGATGTCCGCGAACGTCCCGATGGAGCTGACGGAAATCGGCGAGCCCGAGGACGTGGCGCCCCTGGTCGTCTATCTGCTCAGCGAGCGGGCCCGGGAGGAGGGGATCACCGGCCAGGTCTACACGGTGGCCGGCCCCAAGGTCGCGGTCTGGGCGCAACCGCGCGAACTGCGCGCCGCATACGCGGAGGGTGCCTGGACCCCTCAGCGGATCGCCGACGTCCTGCCGGGAACGGTCGGCGCGGACCCGATGCCCATGCTGGCCCGACTGGAGTCCATGGCGAAGGCGGCGGCGGACAAGGCACGCCCGAACGCGTGACCCCAGGGGCGTTGGATCAAGGTATCGGCGAGGGGAGAGGGCAGGCGTGGACTTCGCTTTCGGTCCGCAGGACGAGTCGTTCCGGGAGGCCGCCCGGGCCTGGCTCGCCGCGCACCTCGCCGGGGAACCGGACCGGGTCTCCGGCCGGGCCTGGGAGCGCGAGCTGGGCGCGGATGGCTGGATCGGCCTCGGCTGGGACCGTAACCGTGGTCACTTCGGCAACCGGTCCGCGACTTTGACCGAACAGGTCGTGTGGGCGGAGGAGTACGCCCGCGCCCAGGCCCCCGCGCGTGTCGGCCACATCGGCGAGAACCTCCTGGCTCCCACGCTCCTCGCCCACGGTGACGACGCCCAGCGTGCGCGGTTCCTCCCCGCCATCGCCCGCGGCGAGGAACTCTGGTGCCAGGGCTACAGCGAACCCGGTGCCGGATCGGACCTCGCATCGGTGCGCACCGTCGCTGTGCGGGACAACGGCGGAAGTACCTATCGGATCAGCGGGCAGAAGATCTGGACCTCCCTGGCCCATGAGGCGGACTGGTGTTTCGTCCTGGCCCGCACCACCGAAGGGTCGCAGCGCCACCACGGGCTCTCCTTTCTGCTGGTGCCGATGGACCAGCCCGGCCGGATCGATGTCCGGCCGATCAGGCACATGTCGGGCTCGGCCGACTTCAACGCAGTGTTCTTCGACGGCGCGGTGGCCGCAGCCGCCCACCTCGTCGGCGGCGAGGGGAACGGCTGGCGGGTCGCCATGGGCCTCCTCGCGAGGGAGCGCGGCGTCTCCACCCTCGTCCAACAGATCGGCTTCGCCGCCGAGCTGACACGTGTGATTCATCTGGCCCTGGAAACCGGTGCCGCAGCGGAGCCGGTCGAGCGCGATCGACTCGTGGGGCAGTGGGCCGCGTTGCAGACCATGCGATGGAACGCCCTGCGGACGCTGGGCGGGGCGTCGGACCCAGGGGCCCCCAGCGTCGCCAAGCTGCTGTGGGGAGGCTGGCACCGGTCCCTCGGTGAACTGGCCATGCGGATGCGGGGCGCGGACGCCACGGTCGCCCCGGACGACTGGCGAGCCGACCGCCCCTACGAACTCGACGCCGTGCAGCGCCAGTTCCTCTTCTCGCGTGCCGACACCATTTACGGTGGTTCGGACGAGATCCAGCGCACCATCATCGCCGAGCGCGTCCTCGGCCTGCCGAAGGAGTTCCGTCCATGACGGCATACGGGCACTGGATCAACGGCGCCTGGGTCACGCCGGGAAAGGGGCACTATCCAGTTGTCAATCCGGCGACCGAACAGGTCGTCGGGGAGGCCCCGGAGGCGACTCCTGCCGAAGTCGCCGATGCCGTGACCGCCGCGCGGGCCGCCCAAGACGGCTGGTCCCGTACGGATCCGCGCGAGCGCGCGGCCGTGCTGGACCGGATAGCGGATCTCCTCATCGAACGCGGAGGGGAGCTGGCGACTCTCCTCCAGGCCGAGACGGGCGCGACGCGTCGCGTCGCCTCGACCCTGCAACTGACCCCGGCCGTCGAACGCTTCCGCCGCTACGCGCGGGGCGCGGTGGAACCGGATGTCGTCCCCCTCGGGCCGCGGGCCGCCAAGGCCAGCGCGCTCGCCCCCGGCGGCCTGATCGGCGCCGCCGCGGTCCGTCGCCCGATGGGCGTCGTCGGCTGCATCACCTCCTACAACTTCCCGGTCGTCAATCTCGCGGGCAAGGCCGCCCCAGCCCTGGCCATGGGCAATACGGTCGTCTCCAAACCGGCCCCGCAGGACCCGCTCAGCTGTCTCGAGTTGGGCCCGCTGTTCCAGGAGGCCGGACTTCCGGACGGCGTTTTCAACGTCGTCACCGGCTCGGGTCCTGCCGTAGGGGAAGCGCTGGTGGCCCACCCCGAGGTCGACATGGTGAGCTTCACCGGCTCCACCGAGGTGGGGAAGAAGATCGCCGAGTCCGCGGGGAGGTCGATGAAGCGCACCCTGATGGAACTGGGCGGCAAGGGCGCTGCCATCGTCCTGGCTGACGCCGACGACAAAGCGGTCACGTCGGCGATCGGGGCGGTCGGTTCGGTCTGGTCCTTCCACAGCGGGCAGGTCTGCACGGCGCCGACCCGCGTGCTCGTCCATCGATCGATGTACGAGAAGGTCGTCACCGGCCTCACACGCTACGCCCGGTCGCTGACGGTCGGTAGCCCTGTGGATAACTCCACGGTCGTCGGCCCGCTGATCTCCGCCGCACAGCGTGACCGTGTCGAGGCGCACATCGCCGGCGCCCGTGACCAGGGCGCGCGCATCGTCACCGGCGGCTCCCGGCCCGACCTCGAACCCGGCTTCTACGTCGCGCCCACCCTCATCGCCGACGTCACGCCCGACATGACCGTCGCCCAGGAGGAACTGTTCGGCCCGGTCGTCGCCGTCATCCCGTTCGACGACGAGGACGAGGCGGTCCGCATCGCCAACGGCACCTCCTACGGACTGTACGACTACGTCTTCAGCGCCGATACCGGCCGGGCCTGGGCCCTCGCCGGCCGGCTGCGCAGCGGAAACGTCGGCATCAACACGGCCCAGCGCCATCCCGAGACCCCCTTCGGCGGCTTCAAGGACAGCGGTATCGGCCGCGACGGTGGTTCCTTCGGGCTGCACGCGTACAGCGAGCTCCAGTCCGTCGTCTGGTCCTCCTGACGAGACGGCGCGGACAGCCTCACAGCCGCCTCAGCCCGTACCGCCTTCCGAGAGGACATCAGCCATGCGAGGCGTCATCTTCGACGGCAAGCGGCCCCACGTCGTCGACGACCTGGAGGTTCGCGCCCCGGGTCCCGGTGAGGTCCTGGTCGCTGTCACCGCCGCCGGGCTCTGCCACAGCGACCTGTCGGTCATCGACGGGACCATTCCCTTCCCCGTCCCGGTCGTCCTCGGGCACGAAGGGGCGGGCGTGGTCGAGGCGGTCGGGCCGGGCGTCGCGCACGTCGCGCCCGGGGACCACGTCGCGTTGTCCACGCTGGCCAACTGCGGCGCCTGTGCCGACTGCGACCGGGGGCGGCCGACCATGTGCCGCACGTCGATCGGCATGCCCGGCTGGCCGTTCTCGCGCGGCGCCGAGAGACTCTTCCAGTTCGCCTCCAACTCGGCCTTCGCGGAGTACACGGTCGTCAAAGCGGTCCAGACGGTCAGGATTCCCCCCGACGTGCCGCTGACCTCCGCGGCCCTCATCGGCTGCGGCGTGCTGACCGGGGTCGGCGCCGTCCTCAACCGCGCGAAGGTGGCCCAAGGCGACTCGGTGCTCGTCATCGGCGCGGGCGGCATCGGGCTCAACGTCCTGCAAGGGGCCCGGCTCGCCGGGGCGTCGACCGTTGTCGCCGTCGACGCGAACCCGGCCAAGGAACCGGCGGCCCGGCAGTTCGGCGCGACCCACTTCATCGACGCGGGCACCGCCCCCGACACCTCCGACGCGGTCCGGGAGATCCTCCCGGGAGGAGCCGACCACGCCTTCGAGTGCGTCGGCGACACCCGACTCGTCCGGCAGGCGATCGACCTGCTCGACCGGCACGGCCAGGCGATCCTGCTCGGGGTGCCGCCCGCCGATGCCGAAGCGGCCTTCCTCGTCTCGTCCCTGTACCTCGACAAGACGATTCTCGGCTGCCGCTACGGCTCGTCACGGCCTCAGCGGGACATCGCCCTCTACGCCCGCCTGTATCGCGAAGGCCGACTGCTGTTGGACGAACTGGTCACCAGGACCTACCTGGTGGAGGACTTCGCCGACGCGGCCGACGACGCGCGACATGGCCGCATCGCACGAGGGGTTCTGACCTTCCCCCGCTGACTGGACGGCTGTCCCCTCGCCCACGTCCGCCGGATGCCGTCAGCGACGGGCGCCCGTGGGTGCCCTCCGGAACGTGCGGCGGTAGACGGTCGGCGAGACACCGAGCGCCGCGTGCAGATGCTGTCGCATGGATGAGGCCGTTCCGAAGCCCGCGTCCCGCGCCACCTGGTCCACGGAGAGGTCGCTGTCCTCCAGCAGATGCCGTGCGCGTTCCACTCGCTGTTGCGTCAGCCATTGCCCGGGGCTGATGCCGACCTCCTCACGGAAACGACGCGTGAAGGTCCGCACGCTCATCGCCTCCTGCGCGGCCATGTCACGCAGCTGGATCGGCTGGTGCAGCCGGGCCAACGCCCAGGCGCGGGCCCCCGTCGTCGTGGCGAACTGGGGCTCGGGCACGGGCCGCTGGATGTACTGGGCCTGACCGCCGTCGCGGTGCGGCGGCACGACGCTGAGTCGGGCGACCTCGTTCGCCACAGCGGTGCCGTGGTCGCGGCGCACCATGTGCAGGCACAGGTCGATGCCGGAGGCGACGCCCGCCGACGTCAGCACGTCGCCGTCGTCGATGAAGAGGACGTCGGCGTCCACCCGGACCGCCGGGAACAGCCGCTGGAAGTGTTCGGTACTGCTCCAGTGCGTGGTGGCCGGCCGGCCGTCGAGCAGTCCGGCGGCGGCGAGGACGTACGAGCCCGTACAGATGGACACCATGCGTGTGCCGGGCCGGATGCCGGCGAGGGCGGCGGCCAGATCGTCGGTGAGGCGCCCTTCGGTATAGGCCGGGCCGAGCCGGTAGGAGGCCGGTATGACGACGGTGTCGGCCTCGGCGAGAGCCTCGGGGCCCTGGTCGACGGAGATCGAGAAATCCGCGTCGGTGCGTACCGGTCCGGGGGTGAGCGCGGCGGTCACGATCTCGTAGAGCGGCTCATGGGTGGCGGTACGGGCCCTGCCGAAGATGCGGAAGGGAATACTGAGCTCAAAAGGGATCACACCGTCCAGAGCCAGGACGACGACCCGGTGCGGCCGGCCGCCGACGGGCGCCTCGGTGCTCTCGGCTCCCCGGGAACTCGCGTCGGACACGCGCACGCGCTCACCGAAGGAGACACCGGGACGGCCGGCGGTATCCGTTTCCATGGTCTGCGACATGCGTCCACCCCTTGTCCGGTTCCCGATCGGCTCTGCCCCTGACTGACAAGGCTCCTGCGGACCGGCGCATTCCCGGTGCCGTGCCGGCGGCTTTGCCGGCCCTGATCATCCGTCGTCGGTCGGTCGTGGTGGTGTCGCCGGGCTGACGGTCGTCGCGCAGGCGTACCGGGGATCCCCATCGCGGTCCCGTTGCGATCGTCACCGGAAGTCGTGTGACGCGGTGGAGCGGTGAGCCGAGGACGTTCTCGGGCCACTCGCGACGCAACCCTTCGGCCTCTGGGGGAATCTCTCTTGGAGAGAGGGGCGAACATGACACAGCAGGCAGAACCGGACGCGATACCGGACAAGGCGACGACGGACGGTACGCCCGAGGAGTCCCGTGGGACCTCGCGGGAGGCGGTGCGCGAGGACGGCTTCGGCGCGGCGTTCTGCGCGTCGATGGCCACCCTCTGTGTGGAGGCCGCACTTGCCGGGACGATCGCCTTCCTCGTCCTCCTCTCCCGGGAGCACGACGGGCTGCCCGGCAGCACCCTCGTGATCGTCGCAGCGGTGCTGGTGACCGCGCTCCTGACCGTATTGCTCAGTGGTTTCGTCACGGCGGCCGCGGTGATGCCCACGCTGGCGCTCGCGCGCCGGGCCGCGCGGCGCGCGGGGAGAGCCGAGAGCCCGCTGTGGGTCCTTGGCGCCGTCCCGGCCGTCTCGGCGGCGGTGGTCGCGGTTTTCGGCGGCGTGGCGGCGCTGGGGAGTCTCTCGCTCGCCCGGCCCCTGTCATACCTTCTGTGGTGGGCCGCCCTCACGGTCGCCTTGCTACCCGGTGCCCTGATCGCCCAGGCCGCCGCCCGGCGGCTCCGCGCGGGTCGCTCCGGTACGGCCCGGCGGGTCGCGCGGGACGGCGCACTGGCCTGGCTCGTCACCGCGGCCCTCGGCGCGGGAGCGTACGGGACCGGGCTGGTGAGCGTGTACGAGCCGCCCCGACTGGAGAAGTCGGACCTCGCGGGCCTGTGGAGCGACGGCCGCGGCGGCAGGGTCGAGCTCGCCCCCGGCGGGGCCGCGACCGCCCGCGGGCTCGACAACTTCGTCTGGGACGGCATGGGCAAGGACAGGCCGACGGACTGCGACGGTTCGGGCACCTGGACGGCGGTGAAGGACGGCGGGACGGTCCAGGGGGTCTCCCTGCGCATCGGCTCGTGCGAACTGTCCCGAGAGTGGAGCGTCAGCGGCACCGAGAAGGAGCCGCGGATCTTCCACGAGATCGGTAAGCCGGGTTCCGGCAAACGGTATGTGCTCAAGAAGGTCGTCAAACACGACAAGGGTGAGAAGTAGCCGGAGCATGGAGTGGGCCTGGAGGCGCGGGGAGGGTGGATGCGCCCCCTGGCCGGCCGGTAGCAGCGGGGGTGTGGAGACTCAGAGGTTTTCAGGGGCTGAACGTGCCGAAAGCACCCCGGTGGAACAACAGTGGCCCCGCGGTCGCCGCCCCCTCGTCCGTGCCGAGCGCCTCGACGCGTCCGACGGCGATGAGGTGGTCCCCGCCCGTGTGCACGGCGTGGATCACGCAGTCGATCCACGCGGGTACGTCCGTGAGCCGAGGCGAGCCGGTGACGGGCGATGGTTCGTGAGGCACACCCGCGAATTTGTCGGCCGTGCGCGAGCCGCTGATCGCGAAGGACCGGCAGAGCGCACCCTGCCCGGCCCCGAGAACGTTGACGCAGAAGACTCCCGCCCGGGCGATGCGTGGCCAGGTCGCGGACGTCCGGGCGACCATGAACGCCACCAGCGGCGGGTCGAGGGACAGCGACGAGAAGGACTGGCAGGCGAAGCCGGCCGGCGGCTCCCCGTCCGCGCCCGGCGCGGTGATGACCGTGACGCCGCTGGCGAAGTGGCCGAGGACGCGCCGGAACTCGTCCGGTGTCGGCGGAAGACGCTCGTCCGCCCGGACGGCCCGTAGCTCCGGCCGGGGCAGCGGATCGACAGGCCGCCCGGCGGAGGTCGGTGACCCCGTCGCTCGCAGATAGCGCACGGCCGCGGCGGCCATCCCCGCGTGTCCCATCATGGGCCCATTGAATCTGATGGGCCATCAGATGGGAAGCTTCACGTCGGGCCGAGCGTGCCGGTGGAACGTCTACCGCCCCCGGTACGTGGGGCTGCGACGCTGCGCGAAACTCGCCACGCCCTCGATCGCGTCCGCCGTCGTCATATTGATCTCCTGAGCGGCTGCCTCGGCCGCGAACGCGGCCGCGCGGTCACCGTCAAGGGAGGCATTGACCAGCTGTTTCGTCAGCGCGAGCGCGCGCGTCGGACCGGTCGCCAACCGCGCGGCCCAGGACCTGGCCGTCGTGGCGAGCTCCGCCCCGGGCACGACCCGGTTGACCAGCCCCAGACGTTCCGCCTCGGAGGCGGTGAGGGCGTCGCCGAAGAACAGCAGCTCCTTGGCGCGCTGCGGTCCGACCAGGCGCGGCAGCAGATACGCGCCGCCGCCGTCGGGCACCAGGCCACGCCGTACGAACACCTCGATGAAGCGCGCGGACTCGGCCGCCAGCACCAGATCACAGGCCAGGGCCAGATGCGCGCCGAGGCCGGCGGCCGTGCCGTTCACGGCGGCGACCACCGGCTTCTCACAGTCGAGCACCGCGCCGATCAGCCGCTGCGCCCCGCGCCGGATCGTGCGGGCCACGTCGCCCGGTACGCGCTCGGCGGGGGCGGTGGAGACGGCGCGCAGATCGGCGCCGGCGCAGAATCCCTTGCCGGTGGCGGTGATGACCACGGCTCGGACGCCGGGGTCGGCGGAGTCCTGATCGAGCAGAGAAATAAGACGTTCGCGCTGGTCAGGGGTGATGGCGTTGAGTACGCCGGGCCGATTGAGGGTGATCCAGGCGACGCCGTTGTCAGTGGTGTGCAGTACCAATGAGTCAGCGGATTCAGCGAGTTCGGTGCTTCCGGCGGATCCGGTGGGCTCGGCGACGGGTTTTCCGGATGCGGGCAACGTGGTCGGAGTGACGGACCCGGTGGCGCCGGGTGGATCGACAGGTGTCTCATGGGGGGAGACGGTCATGGGGGAACTCCTTGTCCTGCGGGCGGCCGTGCGCGGCCCGGCGGCGGACGGTGGGTGCTCAGCGGCAGAAGGCGAGCGCGTCGAGGGCCACGGCGCCCTGGCCCCGCTCCAGCACCAACAGCGGATTGATCTCCAGCTCGGCGAGGGTGCCGGCCAGCTCCAGCGCCATGCGCTGCACGCGAAGGACGGTCTCGACGAGCGCGTCGACATCGGCCGGGGGAGCTCCTCGGACGCCGCTGAGCAGGGCATGGCCCCGCAGTTCGCCGAGCATCGCGCGCGCGTCGCCCTCACCGAAGGGCGGGACGCGTACGGCCGTGTCGTGCAGGGCCTCCACGAGCACCCCGCCCAGGCCCACCGTCACGGTGGGGCCGAAAAGGCTGTCCGGTGTGATGCCGAGGATGGTTTCGACCCCGCGCCCGACCAGCTGGCAGACCAGAATGCCGTCCAGAGGCAGCCCTTCGTAGCGGGCGATGTCGGTCAGCTCGCGATAGGCGTCACGCACCTGGCTGGCGGACGTCAGCCCGATCTTGACGAGGCCGAGTTCGGTCTTGTGGGTGAGCTGCGGGCCCGAGGCCTTCATCACGACGGGGTAGCCGACCTGGGCTGCCGCTCGTACGGCCGCTGCGGCGCTGGTCGCCAGTTGTTCGCGGGGGACGCGTATGCCGTATGCGCGCAGCAGCTGCTTCGCCGCGTGCTCGCTGAGCTGTTCGCCCGGGCGCATGAGCGCCTGTGCCTTGCGTGCCGAGGGGGAGGGCGTCCGCGGAGCGTCGTCGAACGGGGAGCGGTAGTCGGCGGCGAAGCGGTGGTGGTCGAGATAGGCGCGGACGGCGGTGACGCAATTGGAGAAGGTGCGGAAGGTGGCGACGCGGGAGGACCCGAGCAGGGTGGTGCGATAAGCGTCCTCGGTGCCCACGGGCGAGCCCCACACCACGCACACCAGCTTGTCCGTCTCCTCCGCCGCGGCCACCAGGTCCCGTGCGAGCCGGTCACTCATGGGTGGGAAGGGGCCGGTGATCGGACAGACGAGGACGCCGACGGAGGGGTCGGCGAGTATGGCGTCGATGATCCGGCGGCCGCGCCAGTCCCCGACGGGATGGCCGCCGTTGTCGATGGGGTTCGCGACGCTCAGATACTCCGGTATCCACTCGTGGAGCTCGCGCTGCTTCCCGGCGGAGAGGGTGGGGAGCTCCAGACCGGCCGCCGTGGCCAGGTCGGCGAAGTGGGCCCCCGTGCCGCCGGAGATCGAATAGACGGCTACACCGGTGGCCCGGGGCGGGCGGGCACGGGCGAGCAGCGCCGAGGTGTCCTGGAGTTCGTCGAGTCCGTCGACGCGGATCACACCGAACTGCCGCATGGCCGCGTCCACCACCTCGTCCGCCCCGGTCAGCTTGCCGGTGTGGGAGGCGGCCGTGCGGGCACCGGTCTCGGTGCGGCCGACCTTGACGGCGACGACGGGCACCCGGTGGCGGGCCGCGCGGTCGGCGGCGAGCAGGAAGGCGCGGCCGTCCTTGATCCCTTCCACATACGCGGCGATGGCCCCGACCTCGGGCCGGGTGGCGAAGTAGGAGATGAAGTCGGCACACTCCAGATCCGCTTCGTTGCCCGTCGGGGCCCAGTGCGAGAGCCGGATGCCGAGCTCCTGGAGGGCGAAGACGGGACGGCCTTGGTGGCCTGACTGGGTGATCAGCGCGATGGCGGGGCCGTCGAGGTCGGTGCGGAAGCGCTCGAAGGCGTTGAGGTTGGTGTTCGGTCCGAGCAGCCGGATCCCGGAGGCCCGGACGGCGGCGGAGAGCCTGGCCTGGGCAGCGGCGCCCTCGGCCCCGGTCTCGGCGAAGCCGGAGGCGAAGGCCACGGCGAATCTGACCTTGGCGCCGGAGAGTTCCCCGATGACAGGCGTGGGGTCGCCGACGAGCAGGACGGCGAGGTCGATCTGCTCGGGCACCTCACTGATGGACGAATGACAGGTGAGGCCGAAGACGGTCCTGCGGGTGGGGTGCACGGGGTGGACGCGGGCGCCGACGCGCTCGGACCAGGCGATGAGCTGTCGGGTGATTCCGGTGTTCGGGCGGCCCTCGGCGTCCGAGGCGCCGATGACGGCCACGGCCTGGGGGCGGAAGAACCGGTCCAGGTCGGGCACGGCCGATTGCAGTGGCCGGCCGCTGACGTCCATGTCCTGGGCGGCGTCGGCCAGGCCGTGGACGGCGGGGCGGGGACGCTCACCGCAGGCCACGACGCGGGCGGTGCGGGAGGTGGTGGTGAGGGTGCCGTGAGTCGATCCAAGCATCGTTCTCGCCCACTCCTGTCCATGACCGATAGGCTGACGTATAGTCAGGTTACCCACCTGATGGATCGTCAGGAATGGTGTGACCGCAGCAATAAGGGAGGGCGGCCCTTTGAGCTCGACGCCTGGCCCCTCCGGTGCGACGCCACGTTTCGACGTGCCCGAGATCGATGCCTTCACCCGCCCCTACTGGGAAGGGGCCGCTGCGGGACGGCTGTTGATACGCCGCTGTCGCGCCGTGGAGTGCGCTCGCCCGCACCACTATCCACGTGAGTTCTGCCCGTACTGCTGGAGTGAGGACGTCGCGTGGGAGGAGGCGAGCGGCCGCGCCACGCTGTACACCTGGTCCGTCGTCCACCGGAACGACCTGCCGCCCTTCGGTGAACGGCTTCCCTATGTCGCCGCCGTGGTGGACCTGGCCGAAGGGCCACGCATGATGACGCAGGTCGTCGACTGCCCGGAGGCCGGGCTGGGGATCGGCATGCGCCTGCGGGTCAGCTTCCGCTCGTACGGTGAACCCGCTGTGCCCGTCCCCGTATTCGGCCCCTGCTGACGCGGGCTCTCAGGGCCAGAGGAGGGCGCTGGACCAGGAGCCGCCCTCGGTGCGGCGGTAGTCGAGGCGTACGTGCCGGCGTTGCGCGTCCCCTTGGAAGAACTCGACCTCGTCGGCTTCGAGCACGTACAGAGTCCAGCTGTCGACAGGCGCGTCGGGCTCTTGGTGTGCCCGCTCCCATGCCGCGTCCGAGGCTCGTGCCAGGTCCGGGAGGGAGGCCAGGGGCTCGCTCTGGTGTCCCACCAGCGCGGCGGCCAGGGCGCCCGTCGAGCGCTTGGCGAGGTCGGCCCGGCTCTCCGCCGCGCTCGCCGCCGTCACGGTGCCCCGCACACGGACCTGCCGGCCGACGGCAGCCCAGTAGAAGCCCAGCGCCGCCTGGGGCCTCACCGCCAGGTCCCGACCCTTGTGGCTCGTCCGATGGGTGGCGAAGTGCCAGCCCCATTCGTCCGCGTCGTGCAGCATCAGGGTCCGGACGGACGGCCGCCCGTCCGCGTCCGCGGTGGCGAGAGACATCGTGTGCGGCTCGGGGGCGCCCGCCTCGGCCGCCTCACGCAGCCACCGCTGGAAGAGGGGTAGGGGCTCGGCGGGTGCGGAGTCCGGGTCGAATCGTGGGAGGTCGGTGTCCCATACGGGCAGGGAGCGAAGGAGCTCCCGGAAGGACTCCTGCCGGCTGTTGTCCGAATGACTGCTCATGAGACCCATCTAACCCGCCGTGCCCCGCATGGCTCGTCGGCTGTGCGGTTCGGCGCGCCTCGGCGGGCGGGCGCCTCGGCAGGCGGACGCGCCTCGGCGGGTGGGCAGGCGGGCGGGCGGCCCGGCCCGGCCTCGGTGTCAGTCCCGGCCCAGGACCACGGTGCCCGACGAGCAGAACCAGCCGCCCGTCCCCGAGGCGACGGCGAGCCGGGGGAGCCGTCCGCCGCCCTTGCGCACCTGGCGGGCCGTCTCCACCTCGCCGCGCAGCTGCCGTACGGCCTCGACCAGCAGGAACAGGCCGCGCATGCCGGGGTGGCAGGCGGAAAGACCGCCACCGTCGGTATTGACCGGCAGTTCGCCGCCGACCAGCAGTCGCCCTCCCGCCACGAAGGCACCACCTTCGCCTTTCGCGCAGAAACCGAGATCCTCCAGCGTCACCAGCGTCATATAGGTGAAGGCGTCGTACACCTCCGCCACCTCGATGTCCTGGGGGGTGACTCCCGCCCGCTCGAACGCCAGCCGTCCCGAGACGGCCGCCGGGGACACCGTGAAGTCGGCCCACTCGGACATCGTCGTATGGGAGACCGCCGTACCGGCGCCCAGCACCCACACCGGGGGCTTCGCCGTGTCCGCTACGTACTCCTCCGCCGCCAGCAGGACCGCGCAGCCGCCGTCCGACCGTATGCAGCAGTGGAGTGTGGTGAAGGGGTCGGCGACCATCGCCCCGCCGAGGACGTCGTCGACCGTGATCGGATCGCGGTACATGGCATGGGGGTTGTGGGCGGCGTTGGCGCGGGTTTGAACGGCGACGTCGGCAAACTGTTCGATCGTGGTGCCGTATTGGTGCATATGACGGCGGGCCGCCATCGCGTACTTGGCGACGAGGGTGTGACCGTATGCCACCTCGAACTGCGAGGGCCCCCGTGTGCCGAAGGACAGGTTCGCTCTGCGGCGGCCCGCCTTGAGGTCGGCGCGGGCGGTGGAGCCGTAGACCAGGAGCACCGCGTTCGCGTGACCCGCCGCGATCGCGTCCGCCGCGTGGGCCGCCATGACCTCCCAGGTCGAGCCGCCGACGCCGGTCGAGTCCACCCAGGTGGGCCGCAGCCCCAGGTACTCGCCGACCTCGAGGGGAGCCAGTGTGCCGAGCCCGGCCGAGGCGAGGCCGTCGACGATCCCCTTGTCGAGGCCCGAGTCGGCCACGGCGCGGCGGGCGGCCTGGGCGTGCAGGGCGTAGGGCGTGGCTGTGTCGACGCGGCCGCAGTCCGAGAGGGCGACGCCGACGACGGCGACCTTGCGAGGTCCGTGGCTCATAAATCTGACGGTACATCAGCAAGGGGCTGTGAATGTGCGGTTGGGCTGCCTAACATGACGCCCCGTCAGCCAGGGGAGGAGCTCGCCGATGGACGCCTCGCTGAGCGAGGAGCAGCACCGGATCAGGCGCACTCTGCGTGAACTGCTGCTCAAACGCTGTGGCCCGGACGACGTCAAGGCCGCGGTCCGCACCGGGATCGGCTACGACGAGAGCCTGTGGCGCTGTCTCGGTGAGCAGCTGGGGCTGCCCGGCCTGGCGGTGGAGCGGCGGTACGGGGGTGTGGGGTGCGGGCCGACCGATCTGGCGCTGGCAGGCGAGGAGACCGGCCGGGCGTTGCTGCCCTCGCCACTGCTGGCGACGGCGGGCCTGGTGGCGCCCCTGGTGGCGGCCCTGGGCACGTCCCGGCAGCGCGCGGAGCTGCTGCCGCGGCTCGCGGCCGGGGAGCTGACGGCGACGCTCGCGGTCCCGGGCCGCACGCTGCCGGCGGCCCTCGGGCTCACCGGGCCGAACAACGGCGCATGGTCCGGTGGCGGCCGGGCGGGCGGTGTACAGGGGCGGCCGGTGGAGGGCGGCCGGAGCTGGCGGCTGTACGGCGAGGCCCGGCAGGTGCTCGACGGTCACAGTGCCGGCCTCCTGCTCGTCGCGGCGCATGTCGGCGGGTACGCGCGCAGCCGCACCCTGCTGTTCGCCGTGCGGCCGACGGACGCGCGCGGTGTGGTCCGTACGCGGCAGACCGTCCTGGACGAGACCCGGCCGCAGGCCCGGATAGAGCTGCGGGACACGGAGGCCGAGCTGCTGGGCGCGGACCCGGACTCCGCCCCCGCCCTCCGCGACGACGTGTGTGGCGCCCTGGCAGCCGTGGGAGAGCTCGTGGCGGCCGTGCTGGCGGCCGAAGCGGTGGGAGCGGCGGAGCGGGCGCTGGAGCGGACGGTGGAGTACGCGCGCGTGCGGGAACAGTTCGGCAGGCCGATCGGGTCGTTCCAGGCGGTCAAGCATCGGCTGGCGGACCTCTACGTGGCGGTGCGAGCGGCACGCTCGGCGGCGTACTACGCCGCATGGGCCGTGGGCCGCCGGCCGGATGTCGGGGCTCGTCCGGGGCGGGGCGAGGGGCGGCCCCAGGCTCCGGCCGCGGCCGATTCGCCGCCGGGGCATGAGAGCGCCAAGGTCGTCGCCGGGCTCGCGCTGGCCCAAGCGCTGGAAGCGGCGCGGATCGTGGCGGGAGAAGCCGTCCAACTGCATGGAGGTGTCGGCGTGACGTGGGAACACGATGTGCAGCTGTACTTCAAGCGGGCCGCATCGGACGAGCTGCTCTTCGGGCCCGTGTACCGGCTGCGGGACTGCGCGGCGGAGGCGGCGGGGCTGTTTGGCGCGGGTGCGGGCCGGGAAGCGGTGGCCCTGTGACGGCCGTAGTGGTACGCCTCGTGCAGAAGTTGTCCTCGAGCCGCGCGTTCGCCCGGGTCGCGCCGCACTTCGTGCCGGCGCTCGACCGGACCCTGCACCGTCTGACCGGCGGAAAGGTGCTGCTCAGCGCCCAGATGCTGCCGAGTCTCCTGCTGACGGCCAGGGGTGCGAAGAGCGGACTGCCCCGGCGGACGCCGCTCGCCTGCATGCCCGAGGGCGACGGTCCCGGCAGCTGGATCCTGATCGGCAGCAACTTCGGCCGTCCCGGCCATCCCGACTGGACGGCGAATCTTCTGGCGCACCCGGACGCGGAGATCAGCTGGAGGCGGCGGGACATCGCCGTACGGGCGCGGCTGTTGCGCGGGGCGGAGCGGGAGGCCGCGTGGGCGGCGGTGGTGAAATTCTGGCCTCCGTACGCGCGCTATCAGGCGCGTGTGGAGCGGGAGATCCGGCTCTTCCGGCTGGAACAGAGGTAGCCGCGCGACATCGTGAGCGGTGCGCGGGAAGTGACGTCCGCTGCCGGATCGCGCCGCGGCGGGCCGCCCGGGGCCGAGCCCCGGATGGCCCGCCGCTGCGATGACAGGACGTGCGAGGCGCGCTACGGCGCTACTTGGTCGGCTTCTTGCCCGTGATGCCGAGGTGGACGAGGAGGGCCAGGTTGGGCTTCAGTTCAGCCTGCTTGACTCCCCAACTCTGGAAGCCCTTCTGGTGCGAGGCCACCGCGGCGAGCATCGCGACGAGCGAACCGGCGACCGCCGCCGGGCTGACGTCCTTGTCCACCTTGCCCTTCGACTGGAGTTCCTTGACCGAGTCCGTGAGGGAGTTGGTGACGGCGTTGAGGATCTTCATGCGGATCTTGTAGAACCGCTTGTCGCCTTCGGCCGCTCCCAGATCGACGACGCGCAGGATGGCGTCGTGCTTGCGCCAGAAGCCGAGGAAGCCGTCGACGAGTTCCTCCGCGGCCTGCCAGCCGGACTTGCCGACCCAGGAACGCCCGGCGACGAGTTCGGTGAGGGTCGCGCCCTCCTTCGCCATCTCCTCGGCGATCTCGAGGACAGCGCCCTCGACGTCGGGGAAGTACTGGTAGAAGGTCGCGGGAGAAGTGCCGGCCTTACGGGCGACGTCGATGACCTTGACGTCGCGATAGGGCGAGGAGCTGAGCATTTCGCTGAGGCAGTCGAGCAGCTTCTGCCGCGTCGCCTGTCCGCGTCGTCCGGCCACCCGGCCGTCGACGGTGCGTACTTGTCCTGTCATGCCGTCAGCTTACCGAGGGGTGATCGGAGCGCGATTCGGCCGCATGCAAATGGGGGCGGGGGTGCGGGGCGGGGTGTACCCCCTGATCAGGGGGGTTGTGGGGGTTGTGAGGGAGGGCGGAGCGGATTGGCCCGTACCGGTGAATCCTCTTATCAACAGGCTGTGGACAACGCCGTCGAGCGGCACCGCCCCATGGTTATCCACAGGCCGCGCGAGATCCATGATCCCCCTATAGCGTGGCAGTCGTAACACCTCGGGAACGGGCATGGAAGGAGCCGACCCATGAGTACGGACTCGGACGCATTCCCGGACGGCGTGCCGTGCTGGGCGGATGTCACTCTGCCGGACCTCGAAGCGGGCAAGCGCTTCTACGGTGAGCTCCTCGGCTGGACCTTCGACGTCGGCACCGCCCGGTTCGGCTACTACACCCAGGCCTCCCGCGACGGGAAGAAGGTCGCGGCCCTGGTGCCCAAGACCGACGGCCGGATGCCGACGGCCTGGGGTGTCTACTTCGCCTCGTCCGACGCCGTGGCCACGGCCGGCCGGATCGAGGTCGCGGGCGGCCGGATCATCGTCGGACCGATGGGCATAGCCGACTTCGGCAGAATGGTGGTGGCCGCGGACCCGGACGGGGCGGTCTTCGGCGTCTGGCAGGCGGGCAGCCACCACGGCTTCGAGCTGCGCGGCGAGCCCGGTTCCTACGGCTGGACCGAGGTGTACACCCGCGACCCGAAGTCGGTCGACGCCTTCTACGAGGCGGCCTTCGGCTTCACCTCGACGGATCTGAGCGAAGAGGCGGGCATGGAGTTCGCCATGTGGACACCCGCCGGGAAACCGGCCGCCTCGGAGCATGCTGTAGGGGGCCGGGCCGTCCTCGACGACAGCTTCCCGGCGGAGATGCCCGCGCACTTCCTGACGTACTTCGTGGTCGACGGCTGCGACGCGGCGGCGCACGCGGCGGTCGGCCTGGGCGGACGAATACTGCGCGAGCCGCAGGACACGCCCTACGGACGCTTCGCCGTGCTGGCCGACGACCAGGGCGCGAGCTTCGCCGTCATCGACCTCTCACGGGTGCTGCAGGGATAGCGGAGCGACGGCCCACGGGCCGGTGCGAAGAGCTGGGGACGGGAGCGACCGAGACGACGGGGAGGGGTGCGGGACGGGACGTTCCGCATGTGGTGGAGACACGGCGAAGCGTGCCCCGGGTTCGCAACCGTGGCCTTCGCCAGGAAGAATCAGGTTGCGTACCCCGGGATAATTCGCGGTGATGCGCTGCACGGGGCTGGAACCCTTCAAGCCCCCACGGGGAGGTGGCAGGCAAGTGGTGGAGCAGCTTACGCAGCACGACCCGAGACGGATCGGCCCGTTCGAGGTGCTCGGCCGACTCGGTGCCGGCGGCATGGGGCTGGTCTATCTCGCCCGCTCGGCGTCCGGCCGACGGGTCGCGATCAAGACGGTGCGCACGGAGCTCGCGGAGGACCAGCTCTTCCGGGTGCGCTTCACCCGCGAGGTGGAGGCGGCCCGCGCGGTCAGCGGCTTCTACACCGCCGCCGTCGTCGACGCCGATCCACGGGCGGCCGTGCCATGGCTGGCCACCGCGTATGTGCCCGCCCCCTCGCTCGAGGAAATAATCAATGAGTGCGGGCCGCTCCCGGCCCAGGCGGTGCGCTGGCTGGCGGCCGGGATCGCGGAAGCGCTCCAGTCCATCCACGGTGCGGGGCTCGTGCACCGCGACCTCAAGCCGTCGAACGTGCTGGTCGTGGAGGACGGGCCGCGGGTCATCGACTTCGGAATCGCCTCCGGTGTGTCCAACACCCGGCTGACGATGACCAACGTGGCGGTCGGCACCCCCGCGTACATGTCACCCGAGCAGGCGCGGGACTCCCGGAGCGTGACGGGCGCCAGCGACATCTTCTCGCTGGGCTCGACGCTGGTCTTCGCGGCGACCGGGCACGCGCCCTTCCACGGCGCGAACCCGGTGGAGACCGTCTTCATGCTGCTCCGCGAGGGCCCCGACCTCGGCGGGCTGCCGGACGAGCTGCGCCCGCTCATCGACTCGTGCATGCAGATGACGGCGGAGCACCGGCCGAGCCCCGCGGACCTGCAGTCGCAGCTGGCTCCGCACCTCTTCGCCTCCGGCGGCGGTGACGACAGCGGCACCGCCTCGGCCTGGCTGCCGGACAACGCCGTCTCCCTGATCGAGCAGCGCCGGGCCGGGCACCGGCCCGCGGCGGCGGGCGCGGGGGCCAGGGGCGCCAGGAGCCGTCCCAGTGCCCCGCCGCGGCCTCCGCAGCCGCCGACCCCGGCGCCCGGCCCCGCCGCGTCGTACGACCCGCAGGGCGGGCACGCGAGGAGCGGCCCGGGCTGGGGCGAGGGACACGCGGCAGGAGCCGGGGCCGTCGGTGCTGCCTCCGGCCGGTCCGGCATGGTCGGCGCGCGGGACCCGCGCGGTGGCCTGGGCGGCCCGCACGTGGCCGCCGCCACCGGACCCGTCGGCGCGCAGGGCCGGCACGCCGCCGCGCCCGTCGCGTCCGCCCCCGACGGCGCCGTGCGGCTCCCGGGCTCGCAGGTGCCGATCGGCCCCGGCCCCCGGGTCGCCGACGCGCGCGAGTCGCAAGCCCAGACGGGCACCGGGCCCGCGACCGGCTGGGTGCGTCCCCCGGCCGGGGCGCCCGCGGCCGTGCCCGTGCAGAACCCGGCGCCCACACCGGACACCGGAGCCAACGCCCAGGGCGAGCCGGGGCGTTGGCGACCCTGGCGGTTCAGGATGTCCAATGACGTCTGGGGCACCCCGACGGTCGCCGGCGATCTGCTGTACGTCACGTCCTTCGAGGTGCACGCCCTCGATGTGGCCAGCGGTCGGCGGCAGTTCAAGACCCGGGACGTCGCCTGGGCGATGGCCGTTGCCGACGGCCGCATCCACGCCTCGGACGGGCCGACGCTGTACGCGCTGGACGCCACCGACGGCGCCGAGCACTGGCGGCTGGCGACGGACGGCTGGGTCTACTCCCTCAAGGCCGACCACGGGACGATCGTCACCGGTACGCGCGGCGGGGGCGTGCAGGCGTGGGAAGCCGCCAACGGCGAACTGCTGTGGGAGGCGGGCGGTCTCCAGACCGACTTCGAGACGCCGGACTGCGGGCCGTTCGTCCAGGACGGCACGGTGTACGTGTGGGCCGACGCCCGCTTGAAGGCACTCGAGGCCCGTACGGGCGCGGAGCGCTGGTCGTACCCGATCGGCGACGCCGCCTCGTGCGGTGGTGTGCCGGTGCGCTTGCTGGCGGCACCGGACGGGGTCGTGTACGTCGCGGCGGGCACGCGCGTGCTCGCGATCGACGTGGCCCGCGGGGACGTGCGCTGGCGGTTCGAGGCGCCGGCCGTCTTCCTCAGCCCGCCCGCCTTCGCGCCCGGACCCGCTGTGACGGGCGGCGGCGTCTACATCGCCGACTATCTGGGCACCGTCTACGCCCTGGACGCGGCGACCGGCCGGGACCGCTGGCGCATCGCGACGGAGGCCCGCCAGTCGACGGAGCCGGTGCTCGTGGCGGCCGGATCCGTGCACCTGGGCAGCGGCGGGGCGCTGTACACCCTGGACGCCGTCACCGGCACACCCAAGTGGCGCTTCGCCGCCGGCGGCGATGTCGTGGGTGCCCCCGTCGTCGCCGACGGCAGGGTCCACTTCGGTTCCGCCGACCACTGTCTGTACACGGTCGACGCGGCGGGCGGACAGCTCCGTTGGAAGCTGGCGACGGGCGGTGAGATCACGGGCTCACCCGTGGCGACGGGAGGTGTGGTCTACGCGTGCAGCAAGGACCGCTGCGTCTACGCCCTGGACGCGGCCAAGGGCACGGGGCTGTCCCGCCGCTGAGCCGACCTGGTCGGCCGGCCCCGCCATGTGCCCGCCGCCGGGACGTCATCGGGTGTCGGGACCGGCGTCTCACCGGGTGTCGGGAGGCGGGGCGGGCCAAGGGGGCGGGGTGGCCGCCGGAGGGGAGGGGAGAGGCTGGGTGTCGTAGGGCGCCTGCGGATCGTCGTAGGGTCCGGGCGCGCTGTGCGTGCTGTTCTGGTCGCCGTACGGGGCGTACGCGTCAGGCGGTGGCTCGGGGATCGGGTCGTACGGGCCGGGCGGTGGCTCGGACGTCGGGGCGTACGCGCCGGGCGGCGGCTCGGGGATCGGGTCGTACGCGTCAGGCGACGGCTCGGGGATCGGGTCGTACGCGCCGAGTGGCGGCTCGGGAATCGGGGCGGGCGCGAAGGCGTCGGCGTGGCGGGGACGGCGGCCGGGCATGACGAGGGCGGCCAGGAGCAGCGCGGCGCCGCCGACGGCGGCCGTGGCCACACCGGTGTTCAGCCCCTCGCCGCGGGCCCCGACCGTGAGGGAGCCCGCCGCCTGGCCCTGCCGGACGGCCCACAGCACCGTGAGGGCGAGTACCACCATGCCCGTCAGGCCGACGAGCAGCCGTGACCGCAGCACCAGCCCCATCAGCGTCACGAGTGCCGTGATCAGCATCGGTGCGAGAAGCGAGCTGACCAGCCGGGCGTGGTCCCCGGTGACACCGTCGGCGCGAAAGAGGTCCACGACGAGGTAGTCCTTCCCCCGCCGGTCGCCGTACCAGGGGCGGAAGGGGCTCCAGACGATGGCCACCACGCCGGCGAGCGCCACCAGGGAGCCGATTGCGTTGCGCAACGTCGCCATGACACGACGCTACGTCCGCGCCGTGGCCCCCGCCATCCGCAGCCGCTGACCGTCCGCCGCCGCTCAGCGCAGGCGGTACTCCCGGTCACGGGCGGCGAAGAGCCCCGCCTGGCGGTCCGGCGGCAGATTGCCCAGGGAGATCAGATGGGGTGCCAGGGCGAGCGCCCGTTCGCGTGCGGCCTCCCTCGCCGCCCACACGGCGCGCACGGTGCCCTGCACCGCCTCGGTCGGGTAGGACGCGATGACGGCGGCGGCGCGCAGGGCCGCGGCGACGGCCTCGCCGGACGGGGTCAGTTCGGAGACCAGGCCGATCTCGTACGCGCGGCGCGCGGAGAGCCGCTCCGCAGTGCCCATCAGCGCCAGTCTGGCCGCCTCGCCGAAGGGCATGCGCTGGGCCATCGAGATTGATTCGTAGGCGCTGACCATGCCGTACGAGGTGTGCGGGTCGAAGAACGTGGCGTTCTCCGAGGCCACGATGAACTCGGCCTCGCCGAGCAGATAGAACGCCCCGCCGCAGGCCATGCCGCCGACCGCGGCGACGACCGGCTTCCACAGGTCGGCGGCTTTGGGGCCGATCGTCAGCAGCGGGTCGTCCAGGCAGTACGGGGAGGCCGGCTGCGGGACGCGGGCCGCACGATCGAGACCCGTGCAGAACGCGCGGTCCCCGGCGCCGGTGAGCACGATCGCCCGCACGGTGTCGTCGCGACGGAGGTCGCGCCACAGGGCGCTCAGCCGGGCGGCCGTCGCGAGGTCGATGGCGTTGTGCCGCTCGGGCCGGTCGAGGCTCACGAGCGTGACGCCGTCCCCGGCGGCTTCCGTGCGCACCGTCATGGGCGCTCCAACAGCCAGCGGGGCACGCTGACGCCCTCGGCCAGCTCGGTGAAGGCGACGACGACGGGGGCGCCGATGCGCAGCCTGGCCGGGTCGACGGAGTCGAGTGCCGCGTCGGGTGCGGATACCAGATTGCCGACGAGACGGATGCGCGGATCGTCGGCCAGCTCGACGACGATCACGTTGTACGGGGCCTGGTCGGTGTAAGGGGGCAGCAGGGGTGGGTGGGGCCGGACGAACGACCAGATGCGGCCGCGGCCACTCGTCAGACGCCACTCGCTGTCGAACGACTGGCAGCGCGGGCAGCAGGGCCGGGGCGGGAATCGCGGCTCATGGCACCCGGCGCAGAACTGAACGCGCAGCTCACCGCGGGCGGCGAACTCCCAGAAGGGCGAGCCGTCCTCGTCCGGCACGGGCAGCAGCGGCCCGTTGTCAGTGGTGCCCTTCATGATGGAGGACATGAGCACTCAACTCCTCAGCAGAAGTGCCGAAGTGGGGACTCCCTCGCCTGCCGTGACCAGGCATGTCGTGGCGTCGGGGACCTGTGCGGTGGAGCTGCCGCGGAGTTGCCGGACGCCCTCGTTGATGAGGTTGAAGCCATGGACGTAGGCCTCGCTGAGCCCGCCGCCCGCCGTATTGATCGGGAGCCGGCCGCCGATCTCGAGCGCACCGCCTTCGGAGAAGGCCGCTCCCTCTCCGCGCCCGCAGAAGCCGTAGCCCTCCAGGGAGAGCGGTATGAGCGGGGTGAAGGCGTCATAGATCTGTGCGACGTCCACGCTCTGCGGGCCGAAGTCGGCGTTCTTCCACAGGTGGCGGGCGGCGGTCCAGGAGGGGCCGGTCAGCGGGTCGTCGGTCCAGTAGTTGACCATGCCGTGGTGCTGGGCGGGCAGGCCCTGGGCCGCGGCATGGACGTACACGGGGCGGCGGCGGCAGTCGCGGGCGCGTTGCGCGGAGACGACGACGCAGGCCAGGGCCCCGTCCGTCTCCAGACAGTTGTCGAAAAGGCAGAGCGGCTCGCTGATCCAGCGCGAGTCCATGTACATCTCGCGGGTCAGCGGTCGCTCGTACATCATCGCCGCGGGGTTCTGGTTGGCACGGTTGCGGCAGGCCAGCGCGACGTTGAAGAGATGGTCGCGGGTGGCGCCGTACTCGTGCATATAGCGGCGGGCGAGCATCGCGATCTCGTCGACAGGTCTCAGCAGCCCGTACGGCCGGGTCCACTGGCCGGGGGTGGGGAGCTGGGTCCGGGTGTTGCGCCACGGCCGGGGGCCGGAGCCGCGCTTGCGGGAGCGCCAGGCGACGCCGACGGTCGCCTGTCCGGTGGCGACGGCGAGGGCCAGGTGCGCGATGGTCGCGCAGGAGCCGCCGCCTCCATAGCCGACCTGGGAGAAGAAGGTGACATCACCCGCCCCGATGGCCTTGGCGATCTCGACCTCGTCGGTCTCTTCCATCGTGTAGGAGGCGAAGGCGTCGACCTCGGAGGGCCGGATGCCCGCGTCATCGAGCGCGGCGATGATCGCGCGACAGGCCAAGGTCTTTTCAGCGGCGGGAAGTTGTCTGGCGAAGGGGGTCTGTCCTATGCCGACGATCGCAGTAGCGTCCTTGAGCGTTGCCGCCATCGCCACCTCCGTGCTGTCGGTGTGCACACTGCTGACAGCGCGGAAGGGTATCGCTAATCTGACGACGAGTCAGCTATGGGGCCGGGTGGCCGGCCGGTCGGAGAGCTGCCCGCCCGAGGGGCCGACCCGGCCAGGCGCGGGGGAGGGCATGCGATGCGCGGCGATCTGGAATTCACCTCCATACCCCTGCTGGTCCGCACAGCCGCCCGGCGGCATGCCGACCGGGAGGCCGTGGTCGAGGGCAGGACCCGGCTCAGCTACCGGCGGCTCGGGGAGCGCGTCGAGCGGGCGGCCGCCGCGTGCCTCGCCGCCGGGGTCGAGCGTGGCGACCGCGTCGCGATCTGGGCCCCCAACTCCCTGGACTGGATCGTCTCCGCCCTGGGCGCCGTCACCGCCGGTGCGGTCCTCGTCCCCGTCAACACGCGCTTCAAGGGTGCCGAGGCGGTTCAGGTCCTGGCGCGCACCCGCGCCCGGCTGCTGTTCATCACCGGCACCTTCCTCGGCACGTCGTACGTCGCCGCGCTGCGCGCCGCCGCCGGTGGTGCGGCGGAGGGCGGAAAGGGCGGCCCGCTGTCCGGTCTGCCGCATCTGCGCGATGTCGTCGTCCTGGCCGAGGACGCACCGGCGGACTTCCGCACATGGAAGGAGTTCCTCACCGCCGGCGGGGCGATACCCGGTGCGGCCGTACGGGCCCGGGCCGACACCATCGGGCCGGAGGACCCCTCCGACATCATCTTCACGTCCGGCACCACGGGCGAGCCCAAAGGGGCGGTCGTCACCCACGCGCAGACGCTGCGGACCTTCGGAGTCTGGAGCGAGCTGGCCGGACTGGTGGAAGGGGACCGCTATCTGATCGTCAACCCCTTCTTCCACACCTTCGGTTACAAGGCGGGCGTCATCGCCAGCCTCATGCGTGGCGCGACGATGATCCCGCAGCCGGTCTTCACGGCGGAAACGGTGCTGGCCAACATCACGGCCGAGCGCATATCGGTGCTGCCCGGTCCGCCCACACTGCACCAGTCGCTGCTCGACCATCCGGCCCGGCGTGCACACGATCTGTCGCCCCTGCGGCTGGTGGTGACGGGAGCGGCCGTCGTGCCCCGCCGTCTGGTCGACCGGTTGCGTGCCGAGCTGAGGATCGCGACGGTGCTGACCGCCTACGGCATGAGCGAGGCGACCGGAGTGGTGACGATGTGCCGGCGCGGTGACTCGGCCGAGGTCGTCGCCGGGACATCGGGCCGGCCCATCCCGGACACCGAGGTCAAGGTGGTGGGGCCGGACGGCACGGCGCTGCCGCCCGGCGAGCCCGGCGAGATCCTCGTGCGGGGATACCAGGTGATGTGCGGCTACTTCGAGGATCCGGAGGCCACCGCCCAAGCCATCGACTCCGCCGGCTGGCTGCACACCGGCGACATCGGCGTCCTGGACGCCGAGGGCAACCTCAGGGTCACCGACCGGCTCAAGGACATGTTCATCGTCGGCGGCTTCAACGTGTACCCGGCCGAGGTCGAGCAATCGCTGGCCCGGCACCCGCAGATCGCGGAGGTCGCCGTCGTCGGAGTCCCCGACGAGCGTCTCGGCGAGGTGGGCAAGGCGTTCGTGGTGCGACGGGCACAGCCGTCGGACGTGGCGGCCGCAGAGGCCCTGACGGCCGACACGTTGATCGTCTGGGCCCGTCGGCAGATGGCCCATTACAAGGTCCCGCGCGCGGTCGAATTCGTCACCGGGCTACCGCGGAACGCCTCGGGGAAGGTTCTCAAGAGGCAGTTGCGGGAGCGTGGTGGGGCCATGGGAGCGGCACACGGGCCGGAAGGTCCGGGCTCGGGCGGGTAGTGGTCCCGTGGCCTGATGTCGCCGTCCGTCGAAGGGTGGCGGCCTCCGTGGGAGCCCCGCAAACGTGCCTGTCGGAGGCGCCCGTCGAACGGGCGCCCTTGCCGGGGCGCCTGTGGCGGCACTCGCCCCGGCGTCGGGTGGGAGGGGCGCGGTCGGGTGGACGTACCCCGTCCGGTCCTTGTGTCGACCGGGCGGAGCCGCGATGTTCTTGACCGGCCGCGCCTCCCGCAGGGTGCGACCTTCGCCGATGCCGGGCGCTTCGCGCGCCGACCGCCCGGAGCGATCGCCGGACAGACCGGAACCGGACAGACCAGAACCGGATGGACCGGAGCCGGGTCGGCCGGGGGCCTAACGGGTCGGCCGCGGTCCTACCGGACCGGCCAGGGGCCTTACCGGATCGACGATGTGGACGGGCGCGCGTCAGCCCAGTCGGACATCGGTGGTGTGGTCGTCGGCGCCCCCGGTGGTGTGGTCGTCCTGCGGACCGTTGCCCGCAGGCGACTGCAGGGCCAGCACGCCGCGCCCCTGGGAGGTGGTGTGGTCGTCGGCCGCGGCCGGCAGGGTGGCGACGGCCACACCGACCGCCGCGAGGGCGAATATGGCGAGAGCCTTCTTGGTGCGGGTCATCGTGCGCGTCATGGTGACTCCTCTGCTGGGGGTGGCTGTGCACTTCTTCAGTGAACGTATCGGCGGGGAAGCGGGCATACGCGGTTTCGGGCCGGAAAGCAGCGGCTCCGGGCCATGTTGAGCATCGCGTCGCAGCGAGGGGCCGCGAGATCGCGGCTTCGCGGCGTACGGGCGTGGGCGGTGTGTATGGGCACCGGCTCACGTACGCCCGTACGCCGCGTGGGCGACAACGCCGCAGGGGCCCGCGTCGACGGCTCCCCCTCCGTGCCGTCGACGCCGGCCCCTGTCGGTCCCCCGTTACACGTCCCCCCGGTGGAACTCGTTCCCCCGTGCTCCCCCGTGTTCCCCCGTGCTCCACCGGGAGGGACTGCTGATCGGCCGGGAGGTCCGCATGCCCCCCCGGGTCGGGACTCCCGACCGATCAGGTGCGCTCGATCAATTTTGCTCAGCGATCAGATGCGCTCGTTCAGAAAGGCTTCTCGGTCGTGGCGTGATCGTCCTGCACCACGAACGGCGGCTTACCCGTCGCGTGGTCGTCCAGCGGAACGGCGAGCGTGCCGCCGGTGGCGTGGTCGTCCTGCGGTGTGGCGATGACGGGCTTGAGCGTCTTCTTGTCGTCGCTCATGGCGATCAACTCCGATGGTCAGTGCGAGTCGTTTGGTGTGATGGGGATTGCGCAACCCGCCCGGCGACTCCCCCGAGGACCGCCGGACGGGCATAAGGGCTGTTCACCCTAGAGGTGAGGCCTCACCTACGACCCGCCTGCCCCCCGACGCGACGGATCGACATGCATCAGACTGGCGTGCCGCGATAAACGATCGATGAACGGCCACGTGAAAGGGTTTTGGCGGGGGCTGTGCGGCCGGGGGCGGCCTCCGGACCGGCTGTGGCACGGCTCGAAACGCCGCCGACAAGCCCCCGAAAACCAGGCGCCGCGCTCCCGATACGCCCCTGAAACGCGCCCGGTGCGCCCCACAACATTCACATGCGGCCGACGCGGCTCCGCGTGCGGACGTCGCCACCGGCGGCACGCCCGGCGTGAAACAGGACGCCTCGCGCCAACGGCGCCCGCAGCAACCCCGTACCCGCCACCAGCGGCAAGCCCTACGCCGCCGCGGCCGGAGCCAATAATCCCCGTACGTCCGCCGCTTCCGACGAGCCGAGCTGCTCGAAGATGGCCAGCGCTTCCGCCCAACAGGCGTGGGCGCGCCCAGGCTGGCCCAGGGAGTCGAGGCAGCGGCCGAGGACGGTCAGCACGTTGCCGCGCCGCCATTCGCCGCCGATGCCGCGCAGCTGCGCCAGGGCCTGCTCCGCGTGGGCCGCCGCCTGGGCGGGCTTGCGGACCGCGAAGTACAGCTCGGCCATCCGGAAGAGCGTCATGCCCTCCCACAGCCGCTGCCGGTTGTCCCGGAAGACCGGCAGGGCCTCGGTGAGCTGTGCCAGGGCCTCGTCGTGCCGCCCGGCGCGGGTCAGGGCCACTCCGTAGGCGTAGAGGCCGTTGGCGTGCCGCCAGGAGACGTTGATCTCGCGGTAGATGGCGAGTGCCTGCTCGGCGAGGCTGACCGCGGACTGGATGCGGCCCATGTCCAGGTGCGTCCGGGAGAGGTTGCTGAGCGCGCTGGCCTCGCCGGGGCGGTTGCCGTCGGCGCGGAACGCGGCGAGGGCCTGGCCGATGTAGGTCTCGGCGTCCTGGTGGCGGTGCTGGTAGATGGCGATGATGCCGCGGTTGTTCGAGGCGTAGCAGCAGGGAATGGGGTCGGCGCAGGCCCTGCCGAGCAGTACGGCGTGCCGGGCCTGCTCGTCGGCCTGGTCGAACCGGCCCGCCAGGCTGTGCACATGGGTGAGCACGGTCCGCGCGCGCCCTTCCGCCTGCCCGTCGCCCGCTGTCTGGGTGGCGGCCAGTAGGGCCGTCGCGGCCTGCTCGTACTGGCGGGAGTCGGCGCCCGACTCGGCGAGGTCCTTGGCGGCCAGCAGCAGGTCGACGGCGCGGCGCAGGGTGAGCCCGGCGGTGTTCGCGTGCTGCCGTACGCAGGCGAGCAGGCAGCCGGCCTCGGCGAAGAGCCAGTCGCTCGCCGCGCCCCGGTCGGTGAACGTCAGGCCCGGGTGCGTGGTGGGCGTGAGGTGGGCGAGGAGCTGGTCGCCGGGGCGCTCGAGGACGTACACGCCGGCCGCCGTGGCCAGGTAGAAGTCCAGCAGGCGGGACATCGCGGCGTCCCGTTCGGCGGGCGGCTGCTCGTCGCGCTCGGCGCACGCACGCGCGTAGAGGCGCAGGAGGTCGTGGTAGCGGTAGCGGCCCGGAGCCGCGGATTCGAGGAGCGAGGTGTCGACCAGCGATTCCAGCAGTTCCTCGGTGGCGTCGGGGTCGAGGTCGAGTACGGCGGCCGCGGCGGCGAGCGAGATGTCGGGGCCGTCGGCGAGGCCGAGGAGGCGGAAGGCGCGGGCCTGGGCGGGCTCCAGCTGGCCGTAGCCGAGCTCGAAGGTGGCCTTGACGGCGAGGTCGCCGGCGCGGAGCTCGTCGAGGCGGCGGCGCTCGTCGCCGAGCTTGCGGGCGAGGACGGAGACGGTCCAGGTGCGGCGGGCGGCCAGCCGGGAGGCAGCGATGCGGATGGCGAGCGGCAGGAACCCGCAGGCGGCGACGACGTCCATGGCGGCGTCGCGCTCGGCGCCCACGCGCTCGGTGCCGACGATGCGGGTGAAGAGGACGAGTGCTTCCTCGGGGCTCATCACATCGAGGTCGACGAGGTGGGCGCCGGCGAGGTCGACCATGCGGGAGCGGCTGGTGACGAGCGCCGCGCAGCCCTCGGTGCCCGGCAGCAGCGGGCGGACCTGGGCGGCGTCCCGGGCGTTGTCCAGCAGGGCCAGCACCCGGCGGCCGTCGAGGGTGGAGCGGAAGAGCGCGGACCGCTCCTCGACACCGTCCGGAATGGCGGAGTCAGGGATTCCGAGGGCCCGCAGGAAGGAGCCCAGCACGGCCTCCGGCTCGGCGACCACGGGCCCGGTGCCCTGGAGGTCCACATACAGCTGCCCGTCCGGGAAGTGGTGGCGGGCGGCGTGGGCGACGTGCACCGCCAGCGTCGTCTTGCCGACGCCGCCGATGCCCGCGACCGCGGACACCGCCATGACGCGGCCCTCGGCGGTGGCGAGCTGGTCGCTCAGCTCGTGGACGAACGCGGTGCGGCCGGTGAAGTCGGAGACGGTCGCCGGGAGCTGGGCGGGGCGGACGAAGGTGGGCCCGGCGGTGGGGCGGTCGTCCGCGCTGAAGTGGATGGTGAGGTCGGCGTCGGCCTGGAGGATGCGCTGCTGGAGCTCGGAGAGCTCGGCGCAGGGGTCGACGCCCAGCTCGTCGGCGAGCAGCCGGCGGGTGTCGGCGTAGACGGCGAGGGCCTCGGCCTGGCGGCCGCTGCGGTAGAGGGCGAGCATCAGCAGTTCGCGCAGCCGCTCGCGCAGCGGGTGCGCGGCGGTCAGGGCGGTCAGCTCGGAGACGGCCTCGGCGTGGCAGCCGACCTCCAGGTCCAGGTCGAGGCGGGTCTCCAGCAGGCTCAGGCGCCACTCCTCCAGCCGGGTGCGCTGGGTGTCGGCGTACGGGCCGGACAGGCCCGCGAGCGGCTCGCCGTCCCAGACGTCGAGCGCGTCGTTGATGAGGCGGCGGGCGCCGCAGCGGTCGCCGGCGGCGCGGGCCTTCTCGGCTTCGGCGGCGAGGCGCTCGGCCGTGTCGATGTCGAGGCCGCCGGTGCCCACGCGTATCGCGTAGCCGCCGGACTCGCTGACCAGGGCGTCGGCGTCGGGGCCGAACGCCTTGCGCAGCCGGGAGGCGTACGTCCGCAGGGCGGCGAGAGCGGCGTGCGGGGGTTCCTCGCCCCAGAGTGCGTCGACGAGTTCGGGCGCGGTGGCGGTGCGGCCGCCGCGCAGCAGCAGGGCAGCGAGGAGCGCCCGTTGCTGGGGTGAGCCGCTGTGCAGCAGTTCGTCGCCGCGCCAGGCGCGGACGGGCCCGAGCACGGTGAAGCGCAGCTGCTGCCCGTGCCCTGTGTCGCCGGCCATTGTGACCCCCTGTGTCCTGCTCGGTCGCACCGGCCAGTCTGCCTTGTTCGAGGCCTCTACGTCAGCAGGGGTCCGGCCTCTCCACAAGGCCTGCCAAGGACCACCTCACCGCATAGCTGACGGCCCGTCAGTTCGGCGCTACCGTGTCGGCCATGGAAAGCTTCCCGAAGATAATCTCGGTGGACGACCACACGGTCGAGCCCCCCAACGTCTGGCGGGACCGACTTCCGACGAAATTCCACGACGTCGGACCCCGGATCGTACGGGCGCCGTTGAAGGAGATGACCTTCGTCGGCGGCAGGTTCGCGCCGAAGATGGGCGCTCCCGGCGACGACGGACCGGTGGCGGACTGGTGGGTCTATGAGGATTTGCACCGTCCTCTCACTCGGCTTGATACCGCCGTCGGATACTCCAGGGATGACATCAAGCTTGAGGGAATCACCTACGAGCAGATGCGGCCGGGCTCCTACAGCGTGCCGGAGCGGCTGGCCGACATGGACATCAACCATGTGCAGTCGGCGCTCTGCTTTCCTACCTTTCCCCGCTTTTGCGGGCAGACCTTCACCGAGGCGCGCGACCGTGAACTGGGGCTGCTGGGCGTGCGGGCCTACAACGACTGGATGGTCGAGGAGTGGTGCGGCCCCCAGGCGCACGGACGGCTGATCCCGCTCACGCTCGTACCGCTGTGGGACGCGGAGCTGGCCGCCGAGGAGGTGCGGCGCAACGCCGCCCGCGGGGTGCGGGCCGTCTGTTTCTCCGAGATACCGCCGCATCTGGGGCTGCCGTCCGTCCACACCGACGCCTGGGACCCCTTCCTGCGCGCCTGTGACGAGACCGGGACCGTCATCGCCATGCACATCGGCTCCTCCTCGCGCATGCCGTCGACCTCCGCCGACGCACCGCCCGCGGTGGGTTCGACCATCACCTTCGCCAACTGCTGCTTCTCGATGACCGACTGGCTGATGTCGGGGAAGTTCGACCGTTTCCCGAACCTCCGGATCATGTACGCCGAAGGCCAGATCGGCTGGATCCCGTACATCCTCGAGCGCGCGGACGTGGTCTGGGAGGAGAACCGGGGCTGGGGCGGCGTCGCCGACAAGGTGCTCCGTCCCCCGTCCGAGCTGTTCGCCGAGCACGTGTACGGCTGCTTCTTCGACGACGCCTTCGGCCTGCGCAACCTCGACGCCATCGGGGACCGGAACGTCCTGTACGAGACCGACTACCCCCACTCCGACTCCACCTGGCCCAGGTCGAAGGAGATCGGCGAGGAGCAGATGGGGCACCTGGCGCCCGAGGTGGTCGAGCGCATCGTGCGGGGCAACGCGATCGACCTGCTGGGGCTCACCCCGGACGGCCTGTGGGCGGGAGCGGGCCGTGCCTGACACGACGGTGCCGGGCGACGGGCACGCCCCCCGCCACGGACTGCGCGTCCTGCCGCCCGACCGGCTGTCGTACGGCATGCAGCTGCCCGTCCAGTCGCAGAGCACCCTCTACGCCGAGCCCTGGGAGGCCGCCGCCGGGCCCGCCGAACTGCTGGAGATCGCCCGGACCGCCGACCGGCTCGGGTTCGCCTACCTGGCGACGTGTGACCACGTGGCCGTCCCCGCGCGTCTCGCCGCCACCATGGGCACCGTCTGGTACGACCCCGTGGCCACCCTCGCCTTCCTCGCCGCCGCCACCGAGCGGACCCTGCTGATGAGCCATGTGGCCGTCGCCGGGCTGCGGCACCCGCTGATCACCGCCAAGCAGTACGCGACGGTGGACCGGCTCTCGGGAGGGCGGCTGGTCCTCGGGGTCGGCGCGGGTCACGTCGAGGAGGAGTTCGCGGCGCTGGGCGCGGACTTCGGGCGGCGCGGGGCGGTCCTGGACGAGACGATCGACGCGCTGAAGGCGGCGCTGGGCCCGGGGGAGTTCCCCGAGTTCCACGGCGAGCGGTTCTCCTTCCGCGGCCTCGGCCAGGCCCCGCGGCCGGCGCGGACACCCCGGCCGCCGCTCTGGGTGGGCGGCTCCTCCGACGTCGCCCTGCGCCGGGCCGCGCTCAGGGGCGACGGCTGGCTGTCGCAGGGCGACCGTCGTGAGCAGCTGCCGAGCCGCGTGGCCCGGCTGCGGCGGCTGCGCGCGGAAGCGGGGAAGGACGGGCCGTTCGCGATCGGGGTCATCACCGAGCCCCTGTACGTGGGCACGCCCGGCTGGGACATCGGCCCGCGCACGCTGACCGGGCGGCCGGAGGCGCTCGCGGAGTCGCTGCGCGCCTACCGGACGATCGGCGCGGACCAGATCCAGGTGCGGTTCCGCTGCCGCGACCTGCCCGAACTCCTCGACCAGATGGCGGGCTTCGTGGATGCGGTGGCTCCGCATCTCGACGACTAGGGAGTGCCCGGTGGATCCTGCCGGGCCGGACAGTGGGCACCTCCGCTGCGCGGTGGTGCCCTCAAGCGCCGGACGGGCTGATTCTGGCTGGCCTCAGCTGAATCAGACCGGTCCGGCGATGTGAGAACGCCCCGCAGACAGCAGACGAAACGGCGGGTGAGCCGCCAACCAGGATCGAAGGGGGACGTCCCTCATGGGCAAGCTGGACGGGCGCGTCGTGCTCATCACCGGCGCGGCGCGGGGGCAGGGCGAGTGGGAAGCGCGGCTCTTCGCGGCCGAGGGGGCGAAGGTGGTCCTCGCGGACGTCCTGGACGACGCGGGCACGGCCGTGGCGGGGGACCTGGGGAAGTGTGCCCGCTACGTCCACCTCGACGTGGGTGACGAGGCGGACTGGGCGGCGGCCGTCGCCCTCGCGAAGGAGGCCTTCGGCCGGCTGGACGGGCTGGTCAACAACGCCGGCATCCTGCGCCACGGCGAACTGGAAAGCACCTCCCTCGCCACGTACCAGGAGGTCGTCCGGGTCAACCAGACCGGCCCGTTCCTGGGGATGCGGACCGCGGCGCCCGAGCTGGCGGCGGCGGGCGGCGGGACGATCGTCAACACGGCCTCGTACGTGGCCATGGCCGGCATGGCCACCCTCACCGCCTACGCGGCGACCAAGGCCGCCGTCGTCGCGATGACCCGGGTGGCGGCGCTGGAGCTCGCGGGCCGGGGCATCCGGGTCAACGCGCTGTGCCCGGGCGGGATCGACACCCCGATGACGAACCCGGGCGGTGACGCGGGGGCGGGGCTGGAGGAGATGTTCCACAAGCTCGTGCCGCTGGGGCGGCTCGGGCGGCCGGAGGAGGTGGCGCGGGCGGCGCTGTTCCTGACGTCGGACGACTCCTCGTACGTCACCGGACAGCCGGTGGTCATCGACGGCGGATGGCTGGCGGGGGTGCCGCTCCCCTCATGACGAGAGCCTGCCCCAAGGGCCCGCCCGGGACCCATCCCGGGTCACCGCCCGGGACCCGCCCCCGGGCCCCCCTCCCGCCATCTTGACGCCCTATGCCACCGGTGCCAGAGTCTGCGTACCTGACGATGCGTCAGAATTACAGGGACGGTGAACCTCCGTGGAATTCGGGATCTTTGTGCAGGGATATGTGCCGGCGAGCCGTTCGGCGGCCGACCCCGGGGCCGAGCACCACGCGCTGATGGAGGAGACCGAGTACGTCATCCAGGCGGACGCGTCGGGTTTCAAATACGCCTGGGCCTCCGAGCACCATTTCCTCGACGAGTACTCGCACCTCTCCGCCAACGACGTCTTCCTCGGCTATCTCGCGCACGCGACCGAGCGCATCCACCTCGGCTCGGGGATCTTCAACCCCCTGCCGCAGGTCAACCACCCCGCCAAGGTCGCCGAGAAGGTCGCCATGCTCGACCACCTCTCGGGCGGACGGTTCGAGTTCGGGTCCGGGCGGGGAGCGGGCAGCCACGAGATCCTCGGGTTCCTGCCGGGCATCACCGACATGAACCACACCAAGGAGATCTGGGAAGAGACCATCGCCGAGTTCCCCAAGATGTGGCTCCAGGAGGAGTACGAGGGCTTCCAGGGCACCCACTGGTCCCTGCCCGCCCGCAAGATCCTGCCGAAGCCGTACGGGCCGTCCCATCCGGCGATGTGGTACGCCGCCGGGGCGCCGTCCTCGTACGCCATGGCGGGGCGCAAAGGGTTGGGCGTGTTGGGCTTCAGCGTGCAGAAGGTCTCCGACATGGAGTGGGTCGTCGAGTCGTACAAGACGGCGGTCGAGCAGGCGGAGGCCGTCGGGGCCTTCGTCAACGACAACGTGATGGTGACCTCGACCGCGATCTGCGCGGAGACGCACGCCAAGGCCGTCGAGATCGCGGTGAACGGCGGGCTGAACTACCTGCAGTCGCTGCTCTTCCGCTACCACGACACCTTCCCCCGGCCCGACGGCATCCCCGAGTGGCCGGAGCTGCTGCCCGAGTACACCGAGGAGATCATCGAGCTGCTCATCGCGGAGGAGCTGATGATCTGCGGTGACCCCGACGAGGTCTTCCGCCAGTGCAAGCGCTGGGAACAGGCGGGCGCGGACCAGCTGTCGTTCGGGCTGCCGATCGGGGTGCCGTACGAGCACACCATGGAGACCATCCGGCTGATCGGGGAGCACGTCATCCCGAAGATCGACACGGACCCCGTGCACCGCACGACGCGCTTCCGCCAGGCCGCCGGGTCCTGAGCGACGCCCACCCGCACCGGGGCGGCGCCTCCCGGGCCGCCGCCCCGGCCTTCCCGGCACGCGCGCGTGCCCCACGCCCGTCCACCGGAAACCGCCCCACCGCCCTTCCCGGCGCGCGCCCGTACACCGCCCGCCCGCCACGCGCGCGTGCACTGCCCCCGCACACCACCCGGCCCTTCACCCCTCGCCCACCGCCCCGGCCCTTCCCGCCCTCTGATCCCGCCCTCTGACCGTCGGCAGCCTCCGCCCCGGACCGCAGAGAGGACCCACCATGCTCGACCACCTGATCCGGCGCGCCACCGTCGTCGACGGCACCGGGGCACCCCCGTTCGTCGCGGACGTCGGCATCGAGGACGGGCGGATCGCGGTGGTCGGCACGACGGCGGTGGTCGGCGGGCGGGTGAACCGCCGGGCCCGGACCGAGGAGGACGCGAGAGGGCTCGTCCTCACCCCGGGGTTCATCGACCCGCACACCCACTACGACGCGCAGCTCTTCTGGGACCCCTACGCCACCCCGTCCATGAGCCACGGCGTCACCACCGTCGTCGGCGGCAACTGCGGCTTCACCCTCGCCCCGCTCCACCCCGGCCGCCCCGCGGACGCCGACTACACCCGGCGGATGATGAGCAAGGTCGAGGGCATGTCGCTGACGGCCCTGGAGGAGGGCGCGCCCTGGACCTGGTCGTCCTTCGGCGAGTACCTCGACGCCCTGGACGGCCGGATCGCCGTCAACGCCGGGTTCATGGTGGGGCACTGCGCGCTGCGCCGGCACGTGATGGGCCCCGCCGCCATCGGCGGCAGGCCCGACGCGCAGCAGTCGAAGCAGCTGCTCACCCTGCTCCACGAGGCGATGGACGCGGGCGCCTGGGGGCTCTCCACGACCCAGTCGACCACCCACACCGATGGTGACGGCCGGCCCGTGGCCTCCCGGCACGCGCTCCCCGAGGAGCTGCTCGCGCTGTCCCGGGCCGTCGGCGAGCACGAGGGCACCCAGATCGAGGCCATCGTCGCCGGGTGCCTGGACCGGTTCGCGGACGAGGAGATCGACCTCCTGGTGGGGATGACGGCCGCCGCCGGCCGCCCGTTGAACTGGAACGTCCTCACCATCGACGCCGCCGTCCCCGAGCGCGTGCCGCGCCAGCTCGCCGCGAGCGCGCGGGCCCGCGCGGCGGGCGGCCGGATCGTCGCGCTGACCATGCCGATCCTCACCCCCATGAACATGTCGCTCGGCACCTTCTGCGCCCTGAACCTCATCCCCGGCTGGGGCGAGACCCTGGCCCTGCCCGTGCCGCGGCGCATCGCCAGGCTGCGCGAGGCCTCCGTCCGGGCGGAGTTGCTGCGGTGCGCGCACAGCGAGGAGGCCGGGGTCTTCCGGCGGCTGACCGACTTCGGGCGGTACGTGATCGGCGATACGTACGCGAAGGAGAACGAGGGCCTGACCGGCCGGGTCGTGCGCGACATCGCCGCCGAACGCGGCACGGACCCCTTCACGTGCCTGGTCGACATCTGCGCCGCCGACGAGCTGCGCACGGTCCTGTGGCCGATGCCGACGGACAACGACCCCGCCAGCTGGGAGCTGCGGCGGCGCACCTGGGAGCACGAGGACGTACTGCTCGGCGGCTCGGACGCGGGGGCGCACCTGGACCGGATGTGCGGGGCGCCGTACACGACGCGCTTCCTCGGGGACTGTCTGCGCGGCCGGAAGCTGGTGCCCCTGGAGCGGGCCGTGCGGATGCTGACGGACGACCCGGCGCGGCTGTTCGGGCTGCGCGACCGAGGCCGGATCGCGCGGGGCTGGCACGCGGACCTCGTGCTGTTCGACCCGGACCGGATCGACGCGGGCCCGGCCACGCTCGTCCACGACCTGCCGGGGGACGGCCCCCGGCTGGACGCCCGGGCGCGCGGGGTGGTCAGCGTCCGGGTGAACGGCGTCGAGACGGTCCGGCACGACGTGACGACCGGCGCGGTACCCGGGGTGGTGCTGCGGTCGGGGCGGGACACGCAGACCGTGGGGACGTGACGGGTGCCGTACGAGCGCCGGACATTTTCGAACCGGGGCAAAAGGGGCTCCGGTGCGGTTCCCCTAAGACATGTGGGACCCCTCCTACGGCAGCGGCAGCGGCAGTTCCTTCGACTGGCCGACCGCTGTGCCGCCTGCGGCGGCGAGCGCCCTGCGGGCGCGTCCTCAATCGCCGGACGGGCTGTTGTGCTGTGTCCTCAATCGCCGGACGGGCTGCTGTGCTGTGTCCTCAAGCGCCGGACGGGCTGCAATCAGCCCGTCCGGCGCTTGAGGACGAAACGGCGGGTGAGCAGCCCGCCAAGACCAGCCGGGCGGGCTACGGCCCCAGGAAGACCGGATTCGTCAGCGCGGCAAGCGCCCCCGCCCCGCCGTCGGTGGGCGGATGGCGGACCTCCGCCCGGACGTACGCGGCGTACGAGGCGGTCGTTCGCCATTCCACCTTCCCGTCGGCGGGCACCGGGGCGGTGAACAGCCGGCCCTGGTCGGTGACGAACGAGGCGGAACAGCCCGCCGCCCCGGTGATGTCCAGCCGGACGGTGACGGGCGCGTCCCGGTCCACGCGCAGCCGCTCGCCGATGCCCGCGTGGGCGCCGCGCCCGCCGGCGGCGGAGAAGGACAGGCCGACGGCCGAGGACTCCGCGATCCAGCAGCGGCCGGCCCGGATGCCGGCCAGCAGGGCGGTCCGGGACAGCTCCTCGGCCAGGACGACGGTCTGCGGATGCCCGACGACTTGCGGCTCGCGGTGCGCGTCGCTGTTGCCGATCGCGGGCAACCAGGGCCTGCCCCGCCGGACCGCGGCGACCAGGGCGTTGTCCCACTCCGCGAGGGCGATCTCGTCGTCCGGGGTGTACGGGCCGTTCCAGACCTCCACCGCGTCGGCCTCGTTGAACCCGAACTTCCAGTTGCAGCCGACGCAGGTGGCGTGCGGGTGGGCGGGGACGACGAGCCCGCCCGCCTGCCGGATCCGGCGGGAGAACCGGCCGAAGGCGTTGTCGCGGGCCCGGTAGCGCCAGTCGACGAACACGCCGGGGTCCGTGCCGAGCGCCACGACGTGGCCGTTGCGGGTCGTCACCTCCTCGCCGGTGAGGACGAGGAAGTCGTCCGCCCACAACCCCTCCCACGCGCCGTGCGACGAGGTGGTGTTGTGCTCGGTCGTCGTGATCCAGTCCAGCCCGGCGGCCCGCGCCGCCGCGGCGATCTCGGCGGGGGTCCGCTTGCCGTCGGAGTGCACGCTGTGCAGGTGGTTGTCGCCCCGGTACCAGGCACGGCCGCGCCCCTTGACGCGCTGCGGCGGGTACACCGGCGCCGGGGTGACGCCCGGCGGTCCGTACCGCAGGGTGACCGTCACCTCGTACGCCAGGCCCTGCGGCGCCACCGTGTACGGGCCGAGGACGACGTGCCAGGTGCCGGGCCGGACCGGACCCGCGAGATAGCCGGGGGTGGCCCGCTCGGCGCTGATCGCGAACTCCGTGCGGGCCCCGCCCGACCAGCCCCGGAAGCCGGGGCCGCCCAGCTCCGTGCCCCGCTCGTCGAAGATGCCGATGTCGCAGGCGTTGCCCTGGACACCGGCCGGTACGGCGGGTCTGTCGTACGTGTAGGAGACGGCGATCTCACGGACGCCGCGCGGCACTTCCACGGGGAGGTGGACGAAGTCGGGCGCACCGGTCGGCAGCCGGCCGGTGACCTTGCGGGTCTCGGACGCGGGACCCGCGGGACCGCCGCCGTCCCCGCCGGTCCCGCCCGGCCCGTCGGCGTGGGCGAACGTCACGCCGTCGAGCGTAAGCACGCCGGCCGCGCCGGCGACAGCCGCCATCCTGAGCATTTCGCGTCGGTGCATCCGTGCCCCCTGGGTCGGAAGGGTCGCCCCGTCATCGTTGTACGCCCGGGTGGCGCACAGGGGAACGGGTACGGACGGGTGAGTTGCGGCGCGCGGTCGGCCGTGGGAGGGGCGCGGCGGACGGTTGCCGCCGCCGGGTGTCCCTCGGCGCTCGTCCGCTTGTCGCGCGGACCTTCGGAGGGTGGTAGAGCATACGGTTGGGACACGCCACGACGGAGGTGCCACCGCATGCGGATCGCCACCACGATTTTCCTCACCGACGAGACGATCAGCCCGGTCCGGCTCGCCCGGGAGCTGGAGCAGCGCGGCTTCGCCGGTCTCTTCCTGCCCGAGCACACCCACATCCCGGCCGACCGTCGGACCCCGTGGCCCGGGGGCGATCCGCTGCCGCGCGAGTACGGCCGGGCCCTGGACCCGTTCGTCGCGCTCGCGCAGGCCGCAGCCGTCACCGAGCGGCTCGCGATCGGCACGGGCATCACGCTGGTGGCCCAGCACGATCCGATCGTGCTCGCCAAGCAGGTCGCCTCGCTCGACTTCCTGAGCGACGGCCGGCTGACCCTCGGCGTCGGCTTCGGGTGGAACGTGGAGGAGGCCGCCGACCACGGCGTGGAGTGGGCATCGCGGCGGCGGCTGGTCCGGGACCGGATGGCCCTGATGCGCGCGCTGTGGACCGAGGAACCGACGGCTTACGCGGGTGAGTTCGGCTCCGTCCGGGCGAGCCTCGCGCACCCCAAGCCCGTCCGGGCGCCGCGCTCGCGGGAGGGCGCGGAGCCGCTCGTGGGGCCGCGCACCCTGATCGGCGGAAGCGCCGGACCGGGGCTCTTCGCGCACGTCGCGGAGTACGCGGACGGCTGGCTGCCCATCGGCGGCGGCGGTCTGGGCGAGGCCCTGCCCGCGCTGCGCAGGGCGTGGCGGGCGGCCGGGCGGCCCGGGGAGCCGGCGGTCGTGCCGTACGCCGTGCACCCCTCGGCCGAGAAGCTCGCGCACCTCGCCGACCAGGGCATCGAGGAGGTCGTGGTGGGACTGCCGTCGGCCGACGACGCGGTCGTGGTGCGGGCCCTGGACGCGCTGGCCGAATTCCTCTAGGCGGGCCGCGCCCACCCCGGGTGAAGCCGGGGAAGTGCCGCTGGTCAGGGGCCGTTTCCGGGAACGCCGACAGTATTCCGGAGGTCGCCTCCGTCTGACGTGATCAGTGGCACACGGATCCGCCCCGGCGCACTCTGGAGTTGTCGGTCCCCGCTCGTATGCTCGGACAATGACTTCGAGCGCGCAGGGACCCGAGCAGGCAGCACCGACCGCGAACGCCATGCGTCGCGCGCTCAGGCGGGCCCGCGACGGCGTCGCGCTGGACGTCACCGAGGCGGCGGTGCTGCTCCAGGCGCGCGGCGAGGACCTGACCGACCTGTGCGCGTCCGCCGCGCGCGTGCGCGACGCGGGTCTCGAGGCCGCCGGCCGACCCGGCGTCATCACCTACTCCAAGAGCGTCTTCATCCCGCTCACCCGCCTCTGCCGCGACAAGTGCCACTACTGCACCTTCGCCACCGTCCCCGGCAAGCTGCGCCGCGCGGGCCACGGGATGTTCATGTCCCCGGACGAGGTACTGGACATCGCCCGCCGCGGCGCCGAAATGGGCTGCAAGGAAGCGCTGATCACCCTCGGCGACAAGCCCGAGGACCGCTGGCCCGAGGCGCGCGAGTGGCTGGAGGCCGAGGGGTACGACGACACCATCGCCTACGTACGGGCGATGGCGATCCGCATCCTGGAGGAGACCGGGCTGCTGCCGCACCTCAATCCCGGCGTCATGACCTGGACGGACTTCCAGCGGCTCAAGCCCGTGGCGCCCTCCATGGGCATGATGCTGGAGACCACCGCCACCCGCCTGTGGAGCGAGCCCGGCGGCCCCCACCACGGCTCCCCGGACAAGGAGCCGGCCGTCCGGCTGCGCGTCCTGGAGGACGCCGGGCGCAGCTCCGTCCCCTTCACCAGCGGCCTGCTGATCGGCATCGGCGAGACCTACGAGGAGCGCGCCGAGTCGCTGTTCGCGCTGCGCCGGATCTCCCGCGCCTACCACGGCATCCAGGAACTCATCCTGCAGAACTTCCGCGCCAAGCCGGACACGGCGATGCGCGGCATGCCGGACGCCGAGTTGGACGAACTGGTCGCCACCGTCGCCGTCGCCCGGCACATCATGGGCCCCTCCGCCTGCCTCCAGGCCCCGCCCAATCTGGTCGCCGGGGAGTACGCGCGGCTCATCGGCGCCGGCATCGACGACTGGGGCGGCGTCTCCCCGGTCACCCCGGACCACGTCAACCCCGAGCGCCCCTGGCCGCACATCGACGAACTCGCCGAGCGCTCCGCCGCCGCCGGCTTCGCACTGCGCGAACGCCTTGCCGTCTACCCCGAGTTCGTCCAGCGCGGCGAGCCCTGGCTGGACCCCCGTCTGCTGCCGCACGTCCGCGCCCTCGCCGACCCGGCCACGGGCCTGGCCCGCGAGGACGCCGTGGTCGAGGGCCACCCCTGGCAGGAGCCCGAGGACGTGTTCGTCGCCGCGGGGCGCACGGACCTGCACCACACCATCGACACCGAGGGCCGCACCGCGGACCGCCGCGACGACTTCGACGAGGTGTACGGCGACTGGGAGGCGCTCCGCGAGGCCGCCGCCCCCGGCATGGTCCCCTCCCGGCTCGACGGCGACGTCAAGCAGGCGCTGAAGCAGGCCGCCGACGACCCCACCCGGCTGACCGACGCCGAGGCCCTGACCCTCCTGCACGCCGACGGCCCCGCCCTCGACGCCCTGTGCCGCATCGCCGACGACCTGCGCCGCGCGACCGTCGGCGACGACGTCACCTACATCGTCACGCGGAACATCAACTTCACCAACGTCTGCTACACCGGCTGCCGGTTCTGCGCCTTCGCCCAGCGGCGTACCGACGCCGACGCCTACACCCTGTCGCTCTCGCAGGTCGCCGACCGCGCCGAGCAGGCGTGGCAGGTCGGGGCGACCGAGGTCTGCATGCAGGGCGGCATCCACCCCGACCTGCCCGGCACGGCCTACTTCGACATCGCGCGGGCGGTGAAGGAGCGCGTCCCGGGCATGCACGTGCACGCCTTCTCGCCGATGGAGGTCGTCAACGGCGCGACCCGCACCGGTCTGTCCATCCGGGAGTGGCTGACCGCGGCCAAGGAAGCCGGGCTCGACAGCATCCCGGGCACCGCCGCCGAGATCCTCGACGACGAGGTCCGCTGGGTCCTCACCAAGGGCAAGCTGCCGACCGCCACGTGGATCGAGGTCGTCAAGACCGCACACGAGCTGGGCATCCGGTCCTCCTCCACGATGATGTACGGGCACGTGGACCAGCCCCGCCACTGGCTGGGCCACTTCCGGCAGCTCACCGCGATCCAGCAGGAGACGGGCGGCTTCACCGAGTTCGTGACCCTGCCCTTCATCCACACCAACGCCCCCGTCTACCTCGCCGGCATCGCCCGCCCCGGCCCCACCACCCGGGACAACCGCGCGGTCACGGCGATGGCCCGGGTGCTGCTCCACCCCCACATCACGAACATCCAGACGAGCTGGGTGAAGCTGGGCGCCGAGGGCGCGGCCGAGATGCTGCGCTCGGGCGCCAACGACCTGGGCGGCACGCTGATGGAGGAGACCATCTCCCGGATGGCGGGCTCCTCCTACGGCTCGTACCGCTCGATCCAGGACCTCGTCGCCATCGCGGAGGCCGCGGGCCGCCCGTCCCGGCCGCGCACGACGCTCTACGGCGAGGTGTCCGAGGAGCGGCAGGCCGCGGCGCTCGCCTCGGACGGTCACCTTCCGGACCTGCTGCCGGTGCTGGGGGAGTAGAGCAGGCCGGGGGAGCAGGGCACAGGTCTGGCGCCTGGTTGTTGCTGATTTGTCGCTGCTCGCCCGCCGGGCGGCGACGGATCATGCATAGGGTGTCGGCCATGTCTTGGCCACAGAACCCGCAGGATCCCCAGCAGCCCCAGGGCGGACAGCCCCCGCAGCCCCCGCAACAGGGCTTCGGTCCGCCGCCCGCGTGGACGCCGACCGCCCAGCAGCCGGCGGTGTCACTGCCGCCGCAGCCGCCCCAGCACCAGCAGACGCCACCGCACCAGCCTCAGCAGCAGCCTCAGCAGCAGGGGATGCCGCCGCAGCCGCCCCAGCAGCACGGGACGCCGCCGCAGCCCCCGCAGCCGTACGGCGTGCAGCCGCCCCCGCACCAGCAGATGCCTCCGCAGTACCAGCAGGCGCCTCCGCAGCCCGAGCCGTCGCGTGGTGGTGGCAACAAGACGGTGCTCGCTGTCATTGGCGGCGTCGTGGCCCTCGCCGTCATCGGCGGCGGTGCGTTCTTCCTGCTCAACGGCGGTGACGAGAAGAAGCCCGAGGCGGGCAAGGGCGGTCCGCAGGCGTCCGGCGCCCCGGCGCAGCCGACCCAGGAGCCCACCCCGGGCAACGGCTCGGCGAGCCCGTCCGGCCAGCCGCCGAAGATCGCCGGCTGGCAGACGCAGACCAGCGACGAGCACAACTACCGCTACGACGTGCCCGCCAAGGCCGACAAGTGGAACGTCGCCCCGCAGGGCACCGCCATTTCCTACACCGACAACGGCAAGCCCGTCGTCGTGATGCGGGAGATCGCGAGTTACCGCGAGGGCGGCTGCTCCTCCAGCGCCAACCCCGACTCCATCGGTGAGGCGGGCAAGGGCCAGCTCGCCTCCATCGGCACCACGGGCGGCGGCAAGGACCTGGACCTCAAGGAGAACGCCCGGAACTGGGCGGGCAACTGGGGCACCATGGCCTACGGCGGTCTGAACAACAAGCCCAAGATCGAGATCAAGGACGAGAAGGCCTGGAAGGCCAACGGCATCGAGGGCTGGACCGCCACCGCCAAGGTGACCGTCAAGAACCGCCCGAGCGACTGCGTCCCGCCCACCGCGATCGTGAAGAGCATCGCCCAGAAGCTGCCGGACGGCACCTTCCACGGCTGGGTGATCTACGCCGACCAGGGCGTTCCCGACGCGCTGACCGAGGCCCAGATCGACAAGATCATGAGTACGGTCCGGCCCGCGAAGGACTGACGGCGTGAGCGGGACGCGCTCGGCGCGGGGGCCGAGCGCGAATCCCCCGGCGTGATCCGGCCCGCCGCGCGGGTCAGCGCATCACTTCCCCGGCGTTCACCAGCAGCGACTGACCGGTGATCGCCCGCGCGCGGTCGGAGGCCAGGAAGACGACGGCCTCCGCCACGTCCCCGTCCGTCGCGAGGTCCGGCAGCGCCATCCGGTCGGTGAGCCGGGCCCGTACGACGTCCTCGGGCACCCCTTCGCTCTGGGCGGTGCGCCGGACGTGCTCGCGCACGGGCGGCCCCCACATCCAACCGGGCTGCACGGTGTTGACCCGGATGCGGTGCGGGCCCAGCTCGCGCGCCAGCGAGTACATCGCCGAGACGAGGGCGCCCTTGGACGCGGCGTACGCGGTCTGGCGGACCTGGGTGGGCGCGGCCACCGAGGACTGGGTGCCGATGAGGACGACCGAGCCGCCGCGCTTCCCGAGCGCCGGCAGGCAGGCGCGGGTCAGCCGCAGCGCGCCGAGGAGATTGACGTCGAGCACCTCCCGCCACGTGTCGAAGTCCGCGTCCTCCAGGCCGCCGAAGTGCCGGTCCAGTGCCGCGACGTGGACGACCGCGTCGAGGCACCCGAAGCGGTCCGTGGCGACAGTGGCGAGGGCGTCGCACTGGGCCTGGTCGGTGATGTCCGTGGCGAGATGGGCGGTGCGTTCGCCCGACGGGTCGATGGCCGCGGCGGTCCGGGCGAGGTTCGCGCCGGTCCGGGCGCCGAGGACGACCCGGGCCCCGTCGCGGACGCACGCCGCCGCCACTCGCCCGCCGAGACCGGGGCCGACACCGGACACGAGTACGGTCTTGCCGCGCAGCAGCATGGGACGGCACCTTCCGTGACAGCAGAGCTGACGGTAAGTCAGCTGGACTTCAGGTTAGGTCCGCGTCCGGCGGCGGCGCCATGCCCCGCCCAGTGTCGACAGGGCTCCACATTTGACGCTACGTCAGCTAGACCTGTGGGGCATGACGACTGACGACACCTGGGGCGTGAATGCTGACGACGCCCGCGGCCGGGTCTACGGCGAGCTGGCCTCCGTCGGGCCCTACGGGGTGCGCCCCGGCCACGCCCTGATCACCCTGGTCGAGCCGGACCCGGGCCAGGAGCGCGCGTACAACCGCTGGTACGAGGACGATCACTTCATCGCGGGCGCCATGGCCATGCCGTGGATCTACGCCGGTCGTCGCTGGGTGGCCACCCGGGAGCTGCGGGAGCTGCGACACCCGGCGGAGTCCGCCGTCGCCCGGCCGGTCACCGCCGGCTGCTATCTGTCGGTCTACTGGATCACTGAGGGGCGCTACGACGAGCACATGCGGTGGACCGTCGGCATCAACAAGCGGTTGAATCGCGACGGCCGTGTCCACCAGGCCCGTCGCCATGTCTTCACGGCCTTCCAGGACCACGAGGCGACGGTCTACCGGGACGGCACCGAGGGGCCGCGGGACTTCCACGCGCTCGACCACCCCTACGCGGGCCTGGTTCTGGAGGTCATCGACGCGAACGGGCCGCGGGAGCGGGGAGGGCTGCTGCGATGGCTGAGCACCGAGCGGCTCCCGCAGCGCCTCGCCGGATCTCCGGCCGCGATGGTCACCGTCTTCCGGCCGACACCGCTGCCGGGTGACCGTATGAGCTATGTGCCGCAGGTCGAGGGAGTCGACACCCGGCTGACCCTGCTGTGGTTCCTCGAACGGGACCCACGCGTGTGCTGGGAGGAACACTTCGCCGGGCGCGGGGCGGACGTCGAACGCACCGGCCTCGGCCGGGTCGAACTCGCCGCCCCCTTCATCCCGACCGTCCCCGGCACCGATCGCTACGTGGACGAGCTGCGCTGACGACGACCGTGGAGGCACGGAAGCCGCCCGCGCGGTGCCTGCAAGGGGGGGCGACGGCAAGCCCCCTCGGCCATGACGGCTTTCAGACGAGAGGGCTGTGCGCGGAACTGCGTATGGATTCTCAATCAGAGCCGGATCAGAACGCCGGGGTCAGAGGTCGTACGAACCATCGTTGACGGTCGTCACGAACGAGGACCAGGCGTGGGGGGTGAAGGTGAGGGTGGGGCCCTGCGGGTCCTTGGAGTCACGGACCGCGATGGCCTGCGGGAGAGGGGAGGCGACCTCCACGCAGTCGCCGTTGGCGAGCGAGTGGGAGGACTTGCGCCACGTGGTCTTTCCCTGGTGAATAGCCATGATTACTCCGATGCCTGTGAATGCTGCCTGTCGGTTCAACGCCGGTTTCCCGAAGCGATCTCGACGTTACGCGCCAACATCACCTGATGAATGGCCTGTTCACTCGACCGGATGGCATATTCCAGGCGCCTCTTCACAGACAGAGGTCTCGGGTGTACGGTGCGCGACCTTCACGGCGGCGGGCCTTGCCTGGCCTTCATGGGGCCCTCATCGGGCCTCCTGGGCCTCGTCGGGCCCCACCCCGTTCAACGTGCGGACCTCAGCTGCCCCACTCCTCGGCCACCCGGCTCATGAACTGCCGCGAATGCTCGGCGTTGAGGGCCTGCATTCGCAAATGCTCGTACATCACGCTGTACGTCTGCACGTCGTTCGGCTTCTCCAGGTAGAGATCGCTGGTGATCCCCTCCAGGTAGACCGTGCTGGCGTCCTGCGGATCGTGGAACTCGAGGATGGAGAACTTCCCGTACATCCCCGGATGCGCGCCCACGTCGTAGGGCAACACCTGCACGGTGATGTGCGGCTGGAGGCTGAACTCCACCAGGTGCCGCATCTGTTCGCGCATGATCGCGCGGTTGCCGACGATCCGACGCAGCGCCGACTCGTCGATGACCGCCCACAGTCGCAGCGGGTTGTCCGGATCGGTGATGCGTTCCTGCCGGCGCATGCGCACCTGCACCCGCCGCTCGACGTCCGCCGCCGTGGCCTCCGGCCAGGAACCCTCGGTCACCGCGCTCGCGTAGTTCGGGGTCTGGAGCAGACCGGGCACGAGGGAAGCCTCGTACACGCGCAGCGAGGAGGCGTCGGTCTCCAGACCGATGTACACGCTGTACGGGATGTCGCCGAAGGCATGCCACCAGCCTTGCTGACGCGACTCCTTGGCCATCTGCATCAGCGAATCGACGATGCGATGGTCCTCGACGCCGTACACCCCGCACAGGTCGCGGACGTCGCGCTGACTGATGCTGCGACGGCCGTTCTCCAGTCGGCTGATCTTCGACTGCGAGACCAGTAGCCGCTCGGCCACCTCCTCGGCGGTCATGCCCTTGAGTTCGCGTAGCTTGCGCAGCTCCTGCCCCAAGCGGCGCCGTCTTACGGTGGGATTGACACTGGACGCCACGGGACGCACCTCCGGCTCCGTCATGCTGCTGTCTCCTGATCCGCAGCCTGCCACCACTGGCCGGGGCGGCGCTGGAAAATGCCGACACAGAGTCCGCTTGCGGTGACCGGTGCCCGGCCGCCGGCGAGGGGCGATCGCGCACCCGGGTCAATCGCGCACCCGGGGTCATCCGCGGCGGGACCGCCGGCCACGCGCGAGGCGTGAAACGCGAACACGCACGCGGGGTGGTGGACCGAGCCGCCGTCCGGGACGGGCCGGCCCACCACCCCGCGTGCTGCTGCGGCTCCCGAACCGGATCATGGGGACTGCGGTGCGGTCGGTGGAGCGGAGGGTGTAGCGAGCGGTAGTGCGGTTGATCCATGGGACTGGTGTGCTTGGTTGCTCAAGATTGTGCTCAAGGTCGGTGCTGGTCGTACGAGCGGGCGAACGCCGACGGCCAAGCCGTCTACGAGGCCCCCGCACGGGCCATCACGGCCTCCTGGTGCACGGGCTGCGCGGGAACCCCGGCGGACTCCACCGAGGGCCGGCCGGAGGTCGACCTGCGCCCCGAACCGCCGCCGGCGCGGCCACCGCCGCCCGCACCCGCCGTGGCCGGTGCCCGGCGCGGCTGGGCGGCGACCCCGTTCTGCACGTCCATCACGGCGTGCGCCACGAGCCCGCCCATCGGGTCGTGCCTGATCAGATCCCGGAGCCGGGAGCGTGAAGAGCGGCCCTCGTTGCCCGGGTACAGATGCTTGCCCAGACCGACCGCGTGGGCCAGTGCGGCGAGCGCCGCGGTCCGCGGGTCCGGCGGCACGCCGGTGCGGATCGCGCTGTCCAGCCGGGCCCTGATCTCCCGGCTGATGGCCGTGTCCGTCGCCTGGTAGCGAGTCGTCGGCAGCACCCCGCACATCTGGCCCGCCACGGCATGCACCATGCCGCACCGCTCCAGGTGTGTGAGATACGTCTGGCGCAGCCCCAGCCGGGGCCCGCCGATCCAATGGACGGCGCGTACCGGACTGCCGCGGCGACGCAGCAGCTCCAGTGCGGAGTCCAACGTCGGATCTCCTGTCGGCCGTGGCATCACCACGGCGATACGATCCCCGTCTGGGGCTATCCGTCCAGCCAGAGCCAGCTCCACTAGCTGTGCCCCGGCCAGGCCGAGGTCGAGCGACTGCGGCTGCGCCGTGGTTCCCGTGGCCGGGTCCAAGGCGAGCAGCAGAAGCTCCTCCGGAATTGTTCTGCGGCTCCTGCCCATCCATGCCTCCCCGCGTGGATGAGTGACAGGGTGACCCCTCTCACATTGGTCTGTCGAGAGTGCGTGGTGGCTTCGGGTGGGAACCGGTAGGTATGTCGTCTCGTCTAGCACGTGGATGAAGCCGGGCGAAGCCCTGTGACGGTGCGGTTGCGCTTCTGCGGCACAGGACACTGGTAGACGTTGGGAAAGTTCGGGCAGCGGGGTACTGGGTTCTCCGCCTCGGCGTATGACGTGGGAATTCGAGGAGGCATCGGTGGCGGGCGAGTCCCCCGACAAGTCGGAGCAGCGGAAGTCGTCGGGGGAGACGACTGGCGGCGAACGCGACCCGAGGCTCGGAGTTTTCCGAGAAGCGACGGTCAAGACCTCTTCCTCGGAGTCCCCGAAGCGTTCGGAGTCCCCGAAGCCCTCGGAGTCCTCAGCTTCCGGTTCCGAGCCGGTGGCATCTGCGAAGCCGGCGACGGCATCGGGTTCCGGCGCGGCCCCGGCCAAGGGTCGGGTAGTCAATGCGATTGCAAAGCCCTCGGCTGATTCCGGGGTGGAGTCCGACACGAAGTCCGAGGCGAAGTCCGGGGACAAGCCTGGGGACAAGTCCGAGGTGAAGCCCGGGGCGAAGCCCAAGGTGAAGGCGCCCGCCGAGGCCCCCGGCGAGGTCCCCGCCGGGGACGACCGTCTGAAGGCCGCCGTCGCCGCGTGGGTGGCGAACGCCGACGACACCGACGGGAGCGACGGCGTGGAGCCCGGAAAGCCCCGGGAGTCCGCGAAGTCCACCCACAAGCCCACCGAGAAGTCCGACGCCGAGGCAGCGGCCACCTCTGACGACAAGCCTGCCGCGAAGCCCGCCGGCAAGCCCGCCGAGAAGTCCGGCGAGGAGGCGAAGGCGGCAGACGCTCCCACCGGGAAGCCCGTGGACCGGCCGACCGCCGCGTTCGGCGTGGTGAAGCCGAAGAACGGCACGGCCAAGCCCGCCGAGGCCCCGGCGAAGAAGCCGTCCGACAAGCCGTCGGGCAGCGCAGCCGACAAGCCGGCCGACCAGCCGACCGCCGTCTTCGGTGCCGTGAAGCCGAAGAACGGCGCCGCGAAGCCCGCCGGGGCCCCGGCGAAGAAGTCGGCGGACCCGGCAGTCGACAAGCCGTCCGGCAGCGCGGCCGACAAGGGAGCCGACAAGCCGGCCGACCAGCCGACCGCCCTGCTCAAGGCCCCTGCCGCCCCGGCCTCGGGCAAGGCCCCGGCCTCGGGCAAGGCCTCGGGCAAGGCCCCGGCCCCGGGCAGTACGCGGCCCAAGGACACCGCGGACTCGGACTCGGAGCGCACGAGCCAGTTCGTACCGCTGAAGTCCGACACCCCCGCCGCCCCCGCGAAGCCCGCCATACCGGTCAGCGTCACCCCGCCGACCGGTGTGCCGAAGGCGCCCGCCGAGGCCGAGCGGACGAAGCAGACGCCACTGCCCCCGCAGTCCGCCGCGGGTGCGGAGCCGGCGGCCCCGGCCGCGCCGCTGGACCTGCTCGCGCAGCTGACCAACACCCCGCCGCCGCCGGAGACGCCCGTCCGCACCGCCGTGCGCCGGGTGAAGATCTGGACGCCGCTGGTGGCGCTGCTGCTGATCATCTTCTGTGCCGTGCAGGCGTTCCGCCCGCTGCCGGACCCGACGCTGAAGCTGACGGCGAGCAAGAGCTACGCCTTCGACGGCGCCAAGCCGTCGCTGCCGTGGCCCACCGAGGGCCAGGGCTACGTCGAGGTGTCGGGGCTCGGCACGATGGGTTCGTTCGGCGAGCAGAAGCCCGTGCCGATCGGCAGTGTGGCCAAGACCATGACCGCGTACATGGTGCTCAAGAACCACCCGCTGAAGCAGGGCGAGAACGGCCCGATGATCGACATCGACTCCAAGGCCGTGTCCGACGCGGGCAAGGAGTCGGAGGGCGAATCGGTGCTGAACACCGTGAAGCCCGGCCAAAAGATCTCCCTGCGGGACGCCCTGTCCGCCGTCATGATCCCGTCGGCGAACAACATCGCGCGACTGCTCGCCCGGTGGGACTCCCAGTCCGAGGAGGCGTTCATCAAGAAGATGAACGTCACCGCCAAGGAACTCGGGATGAAGAACACCACCTACACCGACGCGAGTGGCCTCATGGAGACCACGGTCAGCACCGCCGAGGACCAGGTGAAGCTGGGCAAGAAGGCGATGGAGATCCCCGCCCTGGTGGCGATCACCAAGCTGCCCTCGTGGAAGGACCCCTCCGGCACGACCCACCGGAACTACAACACCCTCGTCCCCTTCGACGGCGCGATCGGCATCAAGACCGGCAGCACCACGAAGGCGGGCGGCAACCTGCTCTTCGCCGGCCAGAAGGAGATCGGCGGGACGACGCAGCTGATCGTCGCCGCGGTGCTCGGGCAGCACAAGGCCCCGATCATCGACACGGTCAACGCGGTCAGCAAGAAGGTGCTCATCGCGGCGCAGGGCGAGCTGAGGGACCACAAGGTAGTCAAGAAGGGCGATGTCGTCGGCCGGGTGGACGACGGCCTCGGCGGTACGACGCCGGTCGTCGCGACGAAGGACGTCACGGCTGTCGGCTGGTCCGGCCTCACCGTGGGCCTCGCGCTCAACGACGCCGGCCGTAAGCTCCCGCACTCGGCGAAGGCCGGGACCGAGGTCGGACAGCTGACCGTAGGCAGCGGGCCGGGTCAGGTCCGGGTGCCGGTGACGCTGAAGAAGGACCTGGCGGAGCCGTCGTTCGGGTCGAAGCTGACCCGCCTCGGCTGAGCGGAACGGATGTGACACGGCCGGGTCCGTCCGCCGGACCCGGCCGTGACGGGTGGCGCGGCTCCTGGCCCGTACGAGTGCGTACGGGCCGGGAGCCGTTTCATCGTTCAGGGCCCGTCGCGACGGCGTGTTAGCGTCGCGAAGGTTGACGTATGGCACGGCCCGACCGAAGGGAAGACGTCGGGGGAAGACGGGGAGAACCGCAGTGACCACCGTGGGGCCGGCGCGTGCCGACAAGCCGCAGGATCCGGACGACAGAGGCGATGGCGTCCCGTCCCGGATAGGGAAAGCGGAGCAGGGCGCCGACGCCACCCGCCCGCCCGCGCCCTGGTGGCGCAGGGTGGGCCGGCGGGCTCTGACGCGTCCCGTGGCGACGACGCTGATCGTCGCCGCCGTGCTGCACGTGATGTGGTTCTGGCTGTTCGCGAACAGCGGCGGCGACCTCGCGGCGCAGGACGCGTGGGCGGAGTTCGCCCTCCAGCACCCCGACTCGGCGTACAACCTGGCGTGGTACGGCGGTATGCACCCCGTCTCGTACAGCGTCATCTCGCCGTATCTGATGGCGCTGCTCGGTGTGCGCTCGACGATGATGATCGCGGGCACGCTCTCGGCGGGGCTGATCGCGATGCTGCTGGTGCGCAGCCGCTCCGTCCGTCACCCGCTGTGGCCGGCGATGTACGGCACCTTCGCGCTGACCTGCAACGCGATCTCGGGGCGTGTGACCTTCGGGCTCGGCATGATGTTCGGCCTGGCGGCCGTCGCCGTCATCTTCGCGTGGCCGGTGCGCTGGCGCAGCGAGGGCAAGTACCGCTGGGGGCGGGCCGCGCTCGCGGGCCTGCTGGCGGGGCTGGCGACGGCGTCGAGCCCGGTGGCGGGCCTGTTCGTGGGCATAGTGGCCGCCGCGCTCTTCCTGAGCGGCCGCCGCCCGGCGGCGTACGCGCTGGGGGTGACCCCCGTCGTGGTCGTCGCGCTGTCGGCATGGCTGTTCCCGTTCTCCGGCCAGCAGCCGATGGAGTTCACCTCGGCGATCCTGCCGCTGCTCAGCGGCGTCTTCGGGTGGGTCTTCGCGCCCAAGCAGTGGCGCACGGTGCGGATCGTCTCGGCCCTGTATGTGCTGGGTGTGGTGCTGGTCTGGCTGATCCCCTCCCAGATCGGAACCAACATCTCCCGGCTCGGCATGGTCTTCGGCGGTGTGGTGCTGATCGCCGCGCTGCCGGAGCTGAAGAGGCCGTCCCGGTCCCAGCTGCTGACCGTGGGCCGCATGTGGACCGCGGTGGTCCTCGCGGTCGTGACGATCACTGCCTGGCAGTCCACCAACTCCATCAGCGACATCGTGCACACCACCCCCGCCGCGTCCTGGGCCCGCGAGGTGGCACCGCTGGTGGACAGGCTGCAGCGGGTCGAGGCCGAGCGCGGCCGGGTCGAGGTCGTGCCCGCGCGCAGCCACCGCGAGGCGTCGGCCCTCTCTCCGTACGTGAACCTGGCACGCGGCTGGAACCGCCAGGCCGACATGAAGCGCAACCCCCTCTTCTACGACACGCCCAGCAGGCTGAACGCCACCACCTACCGCGCCTGGCTCGACCGCTGGGCGGTGCGCCACGTGGTGCTGCCCATCGACGAGCCGGACCACGCGGCGGTCGACGAGGCCAAGCTGGTCGCCGGGGGACTGCCGTATCTGCGGAAGGTGTGGTCCGACGATCACTGGCGGCTGTACGAGGTGCAGGACCCGAAGCCCATCGCCGAACCCCCGGCGATGGTGGCGCGCACGGACGCGGACGGGATGACGGTCACCGTGAACAACGCGGGCCGGGTTCTCATCCGCATTCCGTACTCACCCTGGCTGGCCCTGATCGACGAGGACGGCAAGACCGTCCAGCCGCCGCGGATCGGCCCGAAGGGCGAGCCGCCGGTCAACGTCAACGGCTGTCTGACCAAGCACCCCGAGAAGGCGGGCGAGGACGAGCCGGAGGACAACTGGACGGTCCTGCACGCGCCGCACGCCGGTACGTACCGGATCGCGGCCCCGTACAAGCTGCCGCGCGGCACGGGCTGCCCGGACGACCTGGTGAAGTAAGCAGCAGGAGGCCGGTCGAAGTGTGGCGCAGGCCGATCGAAGCGTGACGTAGGTCGGCTGGAGCGTGAAGTAGGCCGCCTGATGCGCGAGCGGGTGAACCGAGGAGAGGTTCACCCGTTCGCCATTTTCGGGCACGTACGTTCGGTAATCACGCCATCGCCGCCCGTGACCAGCTCTTATGTGTGGGGGCGGGCCCACCCGCCGTGCCCCGGGCGGTCTTTCTGATGTGACGTCAGGGTGCAGGCGGGGCGAAACGCCGTTTCGCTCGGTTTGAGGAGCGTGGAACCCCGACTACATGCGGCACATCGGTGTGCCGCGGCCGCGCTCGCGGAGGAACGAGCATGCGTACAGCACGAGTGTTCACCGGGACCGCCCTGTCCATAGCCGCCGTCGCTCTCGCGGGCGCTCCCGCGCTCGCCGCCGGCACGTTCGAGAAGCTGGAGGTCTCGCCGGGCAGCGTCCAGCCCGGTGCGACGGTCACGGTGAGCACCTCCGCCTGTGGCCGCGACGGTGCGGGCACGGGTGATGCCAGCGCCGTCGGCGGCCCGGCGTCGTTCCAGCTCAAGACGGGCACGCACAAGGAAGTCGTGGTCGGGCAGTTCAAGGTCCCGATGAGCGCCAAGCCCGGCACCTACGGCATCGGCGTCACCTGCAAGAACGGCCGGGAGGCCACGGGCGACCTGGTCGTCACCAAGGGCTCGGCGACATCCCCGGCCCCGTCCGCCTCCAGCCCCGCCAAGCCGCCCAAGGGCGGCATGAAGACCGGTGTCGGCGGCGCGAGCGAGAGCGGCTCGGGCACAGCCGAGATCGCGGCCGGCGCGGGCGTCCTGACCGCCGCCGCGCTCGGCGGCTCCTGGTACCTGCGCCGCCGCGAGAGCGGCGACCGCGTCTGACGCGAGCCGCCTCCGTCCCCCGGGCGGCCGAGTCCGCCCCCGGTTCCCCGGACGTACGCACGGCGTCCGGGGGCCGGGCACGGCCGGGGCCCGGTGCCCGCCCTGAGATCGCCCCGTTCCGCCGCGGTGGAGGACCCGGATGCCTCGGACGCGACACAAGCGCAAGAAGTACCAGCGGCGCCGGGAGCACCAGCGCCAGGCGGCGCGGCGCCGCGCGGTCGGCCTGGCCGGCCGGGAGGACTCGGTCGGCCGGGTTGGCCGGGCGGCCCAGGGCCGTCAGTCTGTTTTGGCCGACTCGGCGGCCGACTCTGCCGGGCCGGCTGGCCCGCCGGCCCCGTCTGCCCCGCCAGATCCGGATGGCCTGACCGCCCCGTCCGGGCCGCCGCGACTGCGGCGCGTTTCCCGGCACAGGACCGTGGTCGCCGTGGTGGCAGCGGTCGCGCTGTGCGTCGGGACCTGGCTGATCGAGCGCGGCACGGAGTCCGGCGCGCCGCCGCCGCAGCCCTCGAAGGCGCAGGCGCTCCGGACCGACGGCGGTCGCAACGCGTCGTCCGTCGCGCCGCTGCCTCCCTCGCCCCCCATCAGCGTCCGCATTCCCGAGATCCGCGTCGACGCCCCCGTCAAGCCGCTGGGCCTGCTGCCGGACGGCACCCTCGACAGCCCCCCGGCCGACAACAGGAACCTCACCGGCTGGTACGCCGCCGGCACCCAGCCCGGCGCGGTCGGCACCGCGATCGTCGCCGGGCACGTCGACACGGCCGCCGGACCCGCCGTCTTCTACGGCCTCGGCGCCCTCAAGAAGGGCAACACGATCGAGGTGCGGCGCGCGGACGGTCGTACGGCCGTCTTCACGACGGACGCGATCGAGGTCTACGACCGCACGGAGTTCCCGTCGGAGAAGGTGTACGGGGCGTCCGCGCGGGCGGAGTTGCGGCTGATCACCTGTGGTGGCGGCTTCTCCGAGGAGACCGGGTCCTACCTCGGCAACGTCGTCGTCTTCGCCCATCTCACGGGCGTGAAGACCTGGTTCGGGGGCGGGAGCCTCTTCCGGGCGCCCGGTTCACCAGTCGATCTCAGGCTCGGGTTCGGGCCCGAAGTCGGGCTCGGGACCGAACTCGGAGTCCGGCCCGAAGGCCGAGTCGGGCCTCGGCGCTGACTGCGCGGGCCGGCTCGGCTGGCTCTGACTCTGGCCCTGGTCCTGTCCCTGGCCCGAGTGACCCGACTGGCCCGATGCCAGGCCCGCGAGGACGTCGAGGATCGGCTGGCCGTACTTCACGAGCTTGTTCTCGCCGACACCGCCCACCGTGCCGAGCTTGTCGAGGGAATCGGGCATCAGGGTCGCGATCTCGCGCAGCGTCGCGTCGTGGAAGATCACGTACGCGGGGACGCCCTGCTCCTTCGCGGTGGCCGCGCGCCAGGCGCGCAGCGCCTCGAAGACCGGCACGGCCGCCTCGGGCAGATCGACGGGCGCGGCGCGCTTGCCCGAGCCGCTCTTCGACGCGCTCTTCGCCGCCCGGCCCGGCTTCTCCGGCTCGCGGCGCAGCAGCACCTGGCGCTGCTTGCCCAGCACCTCGGCACTGGCGTCGGTGAGCACGAGCGTGCCGTAGTCGCCCTCGACGGCCAGCAGCCCCTGCGCCAGCAGCTGCCGCACCACGCCCCGCCACTCCGCGACGCTCAGCTCGGTACCGATGCCGAAGACGGTGAGCCCGTCGTGGTCGTGCTGGATGACCTTGGCGGTCTTCTTGCCGAGCAGGATGTCGATGATCTGCCCCGCGCCGAACTTCTGCCGCCGCTCCCGGGCCAGCCGCAGCACGGCCGAGAGGAACTTCTGGGCGGCGACCGTGCCGTCCCAGGTGGTCGGGGGCGTGAGGCAGGTGTCGCAGTTGCCGCACGCGGTGCTCTGCTGGCCGAAGTACGCGAGCAGCCGGACCCGTCGGCACTCGACCGTCTCGCACAGCGCGAGCATGGCGTCGAGGTGCGCCCCGAGCTTGCGGCGGTGGGCGTCGTCGCCCTCCGAGCCGTCGATCATCTTGCGCTGCTGGACGACGTCCTGGAGGCCGTAGGCCAGCCAGGCGGTGGAGGGCAGACCGTCACGCCCGGCACGGCCGGTCTCCTGGTAGTAGCCCTCGACGGACTTCGGCAGATCGAGGTGGGCCACGAACCGCACGTCGGGCTTGTCGATGCCCATGCCGAACGCGATCGTTGCGACCACGACCACACCGTCCTCGCGCAGGAAGCGCGACTGGTTGGCGGCACGGGTGCGCGCGTCGAGACCCGCGTGGTACGGCACGGCGTCGACGCCGTTCTGCGCGAGGAAGGCGGCCGTGTCCTCGACGCCCTTGCGCGACAGGCAGTAGACGACGCCGGCGTCACCGTCGTGCTCGGTGCGCAGCAGCTCCAGCAGCTGCCGCTTCGGGTCGTTCTTCGGCGCGATGCGGTACTGGATGTTGGGCCGGTCGAAGCTGGCGACGAAGTGCCGGGCGCCCTGCAGGCTCAGCCGCCCCGCGATCTCGCCGTGGGTGGCCTCGGTGGCGGTCGCGGTCAGCGCGATCCGCGGCACGTCCGGCCAGCGCTCGTGCAGCGCGGACAGCGCGAGGTAGTCGGGCCGGAAGTCGTGGCCCCACTGCGCCACACAGTGCGCCTCGTCGATGGCGAAGAGGGAGATCTTGCCCCGGTCCAGCAGCCGCAGGGTGGCATCCACGCGGAGCCGCTCCGGCGCGAGGTAGAGCAGATCCAGCTCCCCGGCGAGGAACTCGGCCTCGACCATCCGCCGCTCGTCCATGTCCTGCGTGGAGTTGAGGAACCCGGCCCGCACACCGAGCGCGCGCAACGCGTCGACCTGGTCCTGCATAAGCGCGATCAGCGGCGAGATGACGATGCCGACGCCGGGCCGGACGAGGGCCGGGATCTGGTAGCAGAGCGACTTGCCGCCACCGGTCGGCATCAGGACCAGCGCGTCACCGCCGCCGACGACGTGCTCGATGATCTCCTGCTGATCCCCGCGGAAGGCGTCGTAGCCGAAGACGCGCCGCAGGACGCGCAGGGCATCGGAATCGCCCGTGCTCTCGTCCTTGATCTGGGCGGTGACAGTGGTGTCGGCGGGCGCGGTGGGCTCAGCGGGATCGGCCATTCGGGCAGTCTACGAGGATCCACCGACACCGCAGGGCGGTCGATCATGATCGGCCATTTTGGGGCAGGTCAGGACAGGGAAGAGGCCGGCAGGAGTGACGCGAAGCACGGCGGCGCCTGGCGGCTGAGGCCTGTTCGGCGGGTCATGGGGACGCATCACCGCTGCGCGGCGGTGTCCTCAATCGCCGGACGGGCTGATATCGAGCCCGTCCGGGGGCACCTCCCAGCGGTAGCTGGGGGAGATTGAGGACGCGCCCGCAGGGCGCTCGCCGCCGCAGGCGACACAGCGGCCGGCAGTCGAAGGGCCGCCGGTCAGGCGAGAGGCGGCACAGTGGCCGGCAGCCGAAGGCCCGCCGGTCAGACGAGAGGGGCAACGACGGCTCGCAGCCGAAGGCCCGTCGGACAGGCCCTAGGCGACCTCTATCCCGTACTCCTGCACCAGCGCCTCCAGCCCGCCCGCGTACCCCCGCCCCCCGATGACGAAGTCCCAGTCGCCGCTCGCCCGCCTGCGGAAGGAACCGAGGACGAGAGCGGTCTCGCCGGGCCGCCCGTCGGACACCTCCAGCCGGCCCAGCTCGGCACCCGAGGCGTCCGACAGCCGGATACGGGCGTCGGTGAACCCCGACAGATCCGCCTGCGGATTGGCCTCCGGGTCTATCGCGGCGACGAGGACGAGCCGGTCGGCGCCCTGCGGCAGGGCGTCGAAGGTGACCCGCACGGCGGCCTTGTCGGCAGCCGGTGCGGGTACGGCGCGAACGGAGCCGTCGGGGGTGCGCGGGTTGTTGTAGAAGACGAAGTGCTCGTCGCTGAGCACACGCGTGCCGTGGCAGACGAGGGCGCACACGTCCAGAACGACACCGCCGGACCAGGACATGCCCAGCACGTTGTAATCACCGTCGGCGGACTCGGTGTCGGTGTCGGTGTCGGCGTCGGGCACGGCGGATGCGGTCGCGCGGGTACCTCCCCCGCTTTCTCCGCCCAGCCGCCCGCGCAGCCCGTGCTGCCGGAGCAGCTCCACCAGCTCCTCCCCGGACACCAGCGTCAGCGGCTTGCCATTGGCGAAGGCGTACGAGCCGGGGCCGAACTTCGAGGTGGTCACGAGGACACCCTTGTTGGCACCCGCGCCCTGGACGGTCCCGTACAGATCACGGACGGCGGTCGGCGGCACGGTCTTGCGGTACCGCTTGACCTGCACGATGATCCGCCCGCCGCTGATGGGATCCGGATCCAGTGCCTCGACGTCGACACCACCGTCATTGGAACGCTGCGTCATGACCGCACGCATCCCCCGGGCCCGGAACAGCTCGGCCACCAGCCCCTCGAACTCCACCGGATCCATCGCGAACAGATCCGGATCGTCGCCACCACCGTGCGAGACGACCCCCCGCCCGACCTCGTCGGGCAGCCGCCCCGGCCGGACGGCCGCCAACTGGTCGGGACGGGCCGACAGCAACCCGCCGAGCCCTTCGGTGAGGCAGTCGACGGCGCTCACCTGCTCCAGATGCAGCTGTCCGAAAACGGAACGGGGGACGGTGACGGCGGCGAGGAAGATCTGGGCGAGCCGCCCGGTGACCGGGTCGTGCTCGTCGACGAACCCGTTCAGTGCCACGGACTCCAGCGCCCCGAACTCGTCCGCCGCGAACAGATCACGCAACGCCAGCAGCACACACTGCGCGAGCACGTCCCGGTACAGCGCCCGCCGCTGGGTGACCGGCCGGGCGACCTCCTTCTCCTGGTCCGCGTTGACCATGTACCGCACCGACTTCGTCTCCGGCACGATGTCGAACCCGGGCAGCTCCCAGTTCAGCACCAACTGCCGGGCGCCCGGGTCGTACGACGCCGACAGCTGATGCGGGAAGTCCTCCGGCCAGGCGGTCGAGGCGTACAGCGCCGCCGAGAAGTACTCGACGACCGCGTCCGGATCCCCCTCGCGCAGCGCGGACGCCATCTCCGCGATGCCGGCGTTGTACCGCCGGATCTCCGCGAGCTGCGCCACGGCCCACGCGTCGTACTGCCGCCGGTACGCGGCCAACTGCTGCTGCCGCTGCGCCTCGGCGGCCTGCGCCGCGTGCCAGTCCCGCTCGAACTCGGCCCGTGCGAACCGGTACTGCGCCGGATCCGGCATCGGCACGGGCTGCGCGAGATGCCCGGGGGCGAACGCCTCCACCTGCTCCGCCCGCGCGAGCGCCCCCGTGGTGAACCCCGGCGCCCGGCACCCCACCACGAGCAGCCCGGTCAGCTCCTCGACCCGGGCCTCGATCTCCTCGGTCCGCCGCCGCGCCTCGGCCTCCCGGGCCTGCCGATAGGCGGCCCGCTGCTCCCGGTCGAGCCGAGCCGACTCCCGCTCATAAGCCCGCCGCTCCCGCTCCAACCGCCGCTGCTCCTGCACCTCCGCCCGATGCCGAGCCTCCACCTGCCGCTGCTGCTGCCGCTGCGCCTCGGCCCAGACGCCGATCAGTCCATTGGAGCGACGACTCATACGGAAACATGCCCTCCCCTCGGGACGCGGGACGTCCCGGAACCGCGTACTGGCCCCACAACCAGCGGTAATGAGATCCGACTTTAGTCGGTTTGGGGCGGTGCGATCATCAGGTTGGCGAGAGCATGCGGTTCCCGGCGGCAGGTGAGCGCTCGTGCGGGAGGACCACGCACTGGCAGCACGGGGCGCGGTCGACAGCACCCCGTGCGGACGTTCAGAGGGGCCGCGCCCCGTGGGCCGCCGTGATTGCGTCGATGCGCCCCGCCAGGTCGAAGTCCGCGACAGTGAGCCGGTGGCCCGCGTCATGGGTGGTGATGCCGAAGCGGACGTGGTCCCAGCGGAGGTCGATGTCCGCGTGGTGGCCGATCAGCCGCTCGATGTCAGCGACGTGCACGATCAGCGCCACGCCCCCGTGATAGCGGATGCCGAAGGTGCGGGTGATCTCATCGCCCGACCGCTGCCAGCCAGGAAGCTCCCGTAGGTGCTCCGTGATCTCCGCGTCCGTCAGTGGGACGATTGCCTCCGCCACGTCATTCCCTACTCGTCACAGACGTCAGTACTCGTCGACGATACGAGGGCTGGCGGAACCGCAATAGTCCGAGCCCGGTGGCTTGCTACGCGTGTCGGCCGCCGCCCCACGGGCCGTGCAGGTGGAGCCCGTGATGCCGGTGGGCGGCGTGGACGCGGTCCGGGTGGTCGACCTCGTCCGCATGCCGCTCGTGGAGGTTGGGGACGGCGTTGCTGAACTTGAAGTCGACGATGCGCTCGTCGCGGCGGGCCTCCAGGGCGTAGATCGCGAAGACCACTACGGCGGCCATCAGGACGATCACGGCCAAGCTGATGACGATCGTCATGGTTCTCACATCCCTTGGGCAGGGACCGGCCTCCGGGCGCGTGGGTGCCGGTGATTCCAGGCTACTCCGACTGCTCGGTCCGCTCTCCCGGCCAGTCCAGCACCAGCCGTGTCGCCCGGGGCAGGGCGGCGACGATGAGGTCGTAGGAGTCCTCGATCATTTCCCGTACGAAGAGGTCCGGCAGCGACCCGCCCTCCAGCGTCACTGTGTTCCAGTGCCGCTTGTTCAGGTGGTAGCCCGGAACGATCTCCGGGTGAGCCTCTCGGAGCCGCACCGCGAGTTCCGGGTCGCATTTGAGGCTCACGGTCAGTGGGGAAGCGGTGAGCGTCGTCAGGGCGAAGATCTTGCCGCCGACCTTGAAGGTGCAGACCTCGGGGTGGCGCGGGAAGGGGTATTCCGCCGTCGTGCCGTTCAGGTTCAGGCACGTCGCCCTGAGCTCGTCCGGGGTCATGGGGTCAGTATGCCGGTGCTGTGTCGCGGGGTGCGGCGGCGCGTTCCTGACCTCGGGCGGGTTGCGTTCCGCCACGCAGCGAGCGGAACGCCCCGCGCTGTTATCTGAATCTGCCGGTGCGGATCGCCGTGACGAGACCACGCACCTGCCCGTAGCTCAGGAGGAGGGCCGGTCCCGTCGGATTCTTGCTGTCCCGCACCGCGACGACCTCCTCGTCCACTATGCCGAACTCGACGCACTCGGACACTGCGCCTGATGCCTGCGACTTCCACCATCTGACCTGGAGAGTCGAGGCATCGTCTATACGACTCATGTCGTCTTCCTTATCTCTGCGATGCGATCTGCGGACTCCTCGACCGGGAGCGCGGCAGCGCGCAAACGTTCGAAGGCGCCTTGATAGACGCCTACCTGCTCGCCGTCCTCGATGTAAAGAGCTGACGTGAGGCTTTCGATGTGGACGACGTCGAGGTCGGAGTGGCCGTCGAAACCGAGGATCCAGAACGATCCCATCTGCCCCGCGTGGAGAGGGGAACCCGCTGGCATCACCTGGATGTTGATGTTGGGTCGGCGGCCCAGGGTGAGCAAGCGCGTGAGCTGATCGTGCATCACGTCCTCGCTCATGCATCGCGTGCGAAGTGCACTCTCGGCGATGATCACCTGAAGGTCGAGCGGTCGTTCGCGCGAGGTGAGGACGGCCTGACGCGCAAGCCGGACCTCGACCAATGCGTCCGCTCTCTCCATGACCGCAGCCGACATCGCCGTACTCGCGATGATCTCGCGAGCGTAGTCGGCGGTCTGGAGCAGGCCGGGGATCGCGCCCATCTGCCACGACCGCACGGACGTGGCATCGGCTTCCAAAGAGATCAGATCCTCGTGCACCGGTGACAGAACATCGCGGTACGACTGCCACCATCCGCGACGCGCCCCCTCGGCCGCCAAGGCGAGCAACGCAGCCCGAAGTTCGCCGTCGTCAACCTCGTACAGGCTGAGTAGCATCTCGACGTCGCCGGACTTTGCCGCGCTGCGCGCCGTCTCCAGTCGGGACAACTTGGCGACGGTGATCCTGCCCGCCGACTTCTCCGCGACGTCTTCCAGGGTGAGCCCCAAGGCATCTCGGAGCGCGCGCAGTTTCGCCCCCAGCCTGCGCCGACGCACTGTTGGTGTGCTCACGTGCCCCTCCGTCATTGCCTTCTGACGGCCAGTCTGCCGCCTATCCGCCGTCCGTGTCATGCGTGCTGATCACTTGTTCGCCATCACTCTCGCCAGAGGATGCAAATTCTCATTCGTTCGTGAGACGGCTTGCGCCATAGGGAGTTGGGAAGCACTCTAGGGTCACGAAAAGTCACCGTGCGATCACTGCCGTGACGATATTCGGCGCTGGTCAGCACTGTCCATGAGGGGATTTGCATGGTGATCACGCAGTCTTGCCCGTTGCACCCGCCTCAAGGTCAACCCCCTGCGGGTGCGGCACTCCAGCAGGTCAAGTTCCCGAGTACTCCGGAGTCGGCTGCGGCGGCCCGGGGCTACGTCCGTGAGGTCATCGGGCGCGAGGCGCCCGGCATCACCCCTAGTCGGATGAGCGACGTCCAACTCGTCGTATCCGAGCTCGTCACCAATAGCGTCCGCTACGGCACCGAGCCCGAGGACAGCCTCGCCGTGGCCGTCGGTGCCACGCCTGACAGGGTGCGTATCGAGGTGCACGACCCCAGCCGTCGACGGCCATACTTCAAGCCGGCGTCCACTGAGAGGCAGCGGGGACGCGGCCTGTTCATCGTCGACGAGCTCGCCACCGGCTGGGGCGTCGACGACAGACCGTTCGGGAAGATCGTCTGGGCGGTGCTGGCATGGTGACCGTCGATGGTGCGGCTCTGTCTCTGAGCCGCTCACCCCACTTGGTGCGCCGGACTGACCTGATCAACGTCGCGGGCGGGTCCGACGACCGGTACCTCTGCCTCGGCTGGTTCGTCAAGAGTGGCGCCAAGGTGGAGGAAGTACTGCCCGCCTGGGGGGTGGGCGAGCTCGCCCATCTTCCCGTAGGGCGAGCGTGGGACGTCGTCCGTCTCCCGGCGGCGGACGGGTGGCGGGCCGTGATGGGCCTTTTGGGCCGCGTTCCGGTCGGACCGGTGCTGCACACCGGCATCAGCGTCGAGGTCTTCGTGCCGATCGACTCGGCAGACGCCTGGACCACTCCGCGAGTATCCGTACTCAAGTCCGGGGATCTCATCGGCGTTCCGCACCCTTCCTTTACTTCCCCGCGGATTCAGCGGGCGAAGTCATGGGTTGTCGCCCCGAGCGCTGAGTATGCGCTGACCAGCGCGGATGATTTGCGCTTCGCCTACGCCGCGACGATGGCGGAGACCAGAAAAGAGGCGTGCCTGCGGTGAGGAAATGGAAGGAATTGAATCTGCGGGAGCAAGCCGTGCTGCCGACGCCCACGGGCGGCCGACTCGTATCCCTTCCTCATACCTCGGGTCCGGCGGCACTCTGTTCCGTGTGTCGTACCCAGCAGACGGGCGGCCATGAGATGACGCGAGTCGCGGACAGGGGCAGGCAGGCCGCCTGTCTGCACGGACCTCGCATCCAACCAGCGCCGAGGCCGAGTGCTCAGCCATTGCCGGTCCGACCTGTCACGAGGAGCACCGATGTGGGTGCACTGCTGGCAGCGCTTATTCTCCTCGTGGGCGCCGTCTGGTTCCTGATTCTGGGAGCTCGGGCGTTCCTGGATCCGTAGGGTGGTCCGGTCAATTCCGAGACACACTGTGTAGCTCAGCGAAGCCGCCGTGCCCCTAACTTCCTGGGCCATCACTGTGCAGAGGAACAGAGGAATCTCGTGGCTACGCTCATCACTGATCACCCGGCGTGGGCAGTTTCCGACTGCGGGCCCATGGCTCGTGCCGTGCTGGTTCACGGCAAGCCATGGTCCGTCCGTTGGGCTGGGGCCGTCCTCGAACTGGACTCCCTAGGCGAAGCAACGGGCGCTCCTCCTCGCGTCGACCGGACTTCGGATGGACAGCTACCCAAGACGTTGCCCGCTCCCTTGCAGAGCGCTCTGTTCGGCCTCGGTGCCGTTGTGCGCCTGCCGAACCCGTCCTTGTGGGACGCAATCACCACCGCCATTTTGCGGCAGGTTGTACGAGCCGCACAGGCCCGCGCGCTCTACCGCCGATGGTGCACCGCCTACGGCACGCTCGACACCCCTAGCGGCCCCGTTGCGTTCGCCCCTGCCCCCGAGGTGGTGCTCGGCCTGCCCGATGATGCGTTCCGTCAGATTGGCGCCGCCTTCCACCGCACCACCTTGCAGGCCGCAGCTGCGGCGTACCTGCTGAACGCCGACGCCTGGTGTGCGCTCGACGCCGACGACCTCGTCAAGGCGCTCGACGACATCCCTCGCGTGGGCCCATGGACTGCCTCGGCCGCCGCCGCCGACTTCACCGGCGACTTTTCCGTGTATCCGCACGGCGACCTCGCCGTACGGACTTGGGCCCGACGCGCAGCACCAGACGCATCCCTACCTGATGACGCCCGTTCATTCGCTGCTGCCTGGCAGCGGTTCGCGCCCGACCGCGCACAGCTCCACGCCCTGACGCTTTTCACACTCGCTTGGGGGATTCATGCCCGCACAGCCGAGCACGACGGAGCACCAGCAGACCACGCCTGACCTGATCACCGGCGCCGACCCCTCCCGACCCCTCGACGCCCTGTTCGTCAACGCCCCGTTACGGGACTACTCCCTGCGTCCCCGGGTGAACGACTACACCCTGCCCGTGCTGGGCCTCGCGTACATCGCCACCTATGCCGCCCGTGCTGGGCACAACGTAGGCGTGCTCGACGCCGAGGCCCATGGGCTCGGCGTCAGCCAGGCCCTCGCCATCGTCAACCGCGCCCGGCCCCGTTGGGTCGGAATGAACCTGCTCGCCCCCACGTACGAACTATCGGCGCGCATTGCGGAAGGCCTCGACCAGAACATCGCCCTCATGGTCGGCGGACACCATGCCAAGGCGATGCCGCAGCGCATCCTCGCCGACCCGCGCCTGGCCCGCACGAGCGCCTTGGTACTGGGTGAGGGGGAAACCCGCGTCGCCGCCTTGCTCGACGACGTGAGCCGCCGCGCAGAGCTTCCCGGGGTCATGTGGCGAGACCGACTGCTCGGCACCACAGCCGCCGGCATCGCCCACGGCAGGGACGCCGCGCCCTGGCTCGCTCCCGACATCAACGAGCTGCCGTTCGTCGACCGGGTGTATCTCACGCAGGACCCCTACCGGGCCGACGACGGCCGGACCGAGGCGAACGTTGTCGGTTCGCGTGGCTGCCCGTACGACTGCGGGTTCTGCGGCGCCGCCGTCTCCGCGAACCCCGACATCACCATCCGCATCCGGACGCCCGAGAACATCGTCGAAGAGCTGCACCGCCTGCACACCGACCACGGCGCGACAGCCTTCCGGTTCGTCGACGACCTGTTTCTCGGCGCCGCCCGCGTCATCCGCCCCACCATGCGGGCTTTCACCGCCCACAGGATCGGCGAGCGGTATGTCTGGGACGCAACCGGTCGCATTAACGTGCTGCACCGCGCCGACGATGACCTGCTCGACGCTCTCGCCCGCAACGGCTTACGTGAAGTCGCCCTCGGTATCGAATCCGGCAGCAATCGCATGCTGAAGGCCATGGACAAGCGCATCACGGCCGAGATGACTGAGACCGTCACCCGCCGACTCCTTCAACGCGGCATCGGTGTCAAGGGATACTTCATCCTCGGATACCCCGGCGAACGGCTTGCTGACCTCAACGCGACCGTTCGCCACATCCACAACTTATGGAGCCTCGGCGACACCTTGCCGGGTATGTTCCGGGCTTCCGTCTTCGAGTTCCGGCCCTACCCCGGTACGCCCGTATGGCAGCAGCTCACTGCCGCTGGTTACGCGCCCGACGCCCTGCTTGCGTACGCCGACGTCGACTTCACCGACCAAGGCGCCGACGAGTCCCTCCGCGACCGCGATGAGTTCAACTTCTCAGTCGGCATCCAATTCGGCGACGTTCCCCTGCCCGTGCTTCGGTCCACCCTCGCCGGCCTCGCCCGCGAGCAACATGCCCGCACGCACCGGAAGGAGGGTTCGGCATGACGCAACAGACCGGTCGGCTCATCAGCCTCGACGGCCCTGGAGGCGTCGGGAAGTCCACCATGCTCGCCACACTCGCCGACCTGCTACGCCAACGCGGCAACCTGGTCCACACCACAACGGAACCGTCGAACAGCGCGCTCGGCCGTTTTACCCGGGCCAACGCGGACCAGATCCATGGGCGTGCCCTCGCCTGCCTCGTCGCCGCCGACCGGTACGAGCACATCCGCACCGAGATACGCCCGCACATCGACCGTGGAGAAGTTGTCCTGTGCGACCGCTACCTTGCTTCCACACTCGTCTTGCAGCGCCTTGACGGCGTACCGGAACGCTTCCTGCTCGATCTGAACGCCGAGATCCTGCTGCCCGACCTCTCTGTGATCCTCACCGCCACTCCGCAGACGATCACGCACCGGCTCACGGCTCGCGGGGCGCACCACCGGTTCGAGCGAGATCCCGAGGCGCCGGCTCGCGAGGTCGAGCTTTACGAACGTGCCGTACAAACACTGCGGGGGATGGGGGTGCCCGTACTGGTCGTCAACACCTCAGGGATCACCCCGTCGGACGCAGCCGCCGGGATCGCCGCCGCAGTGCGGGCATCCCCCGGTAGCGTCACTGTCAGCCTGACCAAACGCACTTGATCGCATCCCCCGAAGAGAACCCCGGAGCGCCACCGTGCAAGAGACCTGGGACACCGTCGAGCAGCTCGTCGATTGGCTCGACGCAGAAAGCACTGTGTCGCCGGAAGTGGCGCGCCTGCTTCGCGTACTGAAGATCAGCGAAGAGGCCGGCGAGGTCGCCGAGGCGATCCACGGCGTCATCGGCTCCAACCCCCGTAAGGGCAACAGCCACACGTGGGACGACGTGCAATCGGAACTGTGCGACGTGATTCTCACAGGCATGGTCGCGCTCAAGACGATCACGCCGGACGCTGCGAAGGTGTTTGGAGAGCGGCTCGCCTGCGTCGCTGAGCGGTCTCTGAACCGTTAGTCCGCGTGCCCATTCCCGATCGGGCGGCCTGGCCTGTGATGCCCATCACAAGTCGGGCCGCTCCGATGTCCAGGGTCTGCCATCTCAGATCGAGGCATCACCGCGTCGGTGGCGCTCTTCGATGCCCCGATCCGCGCGCTTCAGAGTGCTGACCTGCGGGGCAGCAGTATCTCCGTGGGAGTCATTCAGGCGAGGCGGGGGGATCGTGCTGCTGGGGCGCTCCGCCCGTGTGCCCTCACATTCACGGCGAGTGCTTGCGCACTCCAGTCCCGAAGAGATCTCGCCGCTCATGGCTGGATCCCGCATCCAAGCTTCCTCGGCAACGGGCATCAACTACCCTTTGCGTTCGTTATGTTGTTGGGATCGTTGCAGGTCGGCCAACGAAGCTGACGGCGTGATCGCGAATCAACGGGGAAGGTCTTGGACGGCGCCTATCCGCTCCTCGCTGCTGTCGGCGTGGGCTCCTTGGTCATGCTTGCCGGTGTCGCCGGTGGAGCATTCCTCGTCATTGCAGCCCAGCGAAGCGCTCGTCGCGTACAGCGCGAAGGGGATTCCGGCGCCCTGCCTGGCGACGTAGTGGCGGATGCATCGGCGAGCCGCAGGCAGAGTCTTATGCCTCATCCGTCCCCAGCAGTTGAACGCCCACGGAGAGAAAGGTTAGGGACGATGGAGGCCGCTCCGCAGGACACTGTGGACAGGGTGCATGCCCTAATTGAGCACAAGAAGGTAATGGCTGAAATCCGGGTCGCCTTACGGATTAGGACAATTCAGACGGCCGCCCGCTGGGTATCCGGAGTTCTTGCCGTCGTCCTGCTCTTCGCTTTCGTTGTCGCGAACGTGGCCGTCGGATGGTCCGCTATCGCCCTCGCGAACAAGCTTGCCATCCCCGTCTTTGTGCTCAGTGCCGGGACCTTCTGGGCGGTCCGTTCCATGGAAGAACGCGCAACGGGGAACTACAGAAAGACGGCACGTGATCTAAAGATCGAATTGGAAGCGGCGGAAGAACTGCGTCTCTTGGACGCCGCTCGCCTCGGACTTCCAGTCCCAGACCGCCAATACTCATACAAGGATTCAATCCCGGCAGAGCTTGAAAGTCTGCGAAAAGACGGAAAGCGATACCGAAGAAAGCACAACGTTGCCCAATTCATCATCATCGTCGGGTCGCTGAGTGCAACCGCTGTCTCTGCCCTTGCCGACACGCCGCCTCCCCTCAAGTACTGGGCTGTGGGCATCACATTCTCCGTAGGTGCAGCGGCCGGTTTCACTGGTTACTACAAGTGGCGCGAGCGGGCGTTCTACCTCCAGCAGACGTCGGACGACATCGAACGCCACGCTACTGCTTTCGAGTTGGGTATTTACCCCTACGACCACCCTGACGAGCACACCAGGCTGGCCATGCTCGCCAAGGAGGTCGAACTCCTGAGAGTCGAGCAGCGCAAGCGCGAGCAGCAGCTCGACCAGCCGCACGAAGGGAGCGCAGAGGTTGTCTAGGACGGAGGAGGCGCCAGTAGCGTGATGTGTGCCTGATCCGCGCTGAGGAGCCGTAGCCGGAAGGCCTGCCTCCGGGCTGAGGCGGGGCAGCCCTTTCCAGCTCCCGTTGGAACAGGCCCAGCCGCGCGTTCAGTGGCCCCCGCGAAGGCCCGGTCCATTGCCTCGGCAGCCGCATCTGGAGCAACCTGCTCGATCTCCTCGGTCACCTCTCGCTCGTCGAGCACGAAGAGTCGTCCGCCCACGATCGTCGTAGTGGGCCTCCAGCCGAGACGGCAGCCATCCTCTCCGGCGGCACGCAGGACGCCTCCGGAGCGCCGACGACCTTGACCTGCGGTGTCTCTCCCCACGCCTGCGGGGATGGACCCTGCGGTGATCTCCCGCCTTCCCCAGGTGAAGCCTGCTCCCCGCGCTGGGGGAATGCCCAGGTAGTGCGCCGAGAGAGCGAAGGCTGTCATGAGTGCGTCCCCCTTGGGGGACGACAAAGCCCCCCGGACTTGGTCCGGGGGGCTTTCGTCAGGCGTTTTGCCTGGTCAGGCAATGTGCCCCCGGGCAGATTCGAACTGCCGACACCCGCTTTAGGAGAGCGGTGAGAACTTTCGTGATCGCGTCGACTTTGTGCGGTCGTAGTCCCATAACCCCAGGTCAGACGCCATAAGGCCCAAACCCGAGCCCGGCATCCGTAGAGATCCGTCGACATCCTTCGCGTTCTTGCTGTCCCCATCCTGTCCCCACCGCCCCCTCACGACCAGGGCGAATGCAGGCGCTCACGAGGCCCCGCACAAGAAGCCGCAGGCCAGGCAGGGAAACGAACCGATGACCACCGCTCTAGGTTCGCGATCTTTCTCAGACCGCCCAGCCGAGCGCAGGAGATAGACGCCTTCGACGGGGCATGACGCCGCAGGCCGACTTCAGTGCCGGACCTGCCTGGGCGTCGTGTTCCTGATCAGGGTGAGGCGGGAAGGATCATGCGCTGGGATGGGATGTCCCAGATGCATTCGCGGTAGAGGCGGGTGAGGTCGGGCTCGGCGAACGGGTCGTCGGCGTTGCACGGCTCGTATCTCAGGTCTGGGGTACGGCGGCAGAAGAAGCCGTACTCGGCGCACTCGGTGAGGCCGGGGTGCTGGCCGGTCCAGATGGTGTTGCACGCGTGCCCTTCGTGGCCGCAGTCGCGGCGCTGCCGGCCGGTGAGGGCGCAGCGGGCGGTGGTGCAGTTCTCGGCGTGGAAGGTGTTGCGAGGGGCGCTGCACGCGCGGCAGGCGTCAGCGGGGGTGCTGTCCTCGGTGGTGGTGAGGTGGCCGAGCCACAGGGCGCGGAGCTGCTGTTCGTAGGTGTCCTTGCTGATGACGCTGTGGAGGCCGAGGGTGCGGTGGATGAGCTCGCGGAGGCAGGGGGTGGGCAGTTGTGCGGTGGCCCAGTGGAGGACGAGGCCGCGGGTGGGGTGGGTGTAGGCGCGGCCGGTGCGCATTCGGGTGGAGAACTGGAGGGGCATGGCGGGGTTGGTGGTGTGTGCGGTGATGGCTGGGCCGTGCTTTTCCAGCCATCTTTGGCCGGTGGCAGCGTAGAGGTTTGCTAGACGAGTCATTCCGATGTGATCAGTGGTCATAAGCGATCAAGGAGCGTATGACGGGCTGGCCGGTCTTGTGGTTGTGCCAGATCGCGGCGGC